>CAZERV010000005.1:34795-50564 GCA_964514815.1 uncultured Spirochaetaceae bacterium | reverse complement strand
CCTAGCCGATAGACTAAGGGGCCGGCTGCATTTGTTAGCTTCCCGGGGAGGACTCGAACCCCCACGACAAGATCCAGAGTCTTGGGTGCTACCAATTACACAACCGGGAAGTGATTCAGGATTCGAAAATTACCATCTTTTTTGAAAAAAGTCAAGCAAAGAAAATCCGGATAAGGACTGATTCCGGGTGGATAACGCCTGAGTCTATCAGGCAAGCAAAGGCAGCCTGATAGTGAAGGTTGTGCCCTTATGAGGCTCGCTTGTTACCGATAGGTCCCCGTTATGGGCTTCGATGACACTCTTGACAATGGACATACCCAGCCCGGTGCCTCCGTCATTCGAAAGGGAAAAGAAGGGTTCGAATATTTTCGTTTGAATCTCCGGGCTCATACCCACACCCGTGTCATTCACCGTAATCAATATGGATTGTTCATCAACCTTAGAAACCTTTATTGAAAAAATACCACCCCGGGGCATTGCTTTACGGGCATTGTCCGCCAGATTAAGAAACACCCGGAACATTCTCTGATCATCCATAATAACGGGACCGGTAAAAGAGATATCGATATGAATCTCAATATTTCGAGCCCGAAATTTTTCTCTTATGGTGTCCGAAATCCTCTTAAAAAACTTGTTCAGCTCGATAATCGACATGTTTAGCCTGATTTCACCCCGGGAGTAATCAAGCAGTTCACTGACCATCATATTCAACCGATCCGTCTCCTGAACGATCTTTTGAGCATTACGTTCAATTCTTTCCTTATCATCCAGGTGCATAATGATCATTTCCGCCAGACCACGCAGCACGGAGATTGGATTCCTTATATCATGGAGAATGAAGGAAGAAAATTTACCCAATGTCGACAGGCGCTCCTGCCGTAAAAGCTCTTCCTGGGCCTCTTCAAGAGCACGGTTGGTTTTTTCCAGCTCCCTGTTCCTGTTTCTGAGGTTTTCTACAAAAGTCTCATTGCTCTTTCTGACCATAGACGAGACTGATTTCATGATCGATAGGGTAATGTTTAAATTCTCCACGATTATCTGATGAAAATCAGTTCGGCTTATGAAATAAAGCCTGGTTAGCTCTCCGGCGATTAAGGTGGCACTTCTGGGAAGATCATCTATAAGAGCCATTTCTCCGAAAAGCTGGCCTGGGCCGTGTACTGCAAGTAAATCCTTTTCCGGAGTATGATAATCTTTCCATACCTCGACAGTGCCTTCAATAATGATATAAAAGCGGTCGGCCTGAGATCCTTCCTCAAATATGATATCCTCGCTGTTGTACCGGACTTCATGACAGACTTTTCGAATCGCCTCTAACTCTTGCTCGGATAGTCCTTTGAAAAAGTAGACTTCTTTTAAGAACTTAAAGAGATCAGTCAATTAAGATTCTTTCCCCTTATAGAGGGATTCTATACAGGCTTTAGTATCATCGATACGGACATGGCTGATAGTACAGCGCCCTTCGAGTATGACTCCATCCTGAATTATTAATTCCGGCGTCTTCACATCTCCTAAAACCCGGGCCGTGGAGAGAAGGAGAATCCGCCTTGAGGCGGAAATATTTCCGATCACAACTCCTTCCACCACTACACTGGTGGCTTGAATACTCGTCTTGACCCGCGCCTGGGGACCGACCTGAAGCTGATCTACGAGAAGAATCTGTCCCTCGAATTTCCCATCAATACGCATATTACCTTTTACCAGAAAGCGCCCTCCGAAAAAAGATTCGGTTCCGATAGTTGAGTTGGCTTCAATATCTATCTGCATGACTCAGCTCTCCTGCACCTCGATCTGCGGAACATTCAAATACTCGACAACTTCCCTGCAAAAGGCATTCAACTTTTCTAACGCTTCTCTTACTCGAAACCCCTTGAGATACTTATTTCCTTCAATTTTATCAAAAGTAATTACTTCATCGCAATTAAGACACTTTAATCCTTCGCTATCAATATCTTCCAGTAGCTCAGAAGAAAATTTTATCAAGCTCCGGAAAAAGCGATCGGCTTCAAGATTCAAGTTTCTCTTTTTTTTAAAGATTCTCTTGCGCATATCTTCTTCTTGCTTTCCCTGATATTGACGGACTCGCCCAGCATCATCCTCAAAATCCTGCATCTGCCGGAGTATATATTCAAAGCGATGATAGTAACTGTCCCGTTCCATGGAATACTTGAAATCCAATTTGCACCTGGTTTCACTCAAGAGTGCGAGAAACTCTCTCTCGAAAAAAATAAGATAAAGGTCCAGGTGAAATATTTCCCGGTCATAATAATCTTCTTCATTCTCTTTTTCAATTTCTCTTATTTCTTTTAAGAAAGGAAAGTGCATAAACTCGTCGACCCTGTCGATCTCCCTCATCTCCTCTTCATCGATCACATGAAAAGTTGTAACTTTATCACGGTAATTTTTAAGTTTTTTCAGTTCCCCGGCGACTCTATCTTTCTGGTCGTAATCGGTAGTGCTTTTGTAGACAGCTTCAAATTGACGAATTAACCTGTTCAATCGTTTCAGCTCTTGCTCAGGTTTCATAGCTTAATCTACCATGTCAAAAGGTTTCCTGCAAGCTTGGGACTATCTGTCTCATCCAAGAAAAAACCCCCTCTTTAAGGAGGGGGTTTTGAAATCCAAAGTAATCTACCCGGGTTCGGATCACCAGCCGTCGGTCATATCATCCCTATCCCTATATTCTTCCGCAAAAAGGTCGGTTACGGCCCGCAGATCGTCAAAGTAAATATAGTAGGTCCCGAAGCTCTCCATAATATCGAAATCCACTTTGAAACCCATGAACTTAATTCCCCTCTGGCTCGAATAATGGTATTCATCCTGAGAGATACTGGGAGGTATGGCTACGGTTAACTTTTTCCAGCCCATGAAATTTAACTTGCCTATGGGCAATTCTCTCTTCATCCCATAATAATCGACAATAACAACTTTAAGGATGTGATTGAAGTTCCGGCCGACGACCCAGACCGAGAGAGTTTTCGTGATTCCTTCGATAGGAATGGGCCGTACGGGATATGCTGCAAATGTATTCTTGCCTCTTTTAAAGAACGATATTTTTGCGCCGAGCACGTAATCATCCGCTTCCCGAACATTACTGGCTTCTTCACCGGCAATCGGCTCTTTTCCAAGCGGAGATCCTTTGAATCTTCTGATTTGATTCAATCCCTGATCCAGAGGCATTGAAGACTTCCAGTAGGCGGCATCTTCAAACTTGGTCACTGAGATCTCCACCAGCTTCTGCTGCGCGGAGTCCACGCCTATTTTTTCAGCCTGGGTTCCCTCAATCTCTTGCGCCATGGTAAGAACCGGAAAGAAGAGAATTAATAGTCCAAATACGAAAGCAAATAAAGTTTTTTTCATTTTTACATTTCTCCTCTCAATCTGCCTGAGAGCCCCAGACCTCTTGAAGCTTCTCTACCTCGGATAAGTTATCTCCATCGTATCTGCTCTCGAAGAGATCGGTCAGCACCTTAAGCTGATCGATATACATATAGAAATCGTCTACCTTTTCCTCCGGCCGGGTCCACAGCACGAGTTTTGTAATAACAAGCGGGCGGTGTTTGGGAATATACTGCCAGGTCTGGGGGATGGATCCCGGAATCGTCGCATTTAAATTCTTCCAGCCTATGTGCCTGATTGAACCTAGCGGCACGACATGAATGATTCCGTTGGCGTCCCTGATATGAACATCCAGATAATAGTTGTGATTTGAGCCCCATATCCAGAGATCAAACACTCGCGGTCTTCCCGGGAAGGGAATGGGCTCGGGTTGGAAATTTTCCCCTTCTCCGGTCCCGGGCACAATCTCTACGTAATTGTACCCTTTCCTTAAGAATTTTCCATGAAGCCCTAAAACCTTTAGATCCGCATTTTTCCGGTTTTTACCAAAAAGAGCTTCCGGCCAGGCATCTACCAGGCGTATATCCCATAATTTTTTTCCCTCTTGATCGATTCCGAATTTACTGGGAAAAACCGCCCAGGTTCGGGCTGCCGGCTCATCCGCATCCGCCGGATCAAAGCTTTGCAGTACACTCGAAACAAGGTTCGCGGTAACCTCTTCGGCAAAGGAAACACCGGAGACAATCAACAATAAAGTGATGACGAGAAGGCAGCTTGAGATCTTTAACCCTGGCTTCATTATATTCTCCTTCTTATTGCATAGGTCATTAAGAATTATAGGTTGAACTATATGGTTTGTCAAACATTTTTCTTTAAACTGTAAAGATAGTTCTTTTCTGCCAGATATGAGCTTCGAACGTAAGGAGCTGAAATAACGTTCTCTACGCCCACAGCCAGCGCTTTTTCTTTCAAGAAGGCAAACTCTATAGGACTATAATAGCGTTTTACCGGAAGATTGTTCAAGGTGGGCTGTAGATACTGTCCGATCGTGAGAATATTAACTCCGCATCCGGCCAGGTCTCTGAAAAGTTCTCCCAGTTCGTCTTCTCCTTCACCAAGCCCTATCATTATACCCGATTTCAAGAGAGTCCCGGTTCCGCGGACGCGGGCTGCGATCTTCAACAAACTGAGGGACCTTTCATAATCCGCTTCCTTGCGCACCGAAGGATATATAGATTTAACCGTTTCCAGATTGTGACCGAAAACTTCAACCGGTAGGGAGGCAATCATCTCAATTAAATCTATTCTGCCCCCGAAATCCGGCACTAAGAGCTCAAGCTTCACATCCGGAAGCGCCTCCTTTATATCCAGTACAACTCTTTTAAAATGATGTGCACCGAAATCTCTCTGGTCATCTCGGGTCACAGAAGTGATCACACCAAAACGAATTTTCATAGCCTGCATAAACGAGGCGATCTTTTCACCTTCGCTTTCATCCGGATCGAGAGGACGTCCTCGGTCAACAGCGCAAAAAGCACAATTCCTGGTGCAATATTTACCCAGGATCATAAAAGTCGCAGCTCCCTCGCAGAAACACTCCGATAAATTAGGACAGCGAGCGGATTCACAAACAGTGCTGAGGCCGAGATCGGAAATTTTTTTCCTGGTCTTTAAAAAAGCCGGCGATAATACCGTTTTCTTACGCAGCCAATCCGGTCGTTGAATATTATGGGCCGTCATCCGCCTCCCTCTTAATTTCGTAGGGGAGATCGAAGGCTTTTCCCCACTTTAATCTAACGGTGCCCTTCACCGACGCGGCACGCCGGCCGGCAGGACCGGACTCGGACCGGGTGTTCAATAAATTCTTCAGCGTATCTATAAAATCTTCTTCAACTGACATCAGCACTACATCTTCATATACCCGGAAACCCGTCCAATCCTCAATAACGGCCAACCCACCTTCCTTTTGCATGAAATCAAGGCAAAAAGTATTTAGAGTATACGTTTTGAGCAGGGTGATGACTACTCCATCTTCTTTCATTTTTTCAAGAAGGCGCCTGGCCTTTGCCCGGTCCTCGAGATTATCTATTTCTTGAACGACCAGCAGACCGGGATCGGCAGCCTTTATAAAACCTTCTTTAAAAGCCGCAGCTTCCAGTCTGCTCGTTTCGCTCAAGCTATAGAACAGTATGCCCGCCTTACGGGGATACTGTTTCTTGAAATGAGATTGAAAAAATCGCTCAAACGATGGGTCCCCAAAGAGACGCCCCACCAGCTCTCCGGCCAGATGCAGCGCTTCGTTTCGCTCGTAGATTATCCGAACCAGGTTGGGCGTTTTCAGACCGCCGGACAGCGAGCCGGCTGACGATCGATTCCAGCTGCCCGGATTAAAAGAGGAAGCCGGGCCGGCTTCCTGGATGAACAGTATCTGGGGATATCGGGAGGCAAAGGAGGCAATATCAAAAGGAAAAAGAGAGCTTATAAAAACTTGCCCGGGGTTATTTTCTTTTATTGTATCTGTTAACAAAGCCTCGGAATCTTCCCCTGGCTCAGTTATGACCGGCCGCATCCTGTAGCCGGTGTCATGAAGCAGGGATTTGAGCTGTTTCCACTCGATGCTCCTGCTTTTGAGAGCTTCCCAGGTATATGGATCCATGAAAAAGAGAAAATCGCTTTTAAAACGGCAGGATACCAGGGTTAATAAGAAAACCATGAGGAATGCATGGAATGTAAGGACAGGAAGATTTCCTTTTCCGGAGCCGGGCACATCCGAAAGCTATCACCGTAAAATGGAAGAGTCAATAAGCATTCCACTACTGCTGGAGCAGGCCACGTATGGCGATATACTTGACATAAAATATTAATACTATAATAGTGTTATTATCGAAACAAGGAGAGAGTATGGTTAAATATCAAGATCTAGGCCTGTCAAATACCCGGGAAATGTTCAGGAAAGCAATGAAAAGCGGCTATGCCATTCCCGCTTATAATTTTAACAATCTCGAACAACTTCAGGCGATAATTACGGCCTGCCTGGAAAGCAGGTCCCCGGTGATCTTACAGATATCCAAGGGGGCGAGAAAGTATGCCAATCAAACCCTGCTTAGATATATGGCTGAAGGCGCTATGGAGATAGTCAAATCTTCCGCACATCCCATACCGGTCGCTCTTCACCTCGATCATGGTGATACTTATGAGCTGTGCGTATCGTGTATCGAAAGCGGATTCTCTTCGGTCATGATTGACGGATCCGCCCTGCCTTATGAGGAAAATGCAGCTCTTACCGGGAAAGTGGTGGAATATGCCCATAAATATGATGTGAGTGTCGAAGGGGAATTGGGCGTTCTGGCCGGAATCGAGGATGAAGTGTCTCATGAAAAATCACATTACACAAACCCGGATGACGTGGAGGATTTTATAAAAAAAACCGGGGTGGACAGCCTGGCCATTTCGATCGGAACCTCCCACGGTGCGTTTAAATTCAAGGTTAAACCAGGCGAAGCCGTTCCTCCCCTAAGATTTGACATACTGGAGGAGATAGAGAAGAGAATACCGGGCTTTCCCATTGTTCTGCATGGAGCATCTTCGGTTTTACCGGCATATGTTGAAATCATTAATAAATACGGGGGCAAAATGGAAGGAGCCGTGGGAGTTCCAGAAGACCAGCTCCGCAGAGCGGCAAAATCGGCGGTGTGTAAAATCAACATTGATTCCGATGGCCGCCTGGCCTTAACCGCCATCGTGAGGAAGATGCTGCATGAGGACCCGTCTAATTTTGATCCCCGCAAGTATCTGGGACCTGCCAGGGACGAGCTGATCGTGATGATGATTCGTAAAAACAGAGAGGTCCTGGGAAGCGCTGATAGAGCCTGAACGCAGAGCATGCCGGAGCATATAGTATAATTATGGAAGAAAAAAAAGAAAGAACAATCGAAAAAGCCCGGGAATATTTTCATAAATACTGGTACAGGAAGGCTTCCCTTTCGGATTTGATTGCGGAAATAGGAATATCCAAGCCGACTTTTTATAACTATTTCAAGAACAAAGATGAGCTTTTCAATGCCGTAATGCTGGCGACTTACAATGAGTTCCTTTATGAATACAACAAAACAGCAAAAAAAGCCACCAGCGCAATGGAGAAAATAGATATCTTTATCAGGACTTACAACTGGTTTCTGGATAACTACCCGATTTACAGAGATCTGTACAAACCGGGCAATGATCTCATGCCCCGCTGGTTAAAGTCCAGGAACGCCAAG
Organism: uncultured Spirochaetaceae bacterium; assembly: GCA_964514815.1. Taxonomy (GTDB): domain Bacteria; phylum Spirochaetota; class Spirochaetia; order SZUA-6; family DRHE01; genus CAZERV01. Next base: position 42,966 of record CAZERV010000005.1, on the reverse strand, counting down.
GATCTCTTTGCCGAGGGAGTCGAGACGATCCGTTCAATTCTCGAGCAGGGACAGGAAGAGGCCATTTTTAACGAAAATTTGGATACGGAAAAAGCCGCGCTTATTCTTTATTATGCCATTATCCTGATCCTCTCAAATGACCCTAACGCTTTCCGCAAAAAGAATAAGCCTGAGTTCAGTGTCGATTTGGATACACTGCTGAAATTACTAGCTGAGGGATTGCTCTTCCGGAATTAGCGCTGCTCAATCAACAGAAAAATCAAAGATCCACTCAAGAATAAAGCCGCCAGGAGGAAGGCGGTACCGGTAAAAAAACGCATGTAGAGATAAGTAATCGCTCCGCCGGCGAAGGGAATGAGGAACAGAACGAACAAAAAGATGATTTTTACTATCCCGTACCATTCCAGGTAGCGCAGAAAAAGAAGGACAAAGTACAGCATTACGGACATCCTGATCGCAGGGAGGAGAAAAAGAATATACATCTCATAGTGCCCGTAATTCATGATAACCCCAGTCAAAGCCTGCAGGCTGTAGAAACCGGATAAAAAGAAAAGAAGCTCGAGAAAATCCTTCTTTCTCAGAAAGAAAAAACATCCGGCCAGGGCGATCAGAAATGGAAGTAAATGATCTCTTACCGTATAAAAAAGATAAAAATTGAAAGGCTTAAAAGAGAGGGGCACAGCTCTTTTGAAAAAAAGAAGTAGAATCAGAACGGGAACAAAATGCAGCATCCCTTTAAAGAAAATTTCACTCGGATTCCTTTGTAGAATAGAAGCCAGGCTCCCGCCGGGGTTCCTACCCTGATTGTAGAAAAAAAGAACAATTAAAGTAAAAAGCAGTATCCCCAGGATCGCAAAAAGAGTCATCAATTCCTAATGTCCCAAAACGGTTTCTTCTATTTTTCTTACCTGGGCTCTATAAAGCGAGGCCATCCCCGCTCCATAATCGGCAATGAGTTGGATTATATTCCGTGGCTGGTCCGGCCTGTCCACGCCGTTGATCCTGTCCCCCGCATCTCCCAGGCCTGGCATGATATAGGCTTTAGTGTTCAAGCTCGGGTCCATCCAGAGGGTGTAGATTTCCGCATTTTCTATGGCCCGCACGATTCTTAAGGAGCCTTTCAACACGGAAATAACATTGAAGAACTTAATGGACCCTGGCTTTACTCCCTGGTCCTGGAGATACTTGACAATGGTTACCAGGCTGCCCCCGGTGGCGTTCATCGGGTCCGCAAAGAAGAGATCCTTCCCGTTCAGGAGGTCTAAATCGAAATATGACTTTTCCAGGTCCAGAATATAATTCATGTCATGCTCTTCCTTGGTGTCATCACGGCTGATCCTGAACAGGGCAAAAGGCGTAACGTAATTATCGGAAGAATATTCCTGTATTTCCTTGGATACTATCATGGAAGGAAGTAACGCGGCTCTCAGCATGACGCACATCACGCTGTTGCCGACTTTATCGTCAATATGAGGAATTTTATGCACGGCATAGTTCTGGACCGGAATATTGACCGGCGTCTCGACAAAGATGTAGTTCTTTTTTTCGGGATTCGAGCCCCCGAAAGCCATGTTGAAGAGAAGCTCGTAAGCCCGTTGAATATAATAGATAAATTCAGGATTCTCAGTTCGCACGTTGCGGAGCTTGGCGATCAAGCGGGAAGCTTCGCCGTGAGCCGTTTCCGGAGTTTCAAAGGAATAAACATGAATATTAGGTTCGTTTTTCGTAATGACCTGCATCATTTTTCCCATGTCGGTGTACGTGGAAATCAATTTTTCCTTGATAATTTGCATTTCCCGGCTTTCACTGCCTTCCGAAATTCTTGAGAAAATATTCATCGCCTCAGCATATTTCTGGTTCATCTCTGTGATAGTCTTCTTGTCCGAAACGCTTAAATAGCCGTCCAGATCGACGGCTTTCAAAACGACCTTTTTCATTTTCCCGCTCCTTGAATTACGGCCACTTTACCTTCCTGTTAAAGCTTCGTCAAGATGAGCCCCTGGTAAGGTCCGATTATTGAAAAATACTTAGTTAAATGGTATTAATCTCTGAAGATGATCAGAATGCGCTGCATTTTTCGGGGCATTATTCAAGGGGTGGGCTTCAGACCGTCAGTTTACAGATGCGCCGTTTCTTTGGGATTGACCGGGTTTGTGCGCAACCAGAGATCCGAAGTGCTGGCGGAAGTCCAGGGTAAGCCGGAAGCGGTGGAAAAATTCACTTCGCTTTTAAGAGAGACCCTTCCCAGGGCGGCACTGATCGAAAAAATGGAATGCCAGGTCTGGACCTTGTAAAAGAGATCAGCTACGAAGGCGAAGGGCCGATCCGGCTGGAAGGAATGGCCCTGAAAGAATACGGCGGAGATTCTTTAGAAGCCACTTTTAAAGCTGCTTTTGAGGCTTCTCTCAGAGCTTCTTCCGGGGCTTCTTTGTGGTTTCATCCGGCTTTAGCCGGGATAATGACCCCGGGGAAGTAAGCCGGCTCGCCCTCCTTTTTCACAGCGCTGTAGCCCGGGGAGCCCTGGAAGGAGCCAGGCGGCTTAGGAATTTAACCGGACTCGATAAGATCGCTCTTTCCGGCGACGTATTTCAAAACATGCTCCTCCGGGAGCTCCTCATGCCCGCGCTTGAACAGGAAGGATTTAAAGTCTATACCAATAACGCCGTTCCTCCCGGAGACGGTGGAATAGCCCTGGGACAGGTTTATTTTGAGCCTGAAAAAGAGTAAAGGAGGAAACCATGTGCCTTGCCGTACCCATGGAAATTGTACGGATAAACGCAAATGGAAAAGCCCTGGTAAGACAGGACAGCCTGGAGACAGAGGTCGACGTCTCTCTGCTGGAAAATCCACAGGCCGGTGATTATGTCATTATTCACGCGGGCTTTGCCATCGAAACTTTAGACCTGGAGGAGGCAGAAGTTAGACTGAAGCTCTTCCGGGCCATATCCGAGCTCGGGTCCGGGCCGGAGGTATGATGAAAAGCAAGTGGACCAGGGACGATCAGGAAACCCTGAGAGAGAGCCTTCGCAGCCGAGAGCTGGCCCGGCCGCTCGTCCGGGAGATCAGGGAGCTTGCGGAATCATTGGACCGGGAGATGCGCATCATGGAAGTATGCGGGACCCATACGGTGGCTTTGAGACGCTCGGGAATCCACTCCTTCCTGCCGGATAATGTGAGAATGATTTCCGGTCCCGGCTGCCCGGTCTGTGTCACCCCAACCGGGTATATAGACAATGCCCTGGCCCTCCTGGAGGAAAAAGACTGTGTAATCGCCACCTTCGGCGATATGCTCAAGGTTCCCGGGTCCGAGGGGAGGTCCCTTTCCCGCTATATGGGAACAGGAAGGGTCCGCATCGTCTATTCACCGGCAGAGCTCATCGAGATGGCCCGGGAGGCCGACGGCCAATCAGGTGGTTCCATCCGACTTCAGCCGGGTGGTTTCATCCGACTTCAGTCGGACGGCAGCCCGGCTAAGAGCGTCGTTTTCCTCGGTATCGGCTTTGAGACTACCATACCCGCGATCGCCTCGGTTTTTCTCAATACCGGGGAGCTGGGTATAGAAAACCTCTACCTGTATACCGCCTTCAAGACGGTCCCGCTTGCCCTCCGGGCCCTTCTGAAGGCCCCGGACAGGCACTTCGACGCCTTTCTTCTGCCCGGGCATGTCTCCGTTATTCTCGGCACTGAGCCTTACGAGTTCCTGAAGCAGCCCGGAGGGGTGCCTGGTGTGATTACCGGCTTCGAGCCCATCGACCTTTTAAGCGGGATTCTTGCCGTCCTCAGGCTGCTGGCCGCCGGAGAAAACAGGGTGGAAAATGCCTATCCGAGGGCCGTCCGTAAAGAGGGAAACCCACGGGCCAGGGCGGTCATGAACAGGCTGCTGTATCCAGTCGATGAGCTCTGGCGGGGATTGGGGGTCATCCCTTTAAGTGGGATGCAATTGAAGCCTGAGTTTGCCGCCTTAGATGCGGCCGGCCGTTTCGACCTGCCGGAAATCAGGGACTTCGATCCCCCCGGCTGTTCCTGCGCCCAGGTTATCCAGGGGAAGCTTCTTCCCTATCAATGCCCCCTTTTCGGCCGCCCCTGTACACCGGAGAAACCGATCGGTCCCTGCATGGTATCCTCCGAAGGGTCCTGCGCAGCCCATTTCCGCTATGGAGACCATCCGCTTTGATCCCGGCAGAAAGAAATGAGCAGATTACCCTGGAGCACGGAAGCGGGGGAGCCCTTTCCAGGGAGCTGACCGAGCAAGTCATCTACCCCTATTTTAAGGGCCGGGAGTTTCCGGAGCTCAGCGACGCCGGCCCATTTTCGCTTGAGGGAAAGGCTTTTCTGACCACGGATACCTATGTAGTAGACCCTCCTTTCTTTCCCGGCGGAGACATCGGCACCCTGGCTGTATTCGGGACCTGCAACGACCTGGCCGTATCCGGGGCCAGACCGCTTTTCCTGACCCTCGGCCTGGTCATCGAAGAAGGCTTTCTGATCAGCGATCTGAAAAGAATCCTCCATTCGGTCCGGGAAGCGGCCGCAGAAGCCGGCGTCTCAATCGTCAGCGGTGATACCAAGGTTGTGCCGGTAGGGAAAGGCGGCGGCATCTACATCAACACCACCGGAGTCGGCCGGGAAATAGTTGCCCACCCCCTGACCCCTACCAGAATCAGGGATGGAGACATTATCCTGGTCTCCGCGCCGGTCGGAACTCACGGGCTCGCTATCCTGGCGGCCCGGGAATCTCTTAAGCTCGGCTCCGGGCTGGCCTCCGACTGTGCCAATCTCTTTCCCCTCTGCCAGGCCCTCTCCACACTTGGAGAAGAGCTACGCTTTATGCGGGATGCCACCAGGGGCGGAGCCGCCGCCGTCCTCAATGAGTGCGCCGCCGGCTTGAGTATCGGGCTCGATGTATCGGAAAATGGCTTTCCGGTAGAAAAAGAGGTAGCCGCCGCCTCCGATCTCCTGGGCCTGAATCCACTGGAGATAGCCAATGAGGGGGTGCTGATTGCCGTGGTATCTGAAAAAGCGGCCGACCGGGCCCTCGATCTACTTCATTCCTTCCCGCCGGGACAAAAAGCAAGCCGGCTTGGAAGAGCGACCACCGCCCATCCGGGCAGGGTCTTTCTTGAAACGGCGGTGGGGGGAAAGAGGGTCCTCGATCTTCCCCGGGGCCTGCTCTTGCCCCGCATTTGCTAAAGATGCCCGGGGCCGATCATTCGCCATGATATTGGATGAGCGTCTTGATCTGGTAACTTTTAAGGATCTCCTCATAATTCAGGAAAGGCAGGCCCACTACGGCGAATATTCCCGCCACCCTGGACCCACCCATCTCCAGAAGACTGCAGGCCGCCTTCAAGGTACCGCCGGTGGCGATAAGATCGTCGATCAAGAGGATTTTCTGGCCCGGCCTGACATCGGCTTTATGGACCTCAAGCACATCTTCCCCGTACTCCAGGGTAAAGCGGACTCTTAAAGTTTCACCGGGAAGCTTTCCTTTTTTCCGCAGCAGGAGCAGGGGAAGCTTCAGGCTGTAGGCCACGGGAGAAGCGAACACGAAACCCCGGGATTCTATAGCGGCAATCCCGGTAATTCCGGAATCACTGTAGAGATCGATTATCTGTTCGATGCAATAGCGAAAGGCATCCGGCTTTACCAGGATGCCGGTGATGTCATAAAACAGGATTCCCGGTTTTGGAAAATCAGGAATCTTTCGGATTGCTTTATCCAGATCATACTCACCGGTCACGGCGTATCTCCTCCAGTTGGTCGGTAAGATTCTTGAGCCAGGCCTTAATCAGTCTCTTTTCCGGCTCCCCGGGACCGTCGATAAAAAAAAGATTATCCTCTTTCAAAGTAATCTCGGAATCCTGCAAGGCTTTTTTAAAAGCAGTTAATGCTTTCCTGCTTTCCGGCCCAAAAACAGCGGCTACCCGTCCGGCCAGGTTAACGCCTTCAAACGCCCGGAGGAGCTCCGTGAAATCCGGGTGAATTGGGTTGGAGCCTTCCCCGGTCGTGCCGAAAATGACCAGATCGAAGGCAACGAGGTCGGGAATGGCTGCGCCGACGGCCTCCAAAGTTGTGACGGAATATTTTTGCCCGTCGATGGATTCTTTAATTTTAGCCGCTGCTTCCTTTACCAGGCCGTCTGCGGGCGCATATATGATGGCGGCTCGAAACATCGCTTCTCCTCTATGCAAAAAATACTATTATGGAATACTTGACAGGTCAAGACGATTGATTTGTTAGAAATGATAGCGGAGTCCCAGGTTTACCCTGTTTAATTGTAAGGCAAAAGGGCCCAACAGGGTATGATCCCGCCACGGTTCATTGTCATAGGATTCATAAGGACTGCCCAGGTAGATAAGAGAAGCCCAGTCCCCGGCCGAGATCAGGTACATTTCCGGAACCCACTCCAAAAAGAACTTTAATCTTTTTAGTATGGAAAACTCAAACATGAGACCCGCGGTCCAGCCGTACGGAAAGACGGGATGCAAACGCCCCTTTCCCTTTTCCGGAAAGTGAAGGCGGATAATACCCCCGGCCGAGAGGGCAAGGCGGACAGCCGCATTCGGAGTATTTATATAGGTTCCCAGGCTTAAATAAAGCTCCAGGTTCCGGCTGTCCCAGTCGTTTCTTCTGTCATTGATAAAAGGCGGCATTAAGCCGAAAAAAGAGTTAACCAGGCGTAGATCGGCATGGAAATAATTCGGAATAAAGTAATAAAAAACTCCTGCCCCTAAGAAACCGTCAAAACCGCCGAGAATCTCGACCCCCAACCTGGCGCCAGGCGCCTGCTTAAAATCAATTGTCACCGGCTCATGATCCACGAAAATATCTTTGCTTTCAGGATAGTACTTCCAGTGATCGGCTCGAACCCGGTAGGTGGCTGATTGGGGGACCTCCACGGTCAGGAGGCCGGAAGCATCCACAATCGGAGAGTCCTCACCCAAACCTGAAATCCGGCTGCCCGGCACAGCCTTTATGGTAACCTCTACTCCTTCGGGATGCTCTATAATCCGGATCTCCTCCACCCTTCTTATCTTCTCTTTCACAGCCAACTCTTCCGAGAAAGGAGGCAGCGCATCCCTGAGATCCAGTAATACTTCTTCCCAGAACTCGTCATCCGGCTGCCTGCTCCTGACCGGTTTTTGCAGGCTTTTTTCGAAAACGACCGTCTCCTCTTTGATATCAAAGAGCCTGGCCGTGATAACGATGCTCTCGCTTTGAATGCCGGCTGCCACTTCCAGCCAGGCGTCTCCGCCCTGCTCCAGGGTAAAGGCCGTCTTTTCATCGTCCCCGGCCGGAACGGGCAGCTCCTCTTCCGGTTCGATCACCTCGACCCGGACTGCCTGGCTGATGAGCATGAGCAGGGACTCGCCCATCGTCCTGGCCGTTTTCGGGGTTATTCCGGCCCGGCCCTCCATAAAGATATACAACCTCCGGGGAACCTGGACAACCTCCTGGGCGAAAAGCCCGCAAACAGTGATTATGAATAATACCGTCAGGATAGCCGCTTTACGCATCGTTACTACCACCAGGTCCGGCAGCGGTAGAGCTTTTTCGCCTCGCCGTCGTAATAGTAAAAATAGTTGCCACTGAGCTCGAAGGCGGCCGCCTCCCGGCGGACATTATTCCCCAGAACCTGGCTTTTCAGGTTCCCAGCTAGATCGAACTTGCTGAAATCGCCTTCCCGGATGCCGACAAACCCGTCCACCGTGAAGTAGCTGGTGCGGGCATCCACCCCGTCGAGGTTGATGATGGGGAAGCCGAAAGGATAAAAAGGAATTACGCCTGCGGTTACCCCGGCTTGAATATTAAGAAGGGGCACCGGTACTACTTCAACCCAATCTTCGTCACCCCGATCGGGCCCGAAAAACAGGTAGACAGTAGACAACGCGGGCAAGGGATCGGGATCAAAAGTGAGCTGATGCAATCTCAAATCAAAGGGGATACTATCAGTACCTGGATCTATTTGGTTAGTTGGAGGAGGCATGGCAGCCCAGGTCTCTAGATTCCCATCCCAGGAGCGTAGATAAATGCCCACTGCCCCGTCGTAGAATCCATGTGAATCCTGTATAAAAGTGTTTGTGCCAGAAGGTGAAAGTGTCGCCGCGTTATAATCTATAGTCCCGATTGTATAAACGGAAGTTAAAAAATCATAATACCCCAGGGTGCCG
>CAZERV010000005.1:6431-34695 GCA_964514815.1 uncultured Spirochaetaceae bacterium | reverse complement strand
TATAGTCCCGATTGTATAAACGGAAGTTAAAAAATCATAATACCCCAGGGTGCCGAAGGCGTCGGGTTCGGAATAATTCTTCAAAACATTCAGGTTCGTATCCAGGATGATCAACTGCGAACGTTGAATGACCAGGAAAAGGTAACCATTTAGCAAATGAAGGGAGTAACAGTCCTCACACTGATCGCCGCTGTCGCTCACCACCCCACTCAAATCCACCACGTTTTCCGCCAGCGAGAGAGCGGCCGGAAAGGGCGTCTTAAAAAATATGCCGCAGGAAACAAGTGCCAGGGACAATAAGCCGATTACAATTATCTTTCTTACCATTTCCAAATCGCTCCCAGGCTATAGAGAGGCCCGAACCCCTCGATCATCCCCACTCCCAGCAGGTTATTCCCGATCCCAATAGTGTATTTCACTTCCGTTTTTAGGTAAAAAACCAGCTTCTTGAAGTTGAGCTCCAGTGAAAAGTCCAGGATATTCCAATAGAGGTCCATGAACAGGGGGGTGGGCACCACCATCTTGGTGAGGATTAAGCCGACCCCGGTAGTGAGCCCGAAACGGAACAGAGAGGCGGGCGGCGTAAAAATATAGGTTCCTATCTGGAACTCCAGATCGTTATGAAATACCGGTTTGGCCCCGGGGTTTATAAATGGGTAGGACAGGTAGAGATAATCTTCCACCCTCAAGTACAGCTTATCCGGGATAAGGTAGCGGCGGTAAGCCGCGCCGGCGCCCAAAAACTGGAAGGAAGTGTATTCCAGCTCAAGACCGCTTCTGGCCAGCGGCATCAACGAAGGCAGCCTGAGCTCTTCATCTTCATCTTCCTCTTTCAGGCTGAGCTCATGATGACTGTCATGGAAACCGGGCTTGCGGACCTCGAGAATGAGCCTGGTATTTGCTTTGGCGGTAAAGGCGAGCTTTCCCTCTCTTATCTCACCGATATACTTTTGGCCGGCCAGGTAAACTTCGGCCCCTTCATTTTCCGAAAGGAAGGTAACCTGGATCTTTTGGCCCATTTCCACGGTTTCATGCCGATAGACAATTTCTTTAATAATCTTCTCCTCCGGAGCCGCTTCCGCCACAGAAGGAGGCCTCAAGAGCTCCCGGATATGGGGAACGAGCTCTGCCGCCGCATCGTTGATCAGGCCGTAAACCTGGAGCCCCGCCGGTCCCTCCTTGAGGATGGAGAGGGATAATTTTTCCCCGGCCACGTCGTAACACTTGATTCCGAAGAGTATCTCATTGTCCTCAATGCGGACAAAGCCGGTGATGGCAACATCTGCTCCCAGTTTTTTAGCCAGTCGCAGGACCACGGGACCCCGCACCAGGTCATCGTCCTGAATGCCCTCCTGCCGGCGAGCCTCCTGCCATTCCTCTTCAGGGACCAGGGTAAAATTTACCTGTTTGAGCTCGGCAATCAAGGCATCCGTGACCACATCCCGGAAGATGTCCCTCTTCCTGGTCTCGGAGAAGTTTGCATGCAGAAAGACGCTGACTCGCTTCTCCTCATAATCTTCTGCAAACAGAACAGGCGCAGCGATAGCTAAGGTGATAAAAAATAGAAGCAGTATGCAGGAATAACAGCGTCTCAGCAAATAAAATCCCCTGCCGTAAAATTATTTACTCACGATAAATATATCGGCCCGGAAAGTCAAGCAATTAAAAAAATTAGCCGCTGACTCCGGCCTGCACAAACAATCCGACTGAAGTCGGATGAAACCATACGGTCTATAGTGAAAATATAGCCCATAAACTTGATTTTTCAACCTCTATGAAATATTCTTGAGAGATCATGACGGTACTTCTGCCTGTAGCAAGCGGAAAGGGAGGGGTCGGCAAATCCCTTTTTGTCGCCAACCTGGGTTTAAACCTGGCGGCCCGCGGCAAGACGGTAATCCTGATCGACCTCGATCTGGGCGGCTCAAACCTTCACACCTTCCTGGGCTTAAAGAACCGCTATCCGGGCCTGGGAAACTTCATCTACAAGAAAGAGAGTAATCTGGAAGCGCTCCTGGTTAAGACGGAAATTGAACGGCTCTTCTTTATACCCGGGGACTGTCTTCTTCCCGGTACGGCGAATCTCAATTTCTTTATGAAGCAGAAAATCATCCGGGGCATCAAGAGCCTGATCGCCGATTACGTGCTCATGGACCTGGGCTCGGGGTCCTCGTTCAACACCATCGATTTCTTTCTAACCTCCTCTACCGGCATAATTCTGACCACGCCGGAAATAACCGCGATTCTTAATGCTTACGGATTCTTAAAGACCGCGCTTTACCGCCTCCTCTTCCTTAGTTTTCCCCGCCGGAGTGAGGAACGCCGGCTCATCCAGGGCTTTGTCTCTAACCGGATCGAGGGAACCGATATCTCCTTCTCAACGCTCTTTTCCGAGCTCGGCAAGATCAATCCGGAATCCGCCGATATGGCAGCCCGGCAGTTAAAGTCTTTTTACCCCCGGGTCGTTTTAAACATGGGCAGGAACGAGTCCGACCTGGCCGTGGGCGCCAGGCTGAGGACGATCGCCAGAAAGAATCTCGGGGTTGAGCTGGAATATATAGGCTTTCTATACCAGGATGACCAGGTCGGCCGCTCCGTGCTGGAAAGAAAACCGACCTTCTTTAGCAATCCCAACTCGCCTTTTTCCAAAGCGATCGACCTGGTCTCAAGGAAGCTCCTCTCTATGCCGGGTACTCCTCATCCCAGGCTCTATGAAGATAATGAGGACCTCTTGAGCCTGGCCGAAGCGGGACAGAAGCTCTGAGGTGGTTTCATCCGACTTCAGTCGGGCGGGACCGGCGCCGAACACGGAGCCTGGTGCCTTACCGTTCTTCAGGGGTAGGTTTTTCGAAAGCCGGACACCCTGGCTTCCGCATTTAAATCTAAGGGCGATTTCTTTCCTTCCCGCAGCAAATGGTATCCCAGTCCCGCTATCATCGCCGCATTATCGGTGCAAAGTTTTAAGGATGGGAACACCACTTCCAGCGATTTCTCCCCGCTAAGCCGCTGCCTCAGGTAGCTGTTGGCTGCCACCCCCCCGCCGGCAACAACCGTGTGCAAACCGGTATCTTGTATCGCCTTCAGCACCCGGTCCACTAAAATATCGATAGCCGTTTTTTGGAAGGAAGCGGCGATATTCTCCTTGCTCTTCTCGAACTCCCTGTTCCAGAACCGGTCGAGCTGGTTCACGACCGCAGTCTTAAGCCCCGAGTAGGACACATCAAAGCGGTGAGCACCTTTATGGAGGGAAGGCCATGGGAAATGGAAAGCTTCCGGATTTCCCTCCTGTGCCAGCCTGTCGATCGCCACCCCCCCAGGGAAGCCGAGATCGTAAAACTTGGCCACCTTATCAAAAGCCTCTCCGCAGGCGTCGTCGATGGTCGTTCCTAAAATATCGATCCGGTTATAGCTCTCAACCCTGGTAATGATTGTGTGCCCACCGGAAACAAGCAGGCCGAGATGGGGATAATCGATCTCCCGCTCCAGACGAGGGGCGTAGAGATGGGCGAGAATGTGGTCTACCCCTATGAAAGGTTTTTGAAGAGAAAAAGCCAGCCCTTTGGCGAAAGAGAGTCCTACCAAAAGAGAGCCCACCAGACCGGGGCGGTAGGTAACGGCGATCCCATCGATCTCCCGGCAGCTCAAACCCGCCTCATCCAGGGCCTCCGTTACTACCGGAGTTATGGATTCGATATGCTTTCTGGAGGCGATCTCGGGAACAACCCCATAAAAGGGTCTGTGAAACTCCACCTGGGAAGCGACCACATTGCTCAGGATAATTTTACCGTCTTCCACTACCGAGGCGGCGCATTCATCACAGGAAGATTCAATCCCCAGTACTCTCATCCAACCTCGCTCCTTTTGCCGCTATCAGGTCTTTCAGAGAAGAGAATTGAATCCCCCTTTCGGCCAGGTCCGGATAAATCTCCTTCAAAACGGCAATGATCTGCCTGTTATAGACATGCCCGATCAAGACTGCGGAGCCTCTCTTCAGTGCGATATCGGCGCCTTTTAAGATTGCCTTTTTGATATATTCTTCGCTCTGCTCGTAATCTATAAAAATATCCCGCTCTAAGAAAGGTACTCCGGCCTGCCCGGCCAAACTCGATCCCAGCGAATCCGGGGTCGTCTTGCTGTCCAGAAAAATTTTCCCGTTTTCCTTGAGATATTTCATAACCGGACGCATGCCTTCTTCAAAGGCCGTGAAACGTGAGCCCATATGATTATTGATGCCTATCGCTTCCGGCATGGAAGAGAGGTTTTTCGCCAGGCGCTTTTCAATCTCTTCTTCGCTGTAGAAGGTCAACAGCACCCCCGGCCCAGCATCCTCCCCATTCACAGGCTCCATGGGATAATGCAGAATCAATTCTCTTTCCGCCTCAACAATCATTCGGGCCGCTTCTGCGCTATAGGGAAGATTGGGTAAAACGGCAAAGGTCAGGGAGCCGGGAAACTCCAGGAAGGCTTCCAGGTCCCGGAGACTGTAGCCTACGTCATCGATAACCAGGGCCAGGAGAGCCCGGACCGGATGCTCTTCAATCCCCTTTCCGGGCTTAACCGGGCGGCCCCGGATCCCCTCTCTGTCTTCCGGAGCTTCTTCTATGGCCGTCTCGGTCTGCCTCCGGCGTGAGTCCCTGGCGGGAATCAGCAGAAGCAGCAGGAAAAGCAGCAGAGCAATTGCGCTCATTAAGATGATTATTCGCTTCGGCCGGGCCTTCCGGCCGGTGGTAGATTTAAGTTTTTTGCTCTGCTTCGGCATGGGGAATTCTAACTATAAATGCGGTTCAATCAAGCCGAAAGAATCGGTTCCGGAAAAATCAATTATAAACATATTCCTTCAATCCATCGGCGCTTTCCTTGAGTTTCTTTAAGGCCCGGATCTCGATCTGCCTGACTGTCTCGGGTGAAATTCCCATCTCGTCCCCGATTCGTTTCAGGGTATACTTCTTTCCGCCGTAAAAGGCAAACCTGTACAAGAGGATCTGTTTTTCCCTTTCCATCAGGGTTTCCAGAAAGCGCACTGTCTCTTCGTGAAGACTGTTCCTTATCAGCTCATTATCCGGATCAAATGTATTATCCTCGATTATATCCTGAATGGTTCCATTATCATTAGCGGATGAACAATCGAGCGAAACTATAGCATTGGAGAAATTGAGGAGAGTCTCAACCTCCTTCTGCTTGATTCCCAGCTCTTCGGCAATCTCCTTGTTAGTGGGTATTCTCATCAGCGCCTGGCAAAGGGTATTGTATGCTTGATTGATCTTCCGCAGCTTCTCTTCTTTTCTGTGCGGCAGGCGTATGACCCGGCGTTTATTGGAAAGAGAACGGACAATAGACTGTTTTATCCACCAGGAGGCATAGGTGCTGAAACGAACGTGTTTGCGGTAATCATACTTGGAAGCGGCTTTGATCAGTCCCAGGTTACCTTCCTGAATGAGATCGAGCAGAGAAACATCCGGAGCAAGATAGCTCCTGGCGATCTTGACCACCAGGCGAAGATTGGCTTTTATCAACTGCTGCCTCGCCTCTTCATCATCCTTTTGAATCAGTTCGGACAGGGTAAGCTCCTCTTCAAAAGTCAACAAGCGGTTCTTTTTAATTTGCTCAAAGTACACTGTTAAAGTGTCCTCCCGAAATTTTTCCCGTTTTCCAACCATGGGCAACTCCTGCTTATAGAGATGCAAATACCATGCCATTCTCAACATTTCTTATGAGTGTCATAATTATTTATAATGAAAAGAATTAAACTAAAGTGCGGTGAAAAGGTAGAACAGATTAATAAACTGTATACTTTTTAATACAAACCGGCTTAAAATGTTGCAAAAAAATGCTCATTCCCCCAGGGATAGTTGTCGGTAAAGAAGATTTGCCAGGCCAAATTGGGCGGTTTTGGCCATCTTTTTCGCATATTCATCGTAAAGCATGTCCTCAAAGATCTCTTCGGCAAATCCGCCGTCTATGAATTCGGACTTGTTAACCGTCCTGCGCATGACATTGAGCATCTGCTTAATAAAGATAGCTTCGAAATCTTCACAGACCTTATAAAGCTCGCTGTTTTTATCAATTTCGGGATTCCGAGCTCTCCTGGCCGCGCTTTCTGCCCTGGCCACGTCCCGGTTTGCCAGGTAAGGCATTATATTTTTAGCTGCAATTTCCATTTCCACCGTTCCTACATGATAATCAATTTTCCATAGAGAGACCCGGCCCGATCGATGGCCTTCATAAGACCGATAATAGTTTCCGTGTCCAGGCCAATAGTCTGCAGGGTATTGACCAGGTCTTCTACAGTGGCGATTTCTTCTATGACAAAATTCCGTTTCTTTTCTTCCTCAGCCGCAAAACCGGTTCTAAAGGCGCCGACAGTCAAATTGATCGCCTTGTAAGAAACGGCTACCTTTCCTATTCGGACCTTTTCTCCGAAAATGATGATCCCCGATGATGAATCTATCACTACTTTCCCGGAAGCATCCGGGGTAAGGGTGAGGGATTCGAGCTCAGCCATGAAGCTGATCGGATCATCCAGCCTGTTTTCAGGAATTTCTACTTCCACCAGGGAGGCATCCACGGTTCGGAGTGTAATGTCCTCAAAAGTTTCTTTTATAACCTGCGCAACCGCGCCGACGGTGACGAAATCGGGATTCCGCAGTACAACTGCGATCGATCCATCGGTTATGAATTGAGAAAGAATATCCTGCTCGACGATGGCCCCCACTGAGATGATTCCTACGGTTTTTAAGGAACCGTTTGCACCCTGCGTTGAGATCTGGCCCTGGGCCAGGGCATAGACTCTGCCGTTTGCTCCCTTGAGAGGGGTCTGCAGCAGCACTCCGCCTTCCAGGCTGCGGGCATCTCCGATGCTTGATACCCGGACATCGATCCTGTCCCCGGCCCGGAGGAAAGGTGGAACTTCAGAGCTGATCATGACAACGGCGCTGTTCCTGCTCTTAATATCCTTCGGCTCAATGCTAAAACCAAAATTGGCCACCAGGTTAGCCAACGCGATCTTCAATAATTGGGAGCCGGAGGAATCGCCTTTTCCGGAGAGACCGGTGACCAGCCCGATACCCATGAGCTGGTTTTCACGAATCCCTTTAAAATAGGCGATGTCTTTGATCCGCACCGAGGGAACAGAAAAGGCCGGAATTTGCAGGCTTAAACAGAACAACAGGAAAAGCAGCACCCCTACCCCCCTGCGGGGATGAAGACACCTGCGGGGATGAAGACGCCCCCTCCGGGGATGAAGACACTTGCCGGGCAATCTCTTACGGGATTTCAACGGTAACCTCCCTGCTTGCGGAAATACGGCCCGTGAAACGTTTACCTGTTCCGTCCGGTCTCACCCCGAGACTGTCCCCCAACGCTCCGGAGCCTAAAGCCCTGCCTGAGACCCTGACCTTCAGTCCCGGTTTCACGAAATAAACGGTAACCTGATCTCCCGCCCGAACGGCGAGCTCTTTCCGTAAATACTTCAGGTAAATGGGTGAATCCTCAGTAATTCTCACGGTCGTCTCATAAACTTCCGGATCATCGGATTCCGAAAGAATTTCACCTTCTGAAGGGATAATTTCCTTTTCCGGATAGTAAATATTCCTCCGGACCAGCTTCTGTTTCGCCTCCAGATTAATCCTGGTCCTGGCCACGGGGAGGAAGCTGCGGACCCTGATTCGAAAGGAGCCCGCGCCCTTAACCACACCGGGAATTCGGTACTTGATTTCTACCTCTCCGGCCAGCGGGCCCCGGACCGATTCAAAACCAGGCTCAGCACTTATTTCGTCTGCGCCGTGCGTTTCACCGCTCCGGGGAGGCAAAGAAGGAAGGGTTATCATCTCAATCACTATTCTTTCACTCCTATTCCTCTCCGCTCCCTTCTCACTAAAAAAATCCAGCAGTTCCTCATAAAACCAGGCCTCCTCCCGGGGGATAATCTTTAACGGGATGAGACTGATTCTATCGCCGACAATGAAATACTCCCCTTTAATTCGGGATTCGACCGCTTCTTTAACGGCCCGGACAGGAAGCAGAGTCAGAGATTCAGGCGCCGCCCCCAATTTCAGGTCGGTCAGCCTGTTTTTCAGCTCCGTATCCGGAGTAACCACAATCGCCAACTCGCTTAAAATCAGCTCCGGTCCGTCAATCAGGGCGACTTCCTTCAAATAAATAGTTGCCGCTCCTATCCGCCCGGAGCCTAAAAGTAAGAAAAGGTTCAGGAATAAAATATTAAGGAACAGGACGACCCTGTTAAGGCGAAAAGGCATTCATACCTTCTATCGTTTCAGATTGTTGGCGGTTGCCAGCATGGAATCCGAGGTTTGAATCGCCTTGGAATTTATTTCGTAGGCCCGCTGGGCCACAATCATATTGACCATCTCTCTTACCACCGAAACATTCGACATCTCCAGAAAACGCTGGTGGATCTTGCCCATGCCGTCAAATCCGGGCCGCCCGGTAATAACCTCCCCAGTGGCATTTGTCACCTTGAACAGGTTTTCACCCACCGCCTGAAGGCCGGAAGGATTGATGAACCGATAGATCTCGATCTGTCCCACCTCAATAGGATCATCGAGCCCGGGGATCTTTAGCGTTACCCTGCCGTCCTGGGAGATGCTGAGACTTTCCCGGATAAACTCCTCCGGTAAGATGACTTCCGGCATGAGCCGGTACCCGTTTGAGGATACTATCTGGCCGCCGGCATCGATCTTAAAGGACCCGTCCCGGGTATAGCCGTAACTCCCGTCATAGAGAAGGACCCGGAAAAATCCTTCCCCTTCAATGGCGAGATCCGCTACATTACCGGTAGACTGCAGCGCTCCCTGGGTGAATATTTTCTGGGTGGCCGCCGGCCGCACGCCGTGCCCTACCTGGATTCCGGTAGGAACCAGGGTGACCTCGGTCGCCGGAGTTCCGGCCACCCGCAGGGTTTGATAGAGCAAGTCTTCGAAATCCGGCCTGTTCTGTTTAAAGCCGGTGGTATTCACATTCGCCAGGTTATTCGCAATCGTGTCAATGTTGAACTGCTGGCCGACCATACCGGAAGCAGCAGTCCATAGTGATCTCATCATAAGGATCTCTCCTATACTTTTATGGCATCGTTGATCAATCTTCCTAAGAGACTGTCTTCGGCCTGAATCATTTTCTGATTGGCTTCATAGGTCCTGTGCACCTCTATCATCTGGACCATCTCGGTAACAGGATTGACATTCGCTCCCTCCAGAAATCCCTGGCGCACCTTCGGCCGTTCAGGAGCCGCGGCAATTTCGGCAGGCCCTGATTCCGGGGTAGATTTCCAGAAAGATGTCCCGGTTTTTTTCAGGTACCTTTTCCTTTTAAAATCGACGATCTTCAAGCGGTCTACCCGCTCCAGGTTCTCCCACTCATTTTCTTCGAGAGATACCAGCCGGCGATCGTCTCCGGTGTAGGTGCTGTTCTGGTAGATCACACCGTCCTGATCGATTACGAAGTTGTTCTTTTTCAACTTGACGGGACCCTGCTCGCCGGAGATAAAATCCCCGTTCTTGGTAACCAGATACCCCTCATCATTCAAAAGAAAGGCGCCATTCCTGGTATAGCGTTCCCCTTCCGGAGTGGCGACCGCCAGAAATCCGTTCCCTTCCAGGGCCAGATCAAAGAAATTACCCGTTTCCTTGAGCGCTCCCTGACTAAAGTCGGTATAAACTTCATTCAACTCTGCCCCGGTGCCCAGCTTGCCGACGATCGGCGTGGTATCAACCGAGCCCAGCGGAAACGTATACACCCCGTCATCATTCATTCTGCGCAGGAGCAGCTCGGGAAAAGCCTTGAGGATGGCCGTATCCCGCTTATACCCGTTCAGATCTACGTTGGCCAGGTTATTGGCAATGGTATCGATTCTGTGCATCTGCACCACCATGCCGCTGGCGCCTGTGTAAAGACCCCTGATCAATGGCTCCCTCCTGTTTTAATGTCTCTTTCATTATCGGTTGCGGCTATGAATCCTTAATCAAGGTCTACTTGATATTTTTCAGGCCCTGTAATAATCTGGGACGCAAACAGGCAGCCAGGATAGCTCAGTGGTAGAGCAGCTCACTCGTAATGAGCAGGTCGTGGGTTCGAGTCCCACTTCTGGCTAAAATAACAAGATTTTAGGTATCATAGTATATGGCCGGCTTGTTTGAATGGCTGGAAAATTGTGAGGTCTGCCCCAATATCTGCCGGGTAAACAGGTTAAATAACCAGAAGGGAAAATGCCGGCTGGGGCCGGAAATTGTCGTCTCTTCGGCGAATCTTCACTTCGGGGAAGAACGCGCTCTGGTAGGCCGGGGAGGCTCGGGTACCATTTTCTTTACCGCCTGCAACCTCCGCTGCGCCTTTTGCCAGAATTATGATATCAGCCAGCTCGATTACGGGCAAAAGATAACGGAAGAAAAGCTTATTCTGCTCATGCTGTCCCTTCAGGACCAGGGCGCCGAAAATATCAACCTGGTTTCTCCGACTCATCAGGCTCCCCAGATCTTTGAGGCGATCAAGAGGGTCCGCAGGCAAGGCTTAAGGCTGCCGATTGTCTACAACTGCGGCGGATATGAGAACCCGAAGTTTCTAAAGAACCTGGCCGGCCTGGTTGACATCTACATGCCGGATTTCAAATACGGCTCGAACGAAATAGGAGAAAAGTATTCCGGCGTTAAGAATTATACGGAGCACTGCCGGAAAGCTTTAAAAGAAATGCACGACCAGGTGGGAGATCTTAAGGTCAACGCGCGCGGTGTTGCCACCGGGGGCCTTCTGGTCCGCCACCTGGTGCTGCCGGGTGGAATTGCCCGCTCCAGGGCGATAATCGATTTTATTGCCGAAAGAATATCGACCCATACAACGCTAAATATAATGGATCAGTACCATCCCTCTTACCGGGCCGGTGAGTTTAAAGAGCTCAGACGCAGGGTTTTTCTCCGGGAAGTGGAAGAGGTGGTCGAATATGCCCGAGGCAAGGGAATGACCCGCATCCTATAAAGATTATTCCCTTTCCTGGTGCCGCCTCCGGGTACTCACAAAGCGGGCAAAATCATTGATGTTCCTGACCACGATGCGGTCGGAATAAAGCTCAACCCGGCGCTGGTTGATAAAGTGGTTTATAACCTCGCGGCATTTTTCCGGAGATATGGCCGCCCAGTGGGCTATATCATCAACGGTCGTTTTGAACTCGATCTTTTCACCCTCCGAGGCATCTCTCGGTTCATTCTCGGCCAGCATGAGAAAAACATCGGCAATCTTGGCCTCCACATCATTGAGGGTCAGGATCAGGAACTTTCTCTTTTGATCGTGAATCCTGTTTGTAAAGAGCTTCAAAAGCGTCAGCGCGATCTGGGGGTTTCCCTGCATGAGAATCCCGAAATTCTCCCGGTTAAACTCTAAGGCGCTGATCGGGTCCAGGGCGATGGCAGTGGCGGAACGGGGCGCTTCTTCCAGAATGGCCATTTCGCCGAAAACCTCACCTGGATTGAGAATTGCGATGTTTTTTTCAATTTCACCCATAATCTTAACGATCTGGACCCTGCCGGCCTGGATCAGGTAGAAATTGTCGCCGGGTTCATATTCGCAGAAAATCACGTCACCTTTTTGAAAAGTGACCCGAAAACGGTTGAACATGGTACTATTTAATTCCATAATCAGCTTCCCATAAGCTCTCTAACGGCTTTTTTCACCTTTCTATAGAGAGGATCTTCTTCTTTCAGCAGGGTAAGAATTTTTTCGTAAAAGCCCCTGGCTTTTGATTTCTCCCCCTTCTCTTCATAGCACTTTCCGACAAAGTAAAGCGCTTCATTAAGCTCGGGGTGCTTGGGATATTTCTGGATCAACAGAGTAAAAGACTTGATGCTTGTATCGTACTGCTTCAAATGATAGAGACAGCGTCCCATCTCATACTGGGCTTTGGCGCTGTACTCGGCATCATATCCGGAAACAACAATTTTTTTAAACTCCATAAAAGCTTCCTGATACTTCTGCTGGCTTACCAGACTCACGGCATTGTAGTAGGTCTTGGCTACATCCGAGAGTTCCCTGGACTTTTCAGGTCTGGCCAACTCCTGCGGCACTCCCGCTTCCGGTTGATCCGGTCCCTTTCCCTGTCCGTATTTCTGCAGGTACTCTTCGGCCAATTCCAGCTTCCTGGTGACATCCGCTGCATATTTTCCGGAAGGGTAATAAGTGAGATAGCGCTTGTAGGCATAAATGGCTTGAGTGTAGCGCTTGTTCTTCAGATAGTATTCCCCTATTCTGAACAGGCCGGTTTCCGGTTTTATCTGTTCCTCGGAATAAATCAGATTTTGAACCTGTTTATGAATACGCCTGAGCTGATTGGAGAAGACTCTCAGCATTTTCATTATGATCCGGGTGTTTTGCGCGGCAAGCTGCTCGAACTCGGGGACCGTGAAAGCGATTACGTTGGAATCCTGCAATACCAGGGCTGTTTCTTCCCGCTGGTAGCGTCCCAGGGCGGACTTGACCCCGAAAAACTCGCCCGTTTTTATGAGATCGTGAATCTCCTGCCCGGTTTCAATATCCGTATAATTCAGGCTGACCTTCCCGGAGTTCAGAATAAAAACCTTATCGCTCACGTCTCCCTTGAAAAAAATGATTGAGTTCGGCTTATAATGAATCGCTTTGGGTGACAATTGCACTCCTAATAATTTAGACTAATCGTCCAACGGCATATAATCAAGAACCTTTTTAAAACCCACGGCTTTTCTCACTTTTTCAAGAAGCCCGGCCGGATCGCCTTTCACCAGCTTATTCCGGTCCCGGACCTTTACCCGGGTATATTCAACGCCTCGCATGGCAAAGAGCTCCTCGAATTTATCCGAACCGTAGATGGGCATCCCTTCCATAATAAGAAGATCAATGTCCTCAATCTCTGCTTGAATCAGGGCTTCATAGGGGTCCGATTCGCGCGGTTTAAGGATCAGCAGGTCCGCTTTCTTGCCATTTTCGATACTACCGATTCTATTCTGCATCCAGAAAGCCCTGGCCGGATTAACGGTTACCATTTCCGTGATTCTTTTGGCCTCCAGATCTTCTCCGTATAAATTACGATAGGTCTGGCGGGCAAATCGCATTTCTTCCAGGAGATTAATCGAGCCGGTATGAGTGGAGTCGGTGCCCAGGCAGACGTTGATGCCGGCCTTGATCATTTTTCGTATCTTACAGGTCAGGTTAAACATGAACAGATTGGAAGCAGGACACCAGGCAATGCTCGCCCCCGCCTCCTTAGTCTTCTCGATATCCCAGTCTGAAAAACCGATGCAGTGCACGAACAATCCGTGGCGGTCCAGGCAGTCCAGCTCTTCCAGGATCTCGATTCCCCGCTGGGATTCTTCGTCAAATCCCTCTTCCAGATGAGTAATAAAGGGATGCTGCCTTTCAACCGCCCGTTGATGCTCTATTTCAATCCCGTCCCCCCATTTGAGATCGAAAGAAGAGCACTCATGAGCCAGGGTATAATTGTTAATGACCCGGATCGGCAGGAAGGGAATGAAGGGCTCATTGAACTCATGAGGAAAATGATCGTTCACAGTGACAACACCTGAGAAGAGATTTTTATATGCACCGAGCCAATAAGCGTCTTCTGCAAGAACATGCGAGCGCTCTTCCAAAACCGGGGAGCCCCGAAGATCTTTTTCCCAATAAGACCAGTTCAAATAATAATTTCCAGGTTCCGGTCCTATCCGGGGCAGGTAATCGCCGCGTAAATGATCGTGCACATTGATCAGGCCCGGATAGCAGAATGCTTCATCTTTAAAATGAACGTTGTAAGCGGATCTCTTTCCATCCTGCTCAATGCATTTCCGTTCGATCTTGATACTCCCCCGGGGAGTGATTTCCTGGGGCGAGACAATCGTCATTCCGCTTAGGGAATATTTATGCAGCATGAACGGTCCTTTCTGCGCTACAGTGCATCTACGCTACCCTGCGGGCACCTTCGGCTTCTGCCGCAGTGACTGAAAAATCTTTAAAAAAATAGTGTAAAACTTGAATATACTCCTGTCAATCTTCTTCTATTATCGGACTCACCTGCCAACCTTTCAGAAATAAAATATTGAAATATTCTGCCCGATATGCAAAGATAATAAATCAATAAATGTAAAGAGAGGTTTAGGTGCCGATCTTTGAATACAGGTGCAGTCAGTGCGGTATCAAGTTTGAATAACATGGTTGGTGAATTAGGACAATGGTTTAATACTCGACTCAAAGGTTTTTTATACTCCACCGGTTTCCTGTTGAACATCTTCAAAGAATCATTTTTCTTTATCAAGCGAAGACAGGTCGGTTTTCGAGTGCTGGTTTTGCAGATCCTTTTCACGGCGGTGGAAGCTATCGGCATCATCTCCCTGATTTCACTGTCTCTGGGCGCGGTTATTATTGTGCAGGGAAAATCAATCCTGCCCAGGTTCGGTCAGGGTCAATTGATATATACCATATTGATCATCGTCATCACCAGGGAACTGGGACCCATTCTAACCGCGTTCATTATTATCGCCCGCTCCGGCACGGCGATTGCCACTGAGCTCGGCAATATGGTGATCTCCCATGAAATCGAAGCCTATCTTTCCGTCGGCATCAATCCGATCTCTTACCTGGTGGTTCCCAGGTTCCTGGGAGTCACTTTTTCCATGATTCTGCTCACCGTATATTTTAATTTTTTCGGGTTATTCGGGTCATTCATAATTACAAAACTCATTCAACCCATTCAGTTTATCGATTATTTTCGAAATCTTTTGAGCTCTATCCAGGTCATAGATATTGTCTCCTCTCTGATAAAGAGTCTCGTTTTCGGCATCATCATCTCCTTTGTGGCTATTTTTCAGGGCTTTAAGGTGAAGATATCTTCGACGGAGATTCCGCAAATTGCCATCAAGGCGGTCGGCCAGGGGGTTGTACTATGCATACTTGCAGATGCCTTAATCACCCTGATTTATTATCTTTAAGTTAGTTTATGGAAAAACTGATTCAATTGGAAAATGTAGTCGTCCGCTCCGGAAACTTCGAGGTTTTGAGCGGTGCAAACGTAACCATTCCCCAGGGGAAGAGCACCGTAATTATGGGACCTTCGGGTTGCGGGAAAAGCACCCTCTTAAAGGTGGCGGCCGGAATCATTATTCCGGAAAGCGGGAAGGTATATCTGAAAGGAGAAAATCTGTTCAAGCTCTCGGAGAAAGCGCTGCTCGCCTTCCGCAAGCAAAACGGTTTTGTTTTTCAGGATGCCGCTTTATGGGCCAATAAGACAATCTTTGACAACCTGGCTCTGCCCCTGAAACTTCACCATCGCGATCTCAGCCCGGATGAGCTGAATCGAAAAGTAATTTCATTATTGCAAAAGATGAACCTCGATGACTCTCCTCAACTGCACCCGGCTCAGCTTTCCTTTGGCGAACGTAAGCTGGCTTCATTCCTGCGCGCCGTTATCATGGAGCCTTCCATCCTCTTCCTGGATGATCCGACCACTTCCATCGATCATGAAATGCTTGAGATAATGATGCAGATGATCAAGGAATTAAAACAGGGAGGGTGCACGATCATCGCGGTAACTCACGACGCTCATTTAGCCTCCATGATCGCCGATTACCTGATTATCCTCAAGGAGGGCATAATACTCATGGAGGGAGAGATCGACGAAGTACGAAAAAGCACCGATCAGAAGATAATTTCAGTTCTCTCCGAGGTCTTAAGCGAGGCGGCCACTTATGATACGGATCTTCTCGATCTTCTGGGGGGACATACCGGGCTAAAGACTTGACATCACAGGGGGGTTGAGCTAGACTTAAATACCGATGAAATTTAAAATCAGGTTTGCAGATCAGATCGTCGGCTTTTTCATCCTCGTGGCTTTCCTCGGACTGGCGGGAATTCTCATCCTGATCGGCTACAATCAAAGGTGGTTTGCCAAAAATTACCTGTTCCGGAGCAAGTTTCAATCTGCCAACGGGCTCAGCATAGGAATGCCCATCAAGCTGAAGGGCTTTGAAATTGGCACGGTGCGCAAGATTTCCCTGAAACGGGACAATACGGTTGATATCGAGTTCCACATCTACGATAATTATTACGATAAAATTATATCGAACTCGGTCCTGGAACTGGCTACCAATCCGCTCGGCCTGGGCGGGGGCTTGCGTTTTCATCCGGGAAAAGAGATCGGGCCTCCCTTAACCGAGCTCTCCTTCATCCCTTCCCTGGACTTTGACAAAGGCAAACAACTGGTGAGTGAAAACCTGGTCGATCTTCCCAAGGGAGAGGACGTCATCAATTCCGTGCTCGGGAAAGTCGACAGCACTCTCACCTCTTTAAACAGTCTTATTGTCTCACTGGATGACGCAGTCAACGGCAGGGGCAAGGGCCCGGTGAGCGATATCCTTAAAGATTTAACGGATACCTCGACCCATCTCAACGATCTGCTGGTGAACCTAAAGGGAATTTCGGCCGATGTGGAGGCAACCACCGCGACTTTAGGAGATTCCACCGGCCTGGTCAGGAGACTGTTGGATCCAAAGGGGTCCATGGCCACCCTGCTCGATGACGACAATGTCCTTTTCGACCAGATAGTTCAGGTGGTGGAAGAGCTGAATGCCTTTATCAAGCAGCTCAGCGAGTTCGGCAATTTTGTCAACAGCACTCAACCCCAGATTACGGGAATTTTGGAAAAGGGAAAAGTCGCTTTAGATAAGGGTAACGACGTCCTGGAAGCGGTCAAGAACAATCCTTTGCTCAGAGGAGGCATTCCGGAAAAAAAGGAGCAGCAAACTACTTTTCAAAGCTACCGGGATGAGGATTTCTAATGAGCCGGCTCTCCCCGATCCTGATCCTCTGTCTGTCCTTTATCACTGCAGCCTGCTCTTCCGTCCCTAAAAAAAAGAATGAAATAACCGAAAAAAAAAACCGGGCCGTCGACTATACCGATTTCGGAAACGCCTATTTCAATCAGGCCAACTACGAAGAGGCCCTGCGCTTCTTTAACCTGGCTCTAAACGATAACATCTCGGTCGATAATGAAGAAGGCCTGGCGCAATCATATAATTCCATCGGTAAGGTCTACATGGCCCTCAACGATTCGGAAGAAGCGGAAAGGTATTTCTCCCAGGCCATGTCCCTGGCCTACAAGTTAGATGACCCTTCCCTGATCGCCCAGAGCGCAAATAATCTGGGAGAGGTCTACCTGGTCCGGAACCAGCTTGATAAATCTCTCGGGCTTTTTCAAGAAGCAATGCTGCAGATCGATCAATCGCTTCCCGGGGCAAACGGCGCGATTACCTATCATAATATGGGTTCTATTTACAAGAAACTGGAGAGATTGGACGAATCCCTCAATTTTTTTCAAAAAGCCCTGGAGATCAACCTGGAATTGAAACGCTTCGAAGAGGCTGCCAGTAATTACTATATGATCGCCTCGATCCACTCCAAAAAAGGAGATTATCCCAAAGCACTCGAGCAGGCGGCCAATGCCATACACTATGATAAGCTTGTTGAAAATTCGATCGGCATTGCCAAGGATCTTTATGCCCTGGGATTTATCTATAATAAGGCCGGCCGGTACGAGAAGGCTTACGAGCATTTCCAAAAATCGTACCAGATATATAAAACCATGGCTTTAACCCTGGAGATAGCCAAAGTTCTTCCTTTTCTCATTACAACCTCGGAACTGACCGGAAGAGTCGAAGATGCCGATTATTATCGTCAAATTGACAGGAAAATTCGGGGCGAATGAGGTTGAAATCATTACACGAATCCGGGAAACAAATCCTGGCAGGATTCAAGTTTGATCTCAAGAATTTCCTGCTTAAAACCGGCAGGTTTCTCGGGCTGGGAGCACTGATCGGATTTCTGGGTTTTTTAGCTGTTTTTCCTCTCTGGTTTTTTTCGACCCACCACCGCCGCGGCTATTCGATTTTTGTCTTATCGGTTCTAGCTTTTCTGCTTATCTTTCTCCTCACCCGGCGTTTAATCCGCTCCTACAAACAGCACGCAAATGCCGTTTCCTTCCTGAGACACATCATTCTGCCTGCGGTGGTGAAAATCGGACGTGTTTCGCTCTATATCCTCTCCATCTATGGAATCGTTTTGCTGTACGTCTACGGTCTCTACCTGGCGGCTGTTTCCGTTTCCCTCATATTTCTGCTCCTACTCGCATATTTCAAATATGGGAGATGACCGGAATGTCCTTTCCGAAGTGGTTTCATCCGACTTCAGTCGGGCTGTCCCGGTTTATCTTGCTTCTAGTACTAATGCTTCCCTGTTCGGCAGCTTATCCTGACTATCCGGAGATAAAAGAATTGAAATCCGGGGATATTCTCTTTAAGCAGCTGCAGGAGGACCTCCAAAAATATTTTGCCGCTGCCGTGCCCAGCACGAAGGAGAGCTTTCCTCCCCTGAGGTTCTTCATTTATCACTATTCCGGAGAAAAAGATATTTTTTCCATAGCTGCCAGGCTCAACCTGCCTTACGACACCCTGGCTACCCTCAACTCAGTGGAAAACCCAGCGGACTTCAGGAAGCTTGAGCATGTTCTAATCCCCAATATGCCCGGGATATTTGTGCCGGTTTCGCCTTCTCCGGGTTTTCAGGAAATTCTGTATTCACTGCGGGCCCAGAGCACCGAGCCCGGGGGGAAATTCCAACGGGTAATCATATCGGACCGGAAAGGGTCCCGGGCGTTTTTATTTTATTTGGGAGAAAGCTTTCATACCCTGGAAAGAGCCTATTTCTTGAACATCCTTTTCCGTTTTCCTCTGCCACTCGGCCGGCTTACCTCAGGTTATGGAATGAGAAAAGATCCTTTCACCGGCCACCCCCGATTCCATCACGGTATCGACCTGGCAGCGCCGGCCGGCACAGATGTCTTTGCGGCCCGGGACGGCATCGTTGCTAAAGCCGGGACCGATTCTGTCCTGGGCAATTACGTTTTTATCTTCCATAAAGGGGGGTTTCAGACCCTATACGGTCATCTGAGCTCCATCAAAGTCAGCTTGAAACAAAGAGTCACATCCGGTACTATCATCGGTAAAGTTGGTAGCACGGGGATGGCTACCGGTCCACATCTTCACTTCGAGATTCGGCAGAAAGATGGCTCAAAAGACCCGGTCCCCCTATTGCCTCTCGAAAGACAAAAGGATTGATGAATATAAGAACGGTTCCTGTTTTAATTTTTCTCTTATTCACATCTCTCCTGGCCCAGGGTAAAAACATACTCGGCCTGGTGGTTTCCGAAGTTAATTTAGAAGTGGACTCGGATTTTGAAAGGACGGTTGAGATATCTCTGGAGGAATTGATCGCCGTTTCTCTGGCAGGAAACACCCGTTTCTTACAGGGCGTGAAGATTGAGCTGCATATTTCAAACACTTTGAAAAAATATTTTGATAGCTTCGGTCTTTCTGTCTTTAAAAAAGTAACTCCGGAGCCAAAGCCGGGTGGTAAATTTTTCAGCGGAGTACAGGCATTCTCTCATTTCCTGCCCTTTCTGAACAGAATCTATGTCACTATTCCAACCTCCGCCTCTGAGCAGAAGAGCGATGCTCTTCCGGTTGGCAGTTTTCTTTTAAACGAACCGATCAAACCGGAAGAATTTCCCATCCTGATCGGCATTATACCGCTGATGAAAGGAATTCCCAATTCGCTTCTGGATAAAAAGTTCTTTTTCACCATTAAGCCTATCCTGAACAGCAAAGGCCTGCTGGAGCTTTCCCTTCAATACCCATCCGGTCTTGAGGATGAGTCGATCGAGCTGTTTATTGATGAAAAACAGATCGAGGATCTTTCGGATGCCAGTGAATACGATTCGGGGCTGCATCATCTAGAAGTAAAATCGCTTCTTTTTAAAGAGGTAAATGCCACTTTTACCGTAGAACCGGGAAAAACAAGCAGGGTAGAAATAATTTTGGAGGAAATAACTACCGAGCTGTCAATCGAAGCGCCTGAAGGATCGGAAGTTTACCTGGATGGCAAAAAAATGGAAAACTCTGCAGCCGTAAAATATCAATTAAACGAGGGCAGCCACATCGTAAGAATTAAGATCGGAGATTACAGTGTGAGTAAAAGATTTACGGTAAAAAAAGGAAAAAGCTACTATCTTTCTTGTATTTTTGATATTATTATAACTGAGGATTAATTTTATTTTTGTTATAGTCGATAATATTAGCGTCGGCGCGTGATATAGTTCCCCTCCCAGTTTACTATATTAACGGCCGGCGTTAAAAAAGGAAGACCGGCTCCTACGGAGCCGGTCTTTTTTCAGGGGGTCTTATCCGGATTCCATGGCATTCTGAGACCAAAGCATGAGTACTTGACAAAGCAGCTTCCTGGTGCGTAAGTTGTGCTTATGTCTCGCCGGAATCGGTTAATCGCTTCAATTCTCCTGGGGATCGGGTTTTTGAGCGCTGTATTGATCGGCAGCACCCTGGGACTGTCACTGGGGGCGACTAAAAATATTGAGAACCTGGAAAACCTGCGGGAGCATAAACCCGCGTTACCGACCCAGATACTGGATAAAAACGGAAAACTGATTACCCAATTCTTTTCGGATGAAAAGCGGGAAATAGTCTCTATTGACCAGATACCCAGGTCCCTGATAAAAGCACTGCTGACCCGGGAAGATGAATATTTTTACGAACATCACGGCTTCAGGATAATGTATATCCTTAAGGCTTTCCGGGATATTATAACCGGACGCTCCTTCCGGGGCGGAAGCACGATCACCCAACAACTGGCCGGCTATCTTTATACCGATCGTTCGGATATTACCTTACGCAGAAAAATAATCGAATTATGGTGGGCCATTCAACTGGAGAGGCAACTAACCAAGAACGAGATTTTGGAAAAATATATCAATCTGATGTATTTCGGCCACAATACCTACGGTGTGGAAACGGCCTCACAATTCTACTTTGACCACTCCATACAGGACATTACCCTTGCCGAATCGGTAATGCTGGTGATTCAACTGGCCAATCCGAGTCGTTACTCTCCGATCAATCATCCCAACCGGGCCCGGAAAATCCAGCGAACAATTTTAGACCAGATGGTCAAGCTCGGTTTTGTGGACCAGGAAGAAGCGGATCGGTCCTTTCAGGAATACTGGGATGACTACGACTACACCAGGAGCAATAGGACCACCGCCTGGACCGAAAGGGAAGATAAAGCCCGTTACTTTTCGGAATATGTCCGCCAGCGAATGGAAGAACAGCTCCTGGGTTCAATGGACCTTTACAAGGAAGGACTGGTAGTCCATACGACCCTGGACCTTGAACGACAGGAGGTCGCCGACCGGGTCATGGAAAAATGGATAAGAAAAGTGAATTACCAGCGGCAGTCGCAGTCGGAAAGAAGGATCTCTTTCGCGGACAATAATTTCCTCCCGATTGTCGATCTCCTGTCCCTTACATTTAGTATTGAAGACATCCGGTTCGCCGGCAGCAAACAAAAAGAAAGGGCTAAAAAGTTTTTTCTTAAGGAATTAAACCCCATTTCAGACATATTCGCTTCTCTCTTCGGTATGGATGATCTGAAAAATGTCTCCCGCCTGGGGTATTCAAGAGAATCCAGAATAAATAAGAAAACCCGGGTTGAAGGCGCCCTGATCAGTATCGATTCCAAGACAGGTCACATCATAGCGATGGTGGGCGGAAGAAAGTTTGAAAGCAGCAACCAGTTCAACAGGGCGGTGCAGTCAAAAGTACAGCCGGGATCCGCATTTAAGCCGCTTTACTATTCCGCGGCCATCAGCTCGAGAAAATTGACCCCGGCCTCTATGATCGTGGATAAACCGGTCATGTTCTGGAACGATGACGGCACCCCTTATATCCCGCTCAATTATAAGGGCGAGTGGAAAGGAAGGGTGCTGCTCCGCCAGGCGCTGGCTCATTCAATGAACGTGCCCTCCCTGAAAGTGCTGGATATTATAGGCTTTGACGCGGCTATAACCCGGGCCAGTAGAATGCTTGGCTTCACCGACCCGGCCGAAATCGAAAGAGTATTTCCCCGCAAATATCCCCTGGGCCTGGGAATTATAACGGTTTCGCCGCTGCAGATGGCCAGGGCCTTTGCGACCTTCCCAAATCAGGGCCGGGCCGTGGAGCCGCTGGCCATCCGTTACGTGGAAGACCGAAACGGCCGCATCATACTGGAGCAGGGAAAGGAGCTCCGCTCCAAGCAGATGAAGGCCGGGGAAGCCCGGCAGATCATGAGCCCACAGGAAGCGTATATCATGGTTAATCTACTGGAGAGCACCGTAAAATCAGGCACCCTGCGCTATGCGGCAAATGAATTTGCCGGCGGCTTCGACCACCCGATTGCCGGTAAAACGGGAACCACCC
Source organism: uncultured Spirochaetaceae bacterium (assembly GCA_964514815.1). Classification (GTDB taxonomy): domain Bacteria; phylum Spirochaetota; class Spirochaetia; order SZUA-6; family DRHE01; genus CAZERV01. The sequence goes on along the minus strand of CAZERV010000005.1, from coordinate 12,370 downwards.
AGAACTGGTCGGATGCCTGGACAGTCGGTTTTACGCCTCAAATAACTACAGCGGTTTGGTTTGGATTTGATGAGAAGGGTTATTCCTTAGGAATAAATATGACCGGGGCAACCATTGCCGGGCCGGCCTGGGCGGAATACATGAAAGAAGCTCATAAGTTTCTCCCGGTTGAGGAGTTTATCAGGCCTGGGTCGGGAATCATGGAAGTTTCCGTCTGCACCAAATCCGGCTTGCTTCCTACCAGGCTATGTACAGACGGAGTAATTAAGGAAATATTCCTGACCGGTACGGAACCCAGAGAATTTTGCGATCTGCACAGGTTTGAATCTGAACGTGAAGAAGAAGTAAAAACTACGATAATAAATACCATACTGCTGGGCGACAATCTTTTTGAAGATTTATCACCGCCGGAGATAGACATTTCACTGCTGGAAGATCTGGAAGAAGCCCTGGTAGATGAGCCGGCAGATTCACTTAATCCGTTATTGGACTAATACAGGATTTTTTAAGGATTGGTAGTTCGTGGAAGACCATGAAAATATTCGCTATACCAGGGATCATGAATGGGCCAGCCGGAAGGGACACCTGGTAAGAGTGGGCCTCTCGGATTTTGCCCAATCCGAGCTCGGAGACATCGCCTTTGTAGAGCTGCCGGCGCTCGGTAAAAAAGTAAACCAGGGCGACCCTGTCTGTCTGCTGGATTCGATGAAGTCCTCCAGTGAGATTTATGCTCCGGTCTCCGGTAAGATCGTGGAGATCAACAAGAAGTTAGAAAATGGAGAAAACTGCCTGATAATCAATGACGACCCTCTCGGTGAAGGCTGGATTTTTGTAATGGAAATGAGCTCTCCGGAAGAGTTTGCCGGTCTTCTTTCGGAAAACGAATACCAGCAGTTTATCCAGGAAGGATAATCATCGGTGAAAGTATGCAGGTAACACCGGTATCCATTACAATCAAAAAGAGAATTCGTAAAGATCTCGGAGACCTGAAGCCTCTCATGGAGAGCATGAAAAAATACGGCCAGTTGAGTCCGATTATTATTAATCGCAAATATGAGCTCATCGCCGGGCACAGGAGGCTTGAATCAGCCAGGCTGCTGGGTTGGCACTCCATTAATGCCGTTATCGTCGACCGGGATAACGAACAGGATAAGATGGAAATGGAGCTCGAAGAGAATATACAGCGGCGCGATCTCTCCCCCGAAGAGCTCGCCGAAGGATTTTCCCGCCTGGAAAAACTGAGCAAACCGTCCCTCTTTCGCCGGATTCTAAATTTCATTATCAGAATCCTTAAAAGAATATTCAGAAGGAAGTAATCATGAAGATTCGCTTTCTGGGCCATGCCTCATTTATAATCGAGGATGAAATCAGCATCGGGATCGATCCCTACGAGATTAAAAAAAATGAGAGATGCGATTTCATTTTCATCACTCATGATCATTACGATCACTGTTCACCGGAAGATATCAGGAAGATTTCCGACCCGAACAAAACGGTAATTATCGCCCCTCCTGACTGCGCTGAAAAAGTGCGCTCGCTTGCAGCCAGGATGATCGAGGTTAAACCCGGTCAGGAATACAATCCCGGGATCAGTTTCAAAACCGTTCCTGCTTATAATACCGACAAGCCCTTTCATCCCAGGGCCAATAACTGGGTCGGCTATATAATCTACTTAAAGGAGAGTGTCTATCACTGCGGGGATACCGACCTGATTCCGGAGATGAAGGATCTTAGACCGGATATTTTGCTGATTCCGATCGGCGGTACTTATACCATGAATCCGGAAGAGGCGCTCAAAGCAATCGAGATGATTTCTCCGCAAAAGAAGGCCGTTCCCATGCACTATGGGAAAATCGTAGGCGATCGGCGGGATGCGGAATTAATAAAAACACACTCAAGGTTTCCGGTAGAAATTCTTGATCCGGAGCCATAATTTTCTTAAAGGATTCTTTTCGATTTTTCCGTAGCGGTTTTGAAAATCCAGAGCGGCTTCTTTTAAGGGGAAAAAATCTCCATATTTCTTTTTTAAATCATCCCAACGGCGAACGATCCAAACGTAGAGGTCGGCTGTCTTTCTGCCCGGAAAACGGGTAAGTATCTTTTCAGCTCGCACGATTTCAACAATCGGTGCAAAGACAATATCATACCAGGAAAGCATCCCTTCCTCAAACGAAATTTCAGCTTTCCTGGAGAGATTTAGAAAGTACTTATGACCGTTAATATGACGAATTATCTCATCATACCGGCCGGTGGCCGTAAACTCAAGGTCGATCTGGGGCCGTAATTGATCCAGCCTTGTTTTCTTGAAGAACTCTTTTTTCTCCAGATCAATGACGGCTCGCTTAAGATCATCCCTGCTCATACCGGGCTCTAAAGTGATTTTTGAGCCCAGGGAGATTACCTCCGCATCGATAAACTCTATGCCCTGCGCCCTGGCCACTGAAACCCGGTGATTTCCGTCCCGGACAAAATATACCCCTCCGATTTCATATAGGTTGACCGGAGGCAGGTCAATCTGCTGGTAGTGGGCCAGGTCCACCCGCTCCCAGCGGCTGTGCAGGTGCTGGTGCCTGGGGAGAAAAAAACGGTTGAAATCTCGATACCGTCCCTCACTGCCGACAACCAGGGAGATGGGAACCGTTTTGACTCCTCCATAGGTTTCCGATTCCGGTTTGACCAGGGCTTTTACCTCTTCGAAAGAGAGCAGTTCGTCTTTTTCCCTGGTCAGCAGAGTAAGAATCCGGGTAAACATGGCCTTGTTTCTGGCCTTATTAAAATCCCCCCGCGCCCGATCTGTAAAGTATTTCATGTCCATATTTTAATCCATTTCAATGACCTGGTGCTCATAGGCGTTTACCACGATAGTGCTGAGGTATTTTGACACTCTCGTTTTTTCCACCCCATAAAGGTGGATATGCCCATGCACAAGGTATTTCGGTTTGAACACCTTCATGAACCAGAGAAAAGTCTTAAATCCGGTATGACAGGGGTCCGGCTGATCATGTATCCCAAACGGAGGGGCATGGGTTACCAGTAGATCGAGGAACCGGCCGTAAAAAAGCCGGTTGAACAAAAGACCCGGAATCAAGCGCAGAATATGGAAAAGCATTTGGGCATCCGTGTATTGGTTCTCTCCCCCATTGTACCACCTGCTTCCTCCCAATCCGCCCACAATAGCTCCTTTCCCCCTTATCACCTTTATGCCGATATAAGTGGCCCCGGTAACCGGATATGCGGTCCTGGGAAGGGTCCAGGAATCCGGGGCGCCTATAAAATCGCTGAAAAACTTTAGTTGATGATTCCCGAACACAAAAAGTAAAGGCTTGTTCAGGGTCGTCATGATAAACTCGTAATATTTCAAAGGCAGATCGCCGCAGCTGACAACCAGGTCAATATCTCCGAACCTGGTCTTTACCGACTGACTGTAGATGAGCGGATCCACATGATCGGCTATACAGAGTACTTTCATCTTAAATCTCGATTTTTTTAAGGATTGCGCTGAGCTTCTCCTTATTCATGAGATCGATCGGCCTGGTTTCGGCATATTCAATGGCTTTTCGGGTAAATGTGGAGCTGGTCAAAACGATTCCCCGGATAATATTGTTCTTCTTCATTTTTTCCTGGAGACCCCTGATAGTAGATTCATCAACCGGCTCGGTGACCCGCAAAAACATGAGCAGCCTGGGCATTCTGCGGGAGCTCCTCCAGTTCTGCTCCGCTTCCACAGCGCTGATCTGGCAGCCGTCCTTAATCTCCATGACATCCCGGGATTCCAGCTTTAAGGCCTGTAAGATTGCCTTACAGATCATCAGAAAATCCTCGCTATTGGAAGTCATGAAATCTTTCATGCGGTCATCCGCCCGCAGGTCCTGGTACTGGCTGAGCTTTTGGGCTACATCCTTGAAAGAAGGTTTTTTAGCATAAATGAACTCCCAATGCTCGATTGCCTTATCTATCTCCCTCGTCCGTTCGTAACAGAGGGACAGGAAGTACCTGCCGAACAACATCTCGGAACTGTGGTTGCTGTCGGTCAGGACCACCGCTCTTTCCAGGGGAGGGATGGCTTTTTCCAGGTTATTCGTGCTCATATAGCAGGTCCCGGTCTCTATCAAAGCCTTTACCTTAAAATCCGGATCGCGCTGCGCCTTTTCAAAAGAGCGCAGGGCGCCTGCATAATCATGCATTTCTTTCTGCAGCCGGCCCATGTAAAAATGAGCTTGATAATTCTCAGGCTCATTTTTTAACACTCTCTCGAACTCCGATTTTGCCTCCAGCGGCTTTTTCTGCTTGTATAGTAAGACGCCCAGGTGCAGATGAGCGCCGGTATGTAATTTATCAAGCTCCACTGTTTTTAGATAATACTGATAAGCCTTATCCGACATCAGGCGTTCTTCAAAAACCTCACCGGCATTGAAATAATGCTCTGCCGTCATCGGTTCTTTTCTAATAAGCAGCAGATATTCCTTTAAAGCCTCTTCATCCTGGTTGAATTTTCGAAACAAACCGGCCGCCTGTTTCCGAAAAGGAACCTCCCTGCAAAACTGTGAGAACTGGCCAATCTTGTTTACCAGCTTGAATTCCATCAGGGCCAGCTCGGGTCTCCCTTCGGCCAGGTAAGCCTGGCCCAGGAAATAATGGGCATCCACGTTCCTTGAATCCCTGGCTATCAACTGTTTGGCCTGTCTTATAACCTGCTGGTGCTTACCACGCTTCAGGGCTTCCGCCATCGCTCCGATCTTTCTCGGAGCGATGAGAGCCCTGATGATAAAAACGGTAAAGACCGCTACTGCGGTGCCGACGATTATAATCAGAATGATCATTCCGGACATATTCCCACCATTGTTTAAAAAGATTAATTTTTTTTGGTAGAAGTGTCAAACAGATGAGTGTATATTTTATGGTGATAAGATGATAGTGAAAATATTGCTGGCCCTATTTCTTCTCACCTCTCAAGCATATCGGGAAGGAGAGGAGCTCTTTCTGAAAAATAAACCCCAGGAAGCCCGTCATCTGTTCGAAGAGGCTTTGAGTGAGAACCCTGAAAATGAGAAAATCTATCTTTACCTCGGCATAGTCTACGAACAATTGAACGATCCGGAACAAGCCATCAAGATCATGAAACGCGGTTTGAGAGTCGCAAAAAAGTATAAGGACCGGCTCTATTATAATATGGGAAATAATTTCTTTAAGCAGGACGAATTCACTCTTGCCGAAGAGATGTATTCCAATGCCCTGGAAAGGAACCGGCAATTAGACGGCGCCTATCTCAACCGGGCTAATTCCCGCCTGAGACTTGAAAAACTAATAGAAGCCCGGGATGATTATATCCAATACCTGGAACTGGCTCCCGCCTCGCCCCAGAGAGAAGAGATAGAAAAACTCATCGCACTGCTGGGTCAAATCCTGGCCGATTCGGAGCTGAGAAAGCAGGATGAGCTCAGGAAACAAAAAGCCCTTTTGAATGAAGTTCTTAATTCTCTGCAAAATGCCTCCGAGCAAACCCGGAATCTATCGGCCGGCTCCGAGGAGATAGAAGAGGAATACGAAGAAATAGATATTACGGATTGAATTTATGGGAAAAAAGTATCTGGTTATTGGCGGAGCGGTCATCCTTATTATTCTCCTGGTTGTACTGGGCTTGATCTTAGGACAGTCCAGAGCCAGGGAGAGAGCGCTGGCCGAAAGGAATAATACTCTCAAGCTGGCCGCGCAGTACATGGAGAAGGAAGAGTTTGACCGGGCCCTGGAAATCCTCGATAAACTGCTTCTGGCCGATCCGGAAGACGAAGAAGCAAATTCCCTTTTGGATGAGATCATCGAGCGAAAAAAGATCGACGAAGGATCGGACCGGGAGAAGGAGCTCGAACAGCTCCAGGAACAGCAGGAACAGCTCCAGGAGAGCCTGCGCGAACTGGGGTCCTCCATTCAAGAGAAAATGC
>CAZERV010000005.1:0-6331 GCA_964514815.1 uncultured Spirochaetaceae bacterium | reverse complement strand
GAACAGCTCCAGGAGAGCCTGCGCGAACTGGGGTCCTCCATTCAAGAGAAAATGCCCCGGGAGCAGACTCCCGTTCAGCAGAAAGAAATCCCCGAGGACGCCAGCGCTAAAGAGCGGGAAAGATTGGAGAACATAAACAAACTCCTGGCCCAGGGTGTCAAAAAATTGAACGATAAAGACTATGGCGGGGCCAGAGACATATTCTCCGAGGTCATCGGCCTGGATCCCGATTCCGGCGAGGCGTATGCCTACATCGGGGTCTCCCACTTCGAGGAGAATTCCAGCGACCAGAGCAATGTTCAGAAAGCCATAGAAGCCTCGAACAAAGCGATTCAGAAAAACCCGAACCTCTGGGTGCCTCATAGTACCCTGGGCCAGATTTACGCCCAGTCCAAGAATTATGAGCACGCCATCAGGGAATACAAGGAAGCATCCCGCCTGAATCCTGAAGACTATCTGCTGCTCTATTCCCTGGGCAAGATGCAGTACTATTCCCGAAAATATTCCGATGCCCTGCAGTCTTTTGAAAGCAGTATCTACTTGAAATCCGACTTTCCCCCGTCCCGCTTTCGAAAGGGCCAGACCCTGATCAAGCTGAACGAAAAAACAAAGGCGATAGCGGCCTTCCAGGCGGCTATCAATGTAAAAAAGGACTATTCCGAAGCCTACTATATGCTGGGCACCCTCTATAACGAACAGGGAAAGATTTCCCGGGCAGTGGAGTCTTTTCAAATGGCCGTCAGGTTCTCCCCCGATAATCCCGTATTCTTAAGGGGCCTGGGCACAGCACTCTCCGTCCGGGAGGATTACAGAGAAGCGGAAAGATACCTGGCCTCGGCCCTTAAACTGGACCCGGATCATACGGTAACGAACTACAACCTGGCCCTGGTGAAGTTGAACCTGGGCAAAGCGGAAGAAGCCCTTGGGTATGCTGAGAAAGCCCTTTCAAGAAAACCGGATTCCGCCCCCTATACCTATACTCTCGGTGATGTGCATGAGCAGCTCGGGAACAACGACGAAGCCATTAAGAATTACCTGAAGGCGGTCCAACTGGATGCCCGTTACGTACCGCCGCTGATTAACCTGGGCAGAATCTACGATGACAACGGCCTGTACGATAATGCTCTGGCCTTTTTATCCAAATCTTTCGACCTTGATCCCAATTCCTTTGAGGTGAACAATAATCTTGGCAGTGTCTACCTCCATAAGGGTCTCTATCAGGACAGTATTCGCCACTTTAAGAAAGCCCTGACTTTGAAAATAGATTCCACCTCCACCAGGTATAACCTGGGCCTGACTTATCTGGAGCTGGAGCTGACGAATGAGGCGGTTGAGACTTTTAATGAGCTCTTAAAGATCGACAACCGGTACTGGGACGCTTATTACCGACTGGCGCTTCTATTTGTTAAAGAGGGGAATAATGAGGCGGCCAAGCAGCTTCTTGAGACTCTGCTGGGCAAAAACCCGAATTATGAGAGGAAGGAAGAGATCGAGAGCCTGCTGGCGAAGTTGAAATAATCCGATTGGATCAGCCCCGGCCCACTCTCCGGAAAAGCTCTTCCCTGCTTATCTCATACCAGAGAGGGCGGCCATGGGGACAGCGGGCGTTTTCCAGCTCAAAGACCCGCCGGATCAGCTCGCAGGCTAAAGATGAATCGATTTCCTCACCCTCTTTTACGGCCAGACGACAGGCGATCAGGTTAAAAAATTCCTTCTCGAGCTCTGAAAGAGAGCTTTGGGGCGCCAGGAGCGCTTCTATAAGCCTCTCGTCTTCCAGACAAAGAAAATCCTCAGGAAGAGCGGTGATCTCGTAGGACGCTGCCTCGAGGCACTCTACTTTGATGCCCAAAGCCTTAAAAAAATCGCCCCTTTCTTTGATCAGCCGGGTTTTCTCCTCCCCGGCCTCGAAGCGAATGGGAACGAGAAGCTGCTGGGACACAGCCGGTCTTTTTTTCAGCTTCTCGAAGATAATGCGCTCATGGGCGGCATGTTGGTCGATAATAAAGAGGCGCTCCGCGTATTCAACCAGCAAAAACAACTTGAAAATCTGGCCGCAGTATTTAGGGCCGCCGGGGAAGACTCTTTCCGCCGGAGGTGCGGAGACATATTTTCCATCGGCTAAGACCGCCGCCGGTGATTGAAACAGGGAGATGCCATCCGTATCAGGAAAACCGGCATCTTTAGCATTACCGCTCGCTTTGGCACTGCCGGCACTCATGAAGTTGGTACTCATGCTGAGGTCGAAGCCCGTTAAGAAAGATCTGAGGGCCGCCACGATACCCTGGTGGACGGCTCCTATATCCCTGAAACGGACTTCCCTCTTGGCGGGGTGGATATTGAAATCCACCAGCTCCGGGTCAATATATATAAACACAAAGGCAGCCGGGAAACTTCCCCCGGGCAAATATTCGGAATAGGCGTACTCTACCGCCTGGATGAGCCCGTATGTATAGATTCTTCTCCGGTTCACAAAAACTTGTATCATTTTCTTATCCCGGCGGCAGATTTCAGGACGAGCGGCGACAATCGTCAGGCGAAAACCCGCTCCCTCCCCCTCCAGCACGCTGAGATGAGCATGATCCAGGCCGAAAGCGGAAGAGATGCGCCTTTCGATGCCCTGGGCCGGGAAAAAGTGCTTGAGGCTTCCTCCTGTAAAAAATTTGAAATTAATTTCCGGAAAAGGCAGGGCTTTTTCCAACAAGGTCTGGCGGCATTGGGCCGTCTCCGCTCCCGGGTTTTTTAAGAATTTTTTCCGGACCGGCATATTGAAAAAGAGGTCCGCCACCTCTACCACCGTTCCGGCTTTGCCTGCGCAGCCCTCCAGACTGATCAGTCTGCCGCCGGCTGCGATCACACGGTGCGCACCGGCCGGCGGTTTTCCCGCCATACTGGTTATGGAAAGCCTGGAGCAGGCGGCAATGCTCGCCAGGGCCTCACCTCTAAACCCCAGGGTGCTTACCCGGTAAAGATCATCCTCTTCCCGTATTTTTGAAGTAGCGTAGCGAAGAAAGCAGAGCCTTAAATCCTCTTCCGACATTCCCTCGCCGTCATCTACCATCCGGATACCGGCAATTCCACCGCCTTCGATAAAAACGTCAATGTTTCTACTCTGAGCATCGATCGCATTATCAAGCAGCTCCCGCACAACGGAAAACGGCCGGTCTATCACCTCGCCGGCCGCAATTTTACGGGAAACATCCTCCCGGAGGATCGAGATACTCCGGGAGGGCTTAATTTGATCCGACATACCTGTTTGAGCTTCCCCTCTTAAGTTTCCTCCGTGGGCTTCCTCTTTAATAATTCGCCCGCGTTAATACGCTGACCGTGATCCTGGATACATTCCCCACCACATTGTTAGCCACAATTACGGCCAGGTCAATCACAGGAGCGACAGGATATACAACTTCCGCAGACAGCACCGTATTCTCATCGAAGAAGCTTAAGCTGCCCTCGCCGAGGAGGGTGGGAACGAAGCGGGTGCGGTCATAAGAAATGGACCCGTAGAGAGGAAGAAGCCCTTTGAGAATGCCCACTTCGAAATGGAGGTAGTCATCGGGCATTTCGCCAGGAGGACCGGTGTTGTTTATATACCAGGGCCACAGGTAGCCGGCCTCAACAAAGAACACATTCTCCAGGGTATAACCTGCTTCACCGTAAATCCCCATGGTTTGGGGGTTATAGACAGGATCGTTGGGATTCAGCAGGAAATCAGCGATCTCCCGGGCATATTCGGATCGTTTCCGGTCGTACATGTTGTTATAAAAAGCCGGCCTGAAGGTTCCGTCAGAGTACTGGAACTCGAGCCTGTACGCAACCGGCAGGATATTGCCCATAAATCCGGTGGCAAAGCCCCAGTTCTTAAGCCGGCCTCCACTCAAGATAGCTTCTGTCTTAAGTCCCGGAGTAATGGTCCCGTAAGCCTGCCGGTAAATGGGCAGCATGGAAGCAATATCGGCGAACATGATAATGCTCAAAGGATCACCGTGGATGATGGGAAAATCGAGATCTAAACCGGTATTCAAGATAGCCGGTCGGCCGTAGAGTGCGTCCGTATCCGGATTAAGATCGGTCAAGGCCGTGATTCCGAAGGCCAGGGGAAAAGAGGCGCCCATGGGCCTGAAGTAGAACCTGGTTCCGAAGATCTCCGGCAGCGCGGCATTGTTCACCATCGCTTCGACGCCGATATTCTCTGAATCAAGGCCCAGATTCAGCCCGATCATTCTCACCGCCGGAAAATCGGAATCGTTGGCGTACTTCCGCATGATCATCCCATGCCCGATAGTTATGTTATGGAGATTTCCGAACTTGAAGAAGAAAGGATCGCGCTGTTTGCCGTACTCGATGTACCTGATTTTCAGCCACAGGTCGTTTAGAATATCCAGGGTTATCTCGTCCCAGGCCGCCTGGTCGGTCCCGAAAGACCACTCGTTATTGCCGTCCGGTTTATGCCAGTCATTCGGGTCGAGCATATTGGTTTGATAGATGACGGGAAGATACAGGGCTACCTTGAGCTTCCCCAATGCAAAGCGGGGCTGCACGATCGCTTTGGCATAGGTCTTATCTCCGATGGTTACCGAGCCGATCTCAAGCCCGAGAAGCTGCAGCAACTTAGCCAGGAAGCCTTCTCCGGCTTCCGCCGGAGCTTCGGCAGGAGCTTCGGCAGGAGCTCCCGCCGGCGCCGCCACATAGCCGGGTACGCTCGATTTCTGCAGTTTTTGGAATTCCAGGCCGCTCAAGTAGTCGGCCATCACCTCGGCGCTCATGGCAACAGGCTGAAAGACCTCGGCCAGCGCATCGGCCATCATGCCGGCGCCGACCTCAACTGTCTGGCCGGCCGAGTTGGTAAAATCGACCAGTCCGTCCACGACGAAGGCCGACTCTCTCTCCCCGGGAAGAACGAACATCCCGAAATCCGTTCCCCGAACTCCGCAAACGGCAGACTGTCCCTGGAAGCGGTAACGGGCATCAACGGATTTAGCCACCACGGCCCTGAACTTTCCAACCGCCACGGAAAAGGCGTTTTCATCGGCCCCTTCCCGGCCCTGGATAGAGTCCACCCTGAAATTCGTGTTCTCGGATATCCGGATGATAGATCCATTGGGGTCGAGGCTTATCTCCGCATAGTCCCCGTCATAAGTGACCAGGGTGCTGCCCGGCAGAAGCTCATCGCCGAAGGCGAGCTCACTCCCGTAGAGCTCTTCTCCATCCGCAGTTACGACCCGCAGGTCTCCGCTTATATCTTCAAAATATTCCAGCACCGCGGAAGGTTGCTGGGCCGCCAGGAACAGAGTCGCTCCGAAAAGAATAATACAGGCTAATAATATCTTTTTTCCGCTCATCGTTTACCTCCAATCTCAGACTAGCTCAAAAAAGTTGAATCGTGCTTTCAAGCCCCGATGTAACCACCCAGGGATCTTCGCCCGGATTCGGATCAGGCTCATAGCGGATTTTATAGACAAATGAAATGACCGCCGGCCCGATTCTGTAATTGATCCGGGCTTTGATAACCGCATCCTCTGGCCTGATCAGGTCATTAAAAGTTCTTATCAACCGTTTATCGTAACTGGCATCAAAGGAGATACCGGGAAGAATGCCTTCTTTGATCAGAAAGATAGCATAGATGTGCGGATAATTAAGATAATTGCTTGTATCACCCGGGGCCGGCTGATTGAAGGGGCCGTCCACACTGACGTTTAAAACAAGGGCCTCCTCTAGAAATGAAGTGCCCAGACTGGCCAGCCAGCCGACGTACCCCGGCACCGTGGCCCCGCCTTTTGCGATCTGGTATTTTTCATACCGGAAAAGATCATAGGAAGCGTCGAAATAGGTGGGGATAAAGTTATTGCCCAGTATCCGGATCTGGGCTCCGTAATCGAGAAAGCCGATCAGGCGCCCTCCGAACCCGACCATACCGCCCGTAGAAACCTGGTGCAGAAAGGCGAGGTCCCCGAAAATGGCCAGTGTAATGGCCGGGCTGGACAACAGGGGCAGCCTGATATCTGCGCCATAAAGAGCGACGGTTTCCATACTGGCGCCCCCCTTGTAGAGCCCGGGTTGAGTGTCGACGGCCAGGGTGCCTCCGATCTGGAGGTTCTTCAGAATGGGAATTTCCGTCAGGCCGAGGGGCCGCACATAAGGCCTGACTCCTATGACATCAAAACGGGCCAGGTTGGCGGTAAAGGTCTCAATGCCTATCACCGGGAAATTGAAAAGAGCGCCGTCGAGATCAAAGCTCAATCCCATGATCCTCAATTCCGGCAGAAACAGGGTGTTGGCATAGTTACCCATGATAAATCCGTTTCCCAGGGTGGCGTCATCGATGGAGCCCAGC
>CAZERV010000004.1:0-53297 GCA_964514815.1 uncultured Spirochaetaceae bacterium | reverse complement strand
TTCTATTAAATGATAGATTGCCGATTTAGATGACAGAATTTATGATACAGGGTACCAGTCACTAGGAGCTTAAACATATCGCTATCCTGAACGGGCTATGATTGTGAATAGGTTAGATCGACTCTCAAAAGTCTGATACCAATCTAATGAATTCATCGGGCTTGTCACGATGAGGTACGTGACCAACATCGTCTATGAATTGTGATATACAGTTAGAAATACTCGATGTGACATCTTCCGCCTGCTCTACAGTAAGAACACCTCCATTCTGATAGTTACCATATACGAGTAGAACAGGACAGCTGATATGTCCGAGTAGGTATTCTAGGTTAAAGCTGTCCCAGTAAGTGTTAAGATCTTCTAGTACTTTGGGATCGAGCTTGCTAAGATCCCTCGCCCTTCTTCTGTCAAACGCACTTTATGGGTTCTGCAAACTGCAGATTTCTTCGAACGGCTCTTCAGCGATTTTTCGCCACGCCGAAAGCGCTTCGCTCCACACTGGAATTCTTAGTACTTCTGCGAAGAGAGCCGGGTCACATAAAACAGCTGCTCTGGTCAGCTCTGGGTAGTTGGCTGCGATGTAGACTGCCACAGCTCCGCCCAAAGAATGCCTAATTAACACCGCTGGTTGATCCAGCTTGGACTTCTCAAAGGCAACAATGTCTCTTGCGTATTTGGCAAAGCTGTAGCCATCAGTCGACCGATCCGACTCTCCATGACCGCGAAAGTCTATGGCAAAGACGGTGTGGTGCAAGACCAGCTGAGGCATGATTGGTAGAAAGTCCTGCCAACGGCCTGTTACCCCGTGGAGAAGAAGCAGCGGATAAAAACCGTCAGGTCCACTCATAAAGTTGAGATCAAGTTCTCCGGTATTGAAACGCTCTTGTGCCAACATAATTCATCTTCTCCGAGCAAATCTGTTATCAACTCTCAAAATGCGATAATTTCAGAGATGACGGTGCAATTACTCTTCTTGTCAAGAAAGCCTGTACGGCTATAGACGTTTGTACTCACCATTTGCGACCGCGTAGCCTGGTTTTGTGTAGAGCAGTTTCTCCTTAGCAATAATATCTGGTTTGTACACCTTTTCCTCCCATTGCTCTTGTGTCACTTCCTCGAATGTAACACTCACCGCCCATTCCTCAGTATCCATTGTGTCCCTGACAGCTTTGACGATTCGCTGCGTAAATTCGTTCTTCTGCTGGTCCGTCCTCCCGGGAAACAATTTCACGATTACATGGGGCATATTTCATCTCCTATAAGATTATGAAAAAAAGATAACCCATGACGGTAAATGAAAGTATAGATCATTATACAATGAAAAGTCCTTTCGGTAAACATTGATTATAGCCCGTTCTTTCGTATAACGTAACACGGGTTGGCGAAGTCCAGGGAGGAACTCAGCTTCCCATCTTTACCTTTTTTCCGCATTGGTCCGCTTTACCACTCTCCCGTTGGGCTAGCCTGCCCTGGATTTGGGCGGAGTGAGCGTCAGCGAGCGAAGCAGGCAACCCGCAGTTATACGCAGTGCTGGACGGCTATCAGATTTCCCTAATTCTTATTTTCCTAGTTGTGATAGTCGCGAACTTGCCCCGCAACGTATCGCCGCGTCTTTGGATAAAATCAGCGATTGCCGCGGCAATCTGCCGCATTTCATCATGTGGATACCTGAGAAATAATACACCGCTAGCTTTCTCCTGATGAGCAAAAATCCACTCGCCGAAATCGCTGTCCTCGGTAATCAGTATGCAATCAAGCTGCCTCGAAATTCGAAGCACCTGCTTGTCTGAAGATCCGCGGTAGTCTTCCCTTGCAGAATGAACCTGAATGCCGCAGGCGCGCAAGTGCTTAATGATTCGGGTGTCTACGTTTTCATCTGCAAGGAACTCAGCCGACAATCATCTCCTCTTTCGAGATCACATCCGCACCGTAAGAAAGAGCCGCAAGGACGTCTGCTCGTTCCAGATGAGGATAGGCTTCGAGCAACTCTCTCTCGCTAGCCCCCTCAGCAAGTTTCCGTAGAATAAGCTCAACAGTTATCCGCGTTCCTTTTATGGTTGGTTTTCCGAGCATTATATCTGGATTAAGTCCGATTCTATCCCTATAGTTCATTGGCATCTCCAACGCTTATTGTCTAAGCATATATTGAAACCGATTGGTCCGACAACTAGTTCTGCGTTTAATACATTGCCCAGCCCAGCATTGCGCATAACTAGAGAATTCCTGTACCAGAGTTCACAGACACGCCCAGAGGGGCAGAATAAACGAACCTGGTTCGTGAATTGCCCATTTCTCTTCCCAATTATGTCCCAAACTGAGAGTATTTTGAAGAGGGTCTGAAACTGTCTCATATACAATCACTTCTCGACTAGACCACCCAAGCGTAGCACCCATGGAGTGCCAGGCATGGCAGTTAAGTATTATTAACCGCCGCTCCGGCCTACACCAAGATACTCAGCACGGCTTGTTTCCAACCCTAACGGTCACAATCGTTCCAGCCGCTACCTGGTGGCTATCAGTGGTGCCGGGATCATTACCGAAAGCGGGATCCTCGACTTCCGGCCCACACGGGATCTGAATGATAGCAAAACTTATAATTTGATTCTACCGTTCCTCCAGAAAAATCATACAAAAACACATCAAATCTCATTAAAAAGGCTGCTGCTTAAGCCACACAAAGGTGCTGACTTATGATACCACCCGAAAAGCCTGTATAGTGCACTAAGAGGTAGGAAATATGAAGAAATCGCTCGGTTTAAGTTTGAGGGATCGTTCGGTTTCGAAATCGAGCGCCGCCTGGGCTAAATCCTGTAAGGATGAAACGGCGTGATACGGAGAGATGGCCCATGCCAAAGTGCCAACAGTTCCTCCAGCTCAGAACCAACAGCGGTTCTCGTTTTCCTTGAGCCAATTCCGCTGTTCTTGATAGTGAGGCACCGCCTTTTGCACCAACGTCCAGAACCTTCTGGAATGGTTTCTTTCAATAAGATGTGCCGGTTCGTGAGTACAGACGTATTCCAATACATCATCGGGGGCAAAGAGGAGACGTGTAGAGATGTTGATGTTTCCCTTTGAGGAGCAACTGCCCCAAGTCGATTTGTTGTACTTGAAGAATATACCGCCAAACTTCTGCCTGAAATGCCTTCGATTTATATCTACTATTCGTTGTTTGAGGCTGGGGAGACTCTCGTGAGCGAGACAACGACTCAACAGCGTAGAAATGTGCTTGGCAAGTAGCTCGCGTCTGAAATTGGACGAAATGCAAAGACGCACTTCATTATCGTTGATTCGCGCAGAACTGGATTTCTTGTCTTTGTAGGTTATCCGCAGCACGTACTTCTTATTGTCAACAGAAAGAATATCACCGTCTTTGTATTCTTTACCATGAAGAAAGCGGTGGCCGGCCCGCTCGGCAGGGAAAAGATCGATGCTCTGATCGATTAGGAGCTCAAACACATCGCTATCCTGAATAAGAAGAAAAAGGAGCTGGAAGCAGGGAAGCGCTAACCGCCTGCGAGGGCCGGCCTCCTGGTGCAGATCAGTTTCCTTCCGTTTCTGCGAGTCTCCTCACCACGGAGTGAACCAGGGCCAAAATAACATCCAGCGGGAAATGAGACTCAATAGTTGGGTCGAAAAGAAAATTCACCCCGGCCGGAAACTCCTCATCTGCCGCCCACAACACGCAGGCCAGGGGCACCCTCGGCAGGGCCCGGAACTCCAGGGCGGCATCTCCATAGTTTATTCTCTTCCCGCCCAGGGCCTCACCCGCGTATAGAAACATCTCCGGGTTTCTCCCGAAGCGCTTTAAAATGGGGCCGCCTGGAAGCTTATGAGGCCCCTGGAAGAACATGCTCCCACCTTTAAGGCTCTTCTCCGAGACCCAGGTCCCGGCCGGAGGCAGGTCTTTGGCCGAGACCAGGTAGGTTATAAGGAGCAGTCGTAACTCGGGATCGGCCGCCAGAAAGTCCCCTTCCACCCTAACCTCTGCCGGGTAGACCCGGTACTCCCGGTCCATAAACAGGACCGAGTAAAAGGCCTGCTCGTAACGCACCGCGGCCCGGACGCACACCTCTTCGGGGTTCAGACCGCGGAGCTCCTTCCAGAGTTTTTCCTCCCAGGGCTCACCGTTAGCTTGAAACATTATTCTATCTTTATCGCGCCCAGCGGGCATGCCTTCACGCAGTCTCCGCAGCCGACGCACATTTTCATGGAAATGAGCATCGGCCCTTCGCCCGGCGCCTCCTGCAAGAGCAGCTTGTGGGTACAGGCTTTTGAAGCCGGGCATGTCCCGCCGTTTTGATCGCATTCCGCGGGATCGCAGGTTTTGAAATCAACGCTGGCCCATTTCCCCACGGCGCCGGTCCTCTCCTATAATATTTTCAATACTCGGCGGGAAGGCGTTCCAACTCGGCATAGGTAAATACGGGGCCGTCCAGGCATACATACCTGGCCCCTATATTGCATCTGCCGCACTTTCCAATGCCGCATTTCATCCTGTTTTCCAGGGAGAGAATAATATCCTTTTTATCGAATCCCAGCTCCAGTAAGACAGGGACCGTAAAGCGGATCATGATGGGAGGCCCGCAGACTAAGGCGATGGCATTTTCCGAGCTCGGACAAACCTCTTTTACGATATTGGGGACCAGGCCGACCTTCCCGCGCCAACCGTTGTTCGGCTCCCGGTCGACCGTGAGGATGAGGTCGATATTGCCGCTCGCCTCCCAGCCCTGAAGCACATTCTTGTACAAGAGCTCGCCCGGGTCACGAGCCCCGTAGACTGCGGTTATGTTTCCGAACTGCTCCCGGTGCTTTTTGTCCAGCATATAGGTGATGGCCGAGCGCAGGGTGGTAAAGGCAAACCCACCCGAGACAATCACGATATTCTTTCCTTTAAGGCGCTCCCAGGGAAAGGGGTTGCCCAGGGGGCCGCGGACCCCTACTTTCCGGCCTGTTTCGGATATGTGGAGCTCCCTGGTCAGGGTCCCCATCCGCTTCACCGTGAAGAGCAGGTATTCTTCTTCGGTGGGAGACGAGGCGATGCCGAAGGGAGACTCTCCCTTGCCGAAAACGGAGACCTCGGCGAACTGGCCCGGCAGGTAGGAGAACCTCTTTCTGTCTTCTTCCCTCTCAAAGACCAGCTTGAAGGTCTTGAGGTCCTTGGCGTCGTTCTCGATGATGATATCGTCAATTTTTACCGGATACGGCAGGTAAGGATTTTCCATAACTAGCTCCGCGGTCATTTCCTTGCAAAAGTATTGAGAATATCCCTGATATCCAGGTTCACGGGACAGTAAGTAATGCAGCGCCCGCAGCCCACGCAGAAGATGTCGCCGCTGTTTTCCACCGTGTAGGAGTATTTATGCATGATCCTCTGCCGCATTCTCTGCTTCTTGTTGACCCGCGGATTATGGCCTGAGGCATGAAGCGTAAAGAGAGGATACTGGCAGGAATCCCAGCTCCGGAGCCGGCAGCCCTCTCTCCTTCCGTTCTCCTCATCGGTGATATCGAAGCAGTGACAGGTCGGGCAGAGATAGGTGCAGGCGCCGCAGCCCAGGCAGGTCACGGTTACCGCATCCCAGTCCGGCTCTTCGAAGCTCTTATCGAGCTTCTCTTTTATGCCGCTTAAAGCGAGTGAGGAGAGTCTCTCCCCGGCCTTCACGTTCTGCTCGGAAGACTCGGTAAGATCGGATTCTTCTGGTTCCCGGAGGAGCTCGGAAATTACCTTCATGAAACCACTGCCTTTCTCCGAGCAGGCTTCCAGGAGCAGCTTGTCTCCCAGCTCATGGGCCAAAATGTCGGCGCCCTCTTTTCCGGCCGGACTTCCGCCGACCGACGTACAGAAACAGGTGGCAGCCGGCTCTCGGCAGGCCAGGGCGATAATGAGCGAGTTTTCCCTGCGCTTCAGGTAGTAAGGGTCCTTGAACCTGCTTGTACTATTGAAAAAGATCTTATCGAGGAGCTTGAAGGAGAGAGCATCGCAGGGCCTGATGCCGAAGACTACCAGACTGTCCTCGATCAAGGGCACCTCTTCGAGGCTATCATTGTGGAAGGTGCAAAGCACTTCCCGCTGGGGAAAGAAGACTCCCTTCCCTGAGAGCTTCGAATTTGCGTAGTCAAAGGTGATTTCCGTATTCGCAGTAACTTCCCTGAGCTCAACGCCGGTTTCTCCCTCTACCGGGGCATATACCCTCACCCGGCGCCCGGATGAGGCAGCGGTAACCGCGGCGATCAATTTGCCCAGGTCCCGCTTCTTAATTACTCCCTGCTGCATATTCCTGATATCCTTTGCTATTTTCTTCACGGCTCGGTAATAAACGTTTCGCGGTCATCCTCTTTGAAAGTGGAGATCGGCGGAATCTCTTCCAGGGAAAAGTCCGGAAGATAGCCAAAGAGCTCGTCCACATCTTTCACCATCTTCCTGGTAAAGGTCCTCAGGTCCACTCCCATCGGGCAGGCCCGGTAGCAGGCATCGCATTCCACGCATCTTCCGGCCTGGTGAAATATTCTGATCAGGTGAAAGATCATGGCATCCGTTAGCTCGGTGCTGACCCCGATCCAGCGAAGGTCGGTCTGCTCAGCAAAGCACTCCTTGCAGTAACAGGTGGGGCAGGCCTGCCGGCAGGCATTGCAGCGAATGCATTTCGCTATTTCCTTCTTAAAATATTCCCAGCGCTCCTCGGGTGACCTCGATTCAAACTCACTTATACGCCCGTAGCCGCCGTTCCCGGGCTTCCTGGCTACCCCTTCAACCAGGTAATCGTTTGCCTCGAGGACATATTTACCGTCCTGGCCGGCAGACTTCTTTTCAGGCACGGGATAACGGCACTCGAGGCAGGCCTCTTGAAGGATATCTTCCCGCTTCAGGCTCTCTTTCCTGCCCTTCCTGGTAGTAACGCTCAAGACGCCTGCCGCGCTTTCCCGATAATCCGCGACCTCTTCCCCCGAGAGCATATCTTCCACCTTCCTCCGGTCGATCATGCCCCGGCAGGGGACTCCCACCAGGACCACATTATCTCTTGGGACCTGCTTTTCCTTCATCAGGGCCGCGATCGAGCGGAGGTCGCAGCCTTTGACCACGATTCCGATCCTGGGTTTTGCCTCTTCTTTTTTCCTGCTTAAAGGATCTCGCTCGAATAGCTTAGGCAGAAAGACAGCCAGGTTATTGGCGCAGAAAGAGTTCCAGACCAGCCTGTCCAGGGAGTCTTCCGGTTTTACCTCTTTAAGGTGAATGAAAGAGGGTCGGCTCATAAGGGGGACGGTGCCTCTCTCGTAGCCGATGAAAAGGTCGATTTTGCCGCCGGCAAAAAGGTCCTTCGCTATTTCCCGTATCTTCTTCTCTATGCTTTCCATAACTTCAGACTAACAATCCTTGACCAGCTTTTTCGCCGGCCCGACTTTCTTCACATCGGCGATCACCTTGTTGATCAGGGCCGCGAAGCGGTTCCCCTCGGACGCGGAGACCCAGGAAAATTGGATCCGCTCCGGCTCCACCCCGACATAGGTCAGGAAGTTTTTCATGAGGGAGAACTTCCTCCTGGCCACGAAATTGCCGCTGATATAGTGGCAGTCCCCGGGGTGGCACCCGGAGACCAGGACCCCGTCGATGCCGTTCTGCAGGGCCCTGACGAGATAGAGCGGGTTGATCCGGCTGGAACAGGGCACCCTGATGACCCGGACGTTCGCCCCGTACTGCAGGCGACTTACCCCGGCCAGGTCCGCTCCCGCATAGGAGCACCAGTTGCAGAGAAAGGCGACGATCTTCGGCTCCCAATTACTCTTCTTTTCCATGGCGATTCAACTCCTACACCGCATCGAGTATCTCGAGGATCTGGGCATCCTCATAACCGTGAAGCATGATGGCAGAGCCGCGGCAGGTGGCTGCACAGGCCCCGCACCCTTTGCAGAGTGCCTCATTGATCACCGCCACTCCCCTCTCCTCATCGAGGGTGATGGCGTTGTAGGCGCAGACCGTGACACAGGCGGCGCAGCCGTTGCAGCGTTTTTCGTTCACATAGGAGATCTTTCCCGCCGCCTCGATCGAATCCCTGCTTAAGATAGTGGCCGCCCTGCCGGCGGCGGCCCTGGCCTGGGAGATCGACTCTTTAACGTCCTTGGGATAGTGGGCCAGTCCGCACACATAAACGCCGTCTGTGGCGAACTCGACGGGCTTCAACTTTACATGGGCTTCCAGAAAAAACTTGTCGCTGTTCAGAGGCACCTTGAAGAGCTGAGACAGATTGTAATTGCCCGAATTGGGGTCGATCCTTGAGCTCAAGACGAGCAGGTCCGCCGGGATCTCGAGCTCGGCCCCCAGAATGGGATCGTATATGCTCACCCGGACCTTATCCCCGTCCGGCGTTACCACGGGTTTCCGGTCCAGGTCGTACCGGATAAAGTTGATCCCCATCTCCCGGGCTTTGGTGTAGTACTTTTCCCTGAACCCGTAGGTGCGGATGTCCCGGTAAAGAATGAAGATCTCGGCGCCGGGGTTGGTCTCTTTCAGGCGAATTGCATTCTTTACCGCGCCGGTGCAGCACAACCGGCTGCAGTACGGGTGGCCCGACTCCCGGGAGCCCACGCACTGGATCATGACCACCCTGTCCGGCACGGTAAAGCCCCCGGTCCCGATCTCTTTATTGAGCTCGAGGAGAGTCTTTACGCTGCCGCTCTTTCCGTAGAGATACTCTTCCGGCTTACTTTCAACCCCGCCGGTGGCCACCACGGCGACGCCGTGCTCGATTTCCGTAACTTCCACTTTTTTCCGGCCGTTTCCGGTCCCGGTCTCGATGGCCGACTTGAAGTTGCCTATGAATCCGTCCACCCTGGAAAGATGCGAGCCGGTAAAGATCTTGATCAGCTTATGTTTCTCCACCCTTTCTATAAGGTCCCTCATATAAGAAGCCACATCGTGGCCTTCGAGGCTGCGATCGATATTGAGGGCGTTTCCGCCGAGCCTTTCCGTCTTCTCGACCAGGAACACCTCGAAGCCCTGGTCGGCAATCGATAAAGCGGCCGTCAGGCCGGCAACCCCGCCGCCGACGACCAGCGCCTTCCGGGTTACCTGGAGGGAGATGGACTTGAGGGGCTCGGTAAGGGCCACCTTGGTAACCGCCATGCGGACCAGGTCCTTTGACTTGGCCGTGGCGGCCTCTTTTTCATGCATGTGGACCCAGGAGCATTGGTCCCTGATATTCGCCATCTCAAAGAGGTGAGGGTTCAATCCCGCCTCCCGGATCGTATCCTGGAAGAGGGGCTCATGCGTTCGAGGCGAACAGGAAGACACCACGACCCTGTTGAGATTGAACTCCTCGATCTTTTCTCTTATTATCACCTGGGTGTCTGACGAGCAGGTATAGAGGTTGTCTTCCGAAAAAACGACATGGGGGAGCGTTTTGGCATACTCGGCCACGGCAGGCACGTTCACGATCCCGCCGATGTTCTTCCCGCAGTGGCAGACAAACACTCCTATGCGGGGCGGCTCGCCCGCCACATCCCTTTCCGGGGGGAGCTCGAGCTCTCTTACCTCCGTTCCCCGCGATTCGGCCAGGTAGGCCATGGCACAGGCCGAGGCGCTGGAAGCTTCCGTGACCGTTTCCGGAATGTCCTTCGGTTCTGAGAACGGTCCCAGCACAAAGATCCCTTCCCTGGTTGAAGCCACCGCATCGAGCGGCTTAGTCAGTGCAAAACCATTATCGTCCAGGGAAATGCCAAGCTTACGCGCCAGGTCCTTCGATCCCGAAGGAGGCTCGAAACCGGCGGACAGGACCACCAGGTCGAACTCCATGGTCTGATAAATACTCTCCTCGTCGACATATCCTATCCTGAGGCTGCCATCTACCTCTTTAGCTTCAATCTCCGCCGGCCGGCAGTGGATAAAGCCGATGCCCAGGTCTTTGGCGCGCTCGTAATAGGCGTCGAACCCCTTACCATAAGCCCGGATATCCATGAAAAAGATTTCGCAATGGATTTCCTCGTCATGCTCCCTGGCGATGATCGCCTCTTTCAAGGCATACATGCAGCAGACGGAGGAACAGTAATCGTTCACATTGTCCCTGGAACCGGCGCACTGGATAAAGGCGATCCTTTTCGGCTCCTTTCCGTCCGAAGGCCGCTGTATGTGGCCGGAATAGGGACCGGAAGCGGAGAGGATCCGCTCAAATTGCAGGCTGGTGATCATGTCCCCGTATTTGCCGTAACCTAGCCGGTGCAGCCTGGAGAGGTCGGCCGGCTCGCATCCCGGGGAAAACAGGATCGAGCCGACATTCAGCTCTACAATTTTATCCTCCAGGTCGTGATCAATGGCCTTGGCCTCACAGGCGGCCACACACTGCAAGCACCGGCAGCAGATGCCGCAGTCCAGGCAGCGTTTCGCCTCCTCCACCGCCTGCTCTTCGGTGAATCCCAGCTCCATTTCCGCAAAGCTCCCGGTCCTCTCTTTCGCCTTGAGCAGGGGTATTTCCACGGCCGGCTTTTTCCGCTCCGGATGCTCGGGCATTTCGGCGGTGTGAATTGGAGCTTCCTCCCGGTCTTTATGCAGGTTCTCACCGCGAAGACAACGCTCGATGGAGACCGCCGCCTTATGGCCGTGGGCAATGGCATGAACGACAAAGCCGCCGCTTCCCGCCGCATCTCCGCCGGCGAATACTCCCGGGATATTCGTCTCCAGGCTGACCGGATCGATCTTTATCAAATCTTTTTCCGTGGCAAGATCGCCGACGCCTGAGTTTAATAGAGAGTAGTCAACCGTCTGGCCGAGCGCCGGGATGACTATGTCCACGGCGAAGGCTTTAGCCTCCCCCTCAATCGGGACCGGGCGGCGCCGGCCCGAAGCATCGGGCGATCCCAGCCGCATCCGGCTGCACACGAGCCGGGAAACCCGGCCGCCGCTTCCTTCAATCCTTAGCGGAGCTAGAAGAAAATTGAGCCTTATCCCTTCTTCTTCGGCTGCTTCCAGCTCCTCGATGCTGACCGGCATCTGGTCCCTGGAGCGCCGGTAAACGATAAAGGCGTCCCGGGCTCCCAGCCTCAAAGCGGATCTGACCGCATCGATCGCAGTGTTGCCGCCCCCGATGACGGCCACTGTCTTGCCTTTTACAGCCGAAGGCGCTTTTTCGCTGTTCACTGCCCTGAGAAAATCCACTCCGGGGATGACGCCTTTCAGGTCCTCCCCTTCGGTTCTCAAAGCCCGACTCTTATGGGTGCCGATGGCGATAAAGATCGCCTTAAAGCCTTGTTTGAAGAGAGCCTTTAGGGTCAGCTCGGGCCCAAGGGGGGAGCCGGTTTTTATTTCCACCCCGGTCTTTTTGATGACCTCGATTTCATGATCCAGGATATCGTCCGGCAGCCGGTAGGCCGGGATGCCGTACCGCAGCATTCCTCCCGGTTCAGGAAGCGCCTCAAAGATCACCGGCGCAAAGCCCTGTTTAGCCAGGTCATAGGCCGCCGTCAGCCCGGCCGGGCCGGAGCCTATGATGGCGACTTTCTTCTTTTCGCCGGCCGGATCGACCCTGGAATCCGCCTCAGGAGCCGGCTCGGCCGGAGCTGCGGCTTCAGATACTTTTTCAAGCCGGGATTCTTCCCGGGCCTCTTCAGAGTCCTTGATCGTCATCTCGTAGTCGGCGGCAAATCTCTTCAGGGCTCTGATGCTGATCGCTTCGTCGACATTTGCCCGGTTGCATTCATCTTCGCAGAACCCGCAGACCCGGCCGCAGATAGCCGGCAGGGGAATTCTCTCCCTGATCAGTTCAATCGCTTCCTTGAACTTCCTTTCCCTGATCAGGGCCACGTAACCGTGGGCATTACATCCCGCCGGGCAGGCGGCGGTGCAGGGAGAGATTTCTTTCTTTTCTATGGTAAAGACATTGGGGGTGGCCTGCGGTAAGGGCCGGTAAACGGCTTTTCTCGTGGCCAGGCCCAGGTCAAATTCGCTCAGACGGACCACGGGGCACACCTTTTCGCACTCCCCGCAGCCCGAGCATTTCGACTCATCGATATAGCGGGTCCGCACCTTGATCCTGGCCTTGAAGTTTCCCGGCTCCCCGGAGACTTCTTCGACTTCGGACAAGGGGTAAAGGTCGATGTTGATATGGCGGGCGCAGTCAACCAGCTTCGGCGAGACGATACACATCGAGCAGTCATTGGTGGGAAAGGTCTTGTCGAGCTGGGTCATTATTCCCCCGATGGTCGGCGACTTCTCCACCAGGCTAACCTTATACCCGCTGTCGGCCAGGTCGAGGGAAGCCTGGATGCCGGCGATTCCCGCCCCGATCACCATTACCGAGCCGATTTTTCCGTTCCGTGTGTTTTCAGCCATGCCTCTTATCCGTCTCCTTTGATCTGCCGGAGCGCCTTCTTTACGTTCTCCCGGACCTGCTCCTGGGAAACATTCCCCAGCCCCAGGAGAATGTTGAGGCAGTCCCTCCGGAACTCATGGGCCGCGGTGCTGATCTGCTCGACCTTTTCCAGCAGATCCGGAGGAGCATAGCCTTCTTTGACCGCCAGGTCCCGGAGTGAAAACATGATGTCGGAGAAATCCACATCCTGGGGGCAGTTGGCGGAGCAGGTGTAGCATTGAGAGCAGAACCAGATCGTTTTGGAGCTTATGACCCTCTCCCTGAGGCCTAAAAGGATCATTCTGATAATCTTGCGAGGATTGTAACCGTGCTCCACATGAAAGACCGGGCAGCCGGCTGTGCAGGTGCCGCAGGCAAAGCATTTCTTGATGTTCTCCCCACCGGGCTTGCCCGCGATCTCATACTTGAAGTTTGCATCGAGCTTATTATCGATAAGTATCTTTTCCATACTATTCACCTCCGCTTTCAGACCGGCGGGCGCGGGAGAAGTCCGGCCGCCTCGACGATTTCCGGGACTCTCTTTTCCCATTCGATGGCCATCAGGTGGATCCCGGCGATACCTTCCATCTCCTTAAGGCGCTTGATCTGCTCCACACAGATCTTTATCCCCTCTGCGGCCGCATTTTCCGCCCTGGCCAGGCGGTCGATATAATAATCAGGAACGCTTAAGCCCGCCACGCTGTCCCGCATATACCTGGCCATTCCGACGGACTTCAGGGGCGTCAGTCCCGCCATGATCTTTACCTCTTTGTGGAGTCCCCTGGCCCTGACCTGTTTCATCCACTCCTCAAACCGCTCCATATCGTAGACGCACTGGGTCTGGATAAAATCGACCCCGGCTTTCACCTTCTTGGCCAGCCTGATCACCCGGAACTCGAAAGGGTCGCCGAAGGGATTCGCCGCGGCCCCGATGAATATCCTGGGCTCCACAACCGGGGCATTCTTGCTGTTCTTTATTTCATCACCGCAGATGAACAGCTTCTCATCTCTCATCGTCTTCAAGGCATATATAAGCTGGATGGAGTCAAGATCGAAGACATTCTTGCAGGTGCCGTGGTTGCCGAACTTCTGGTGATCGCCGGTAAGGCAGAGGATGTTCTTCAACCCCAGGGCATAGGCGCCCAGGACATCGCTCTGGATCGCGATCCGGTTCCGGTCCCGGCAGGTTATCTGGATTACCGGCTCCAGACCCTCCCGGAGCACCAGGGCCCCGGCGGCGATCGAGGACATGCGTACGATGGCCGTTTGATTGTCCGTGATATTTACGGCATCGACCATGCCCTTCAGATAGCCCGCCTTTTTCCGGATTACTTCCAAATCCGCGCTCTTCGGCGGGCCGAGCTCGGCGGTGACCGCAAAATGACCCGAGGCAAAAACCCTCTCCAAATTGCTTCCTGATTTCAACTCGTTCATAGGACCATGTCTTCCCTTATGATTTTCCCTGGACCGCCGTCGCGGCCGGTGCTCCAGTCCTTAATCGGCTCGTTCTCCTCCAGCCGGTCAAGGAGCCCTAAAGCCTTCATCCTGTCAAAGATAAGCTGCCAGCCGCAGTCGATATTTTCCGGATCGACCTCGCACTTACCGTCCTGGGAGCCCCCGCAGGGCCCGTTCAAGAGGCTTTTCGAGCACCTGGCGACCGGGCAGATGCCGCCGAACTTAGCGAGCACGCAGCTTCCGCAGCCGGCGCAGCGCTCCGACCAGATGCCCTGCTGATCCGTCGCTCCATAGAAGCGGGTATCGAGGGCCGGGAGCACCATCTTTCCTTCGAACACCTCACTGCAGAACTGCACACCGACCCCGCAGGCCATGGAGAGCACTGCCTCGGTCCATTGGATATTATCACGCACGGCGTCGAAAAATTCCCGGTCACACTGCCTCTCGATGGTATCTTCCCTGATTTCCATGGAAATATTATTCTCCTTGTTGGCCAGCCTCAGGGTGGAGGCCAGGATGCCCACTTCCTTTTCTCCGCCGGCCATGCACACGGTGACACAGGACCCGCAGCCCAGGATGAGCAGCTTATTATAACCCTTCACCATTTCGCTTATTTCGGCAAACGGTTTTTGAACAGCCGTAATCAATGTTCTCTCCTTTCTTCCATCTCTCTCACAATTGCTGCGAACTTATGGGAGTCCAGGGAGGAGATGAAGTCCAGATGGACCCTGTTTTCATCGACTCCGGCGTTCCGCAGCGCCATTTTTACCATTTCGATCCTCTTCCCGGCCCGGACATTACCGGTCAGATACTTGCAGTTATCCACCGGGCAGCCCAGGACGAGGACCCCGGGGTAATCGTTTTCCAGGCATTTCAAGATGAGCCCGATCTCTATTTTTCCCGAACAGGGCAGGCGCACGATCTCTACAAGTTCGAGTATCGATTCATCCTCGACCGCATCCGCGGCCAGGAGCCCCGAGTTCTCGCAGCAGAAAGCAACGATCTTCTTATTTTCCGCCATCATCCTTATCCCGGCTTTACTCAAGCTGGCTTAAGAGCACCCGGTCGGAATAGACCGGCAGCTCTATCGCCCTGGCAGGACACTCTCCCGCACAAATTCCGCATTTCTGACACGCCTCAGGCGAACTTACCGCCGCCCCATTCTCTCTATCTATCTGCATGGCCTTGAACGGGCAGCTCCTGATGCAGGTCAGGCAGAGGATGCACTTATCCGGGTCCACCAGCGCGCCTGAAAGCTCGACCTCTAAAGACTCCTCGGAAAGCAGGGCATGGACCGCTAAAGCGGCGGCCCCGGCCTCCTCGATGACCTGGGGGAGGTAGTGCCGGCCGCGGCAGGCGCCGACCACGAATATTCCCGGGCGGTTCGTTTGCTCGGGAAAGAGATGAATATTGTTGTCCTGCAGTTGGCCGAGCTCATCAGTCGATACCCCGGTAAGCCGGGCCAGATCAGAATCCGCCGCCGCGCTTAGCCCCCGGGGGCTTATCCCGACCAGGTCGCAGTTCAGGGTCATATCCAGGCCCAGAATCGAATCCCGGTAGGTAATCGAGACTCCTTCAACGCCCGCGGCCAACTCGAGTTTTCCTGCAAACTTTGCGATATTTACCCCGGCTTCCCTGACTTCAGCGTAGAGCTTCTCCAGCCCGGAGGCCGCAACCCGCATATCCCGGCAGAAGAGATGCACCTGCCGGCGGTCTCTCTGCTGGAGGCTCCTGGCCAGGAGGAGCGCCGCTTCGGTGCCGGCCTTTGTCTCATCGATATTGAGATCCAGGATAATGCCCACCTCCCGGATCCGGGTCCTCCCCTTCGGGCCGGAGGCGAACGCTTTCAGGTCGGACATGGGAACTATGGAATCATGTTCAAACAAACTGCCGTCCGGCCCGCCCGCGCTTCCCTTTTCCGGTTTTCCCCCGGCTCCCGGGGCGAGCACAACCGCGCCGCAGGTAAGCCTCACTTCCCCGTCAGGCGCCTGCACTTTGGCTTTAAACGAGCCGACCTGGCCGGCCAGTTCTTTAAGGTAAGATCCGGTGTGAATCTTTACCCCCGGGAGAGCCTTTTGGAGAGCCTCCTGCACCATCATCCCTTCAGGAAACACCTCTGCCAGGAGGCCGGAATGTGCGCCGCTAAAATCACCGCCGGTGCTCTTAAACAGGCCGGGTATTTGCCCGCCCATCCTGTTGCTCCGTTCAATAAGAACCGTGTCATGTCCCAGGGCGCTGATCTCCCGGGCGGCCTGCATTCCCGCTATCCCTCCGCCGACTACCAGGACGCTTCCGGCCAGGGGAACGTTTTTGGTCTGGAAAACAGGGATCAGCGAGAGAGCCTTCACCGCCCTGTTAATGGCGCTGACCGCCTGGCCGGCGGACTTTCCCCGGATATTTATCCCGTAAACCGCGCCGTGGGTGAGGCCGGTTTCTTTGGCCAGCGCATCCATTAGATTTCGATTGCGAACCGGTGAGCAGCCGGCAAAGACCAATTTTTTTATTCCTCTTTCCCGAACCGACCGGGAAAGATGCTCCAATCCGTCTTCGCTGCAGAGGATCGAGAGATGGAAAAAGTTCTCAAAGGCTTTCCCTTCGTCTTTAATTCCGGCGGCGATTTCTTTTGCCTCCGCCTGGGAAAACAGAGTTCCGCCGCAATCACAGGTAAAGACGCCTATGTTTTCTAAAGTTTCCTTCATGAGCCTATTTTCCCCATTTCCAGGGCAGTCGCCCGCGCTGAAGCCATACATTCCGGAATGCTCTGCGGCTCTTTACAGGTGCCGCTCACAAAAACATTCTCCTTTTCGGAAGAGAAGAATCCGAACTCATCGCGCCCGAGCCCAAATAGGCCGGCCAGTCTTTCCGAGCCTGCAGCAGGTCCCAGTCCCACGGATAGGACCACCGCATCATGCAGAACGATAGAATCTTCCCCGTCCATATTTTCGATTAACAGCTTAAGTCTTCCGCCGGCGGACTCTTCAATGCTGAAGGGAATGGCGCGGACAAAGTGAATTCCGCTCTTATCAAGCTCCTCGCGTAGGCAGGTAAAGGTCTTATCGAAATTCTGGAGGTCTATGTAATAGACCGTAATCTGCATATCCGGGTCCCTCGATTTCAGGACCCGGGCCAGACGAACGGCGTAGGCGCAGCAGACGCCTGAACAGTAGTTTCTTCCCTCTTGTGGGTCCCGGGAGCCGACACACTGGATGAAGGCGATGTTGTCCGGGGAATCTTCCAGAGATGTCCGGCTGCTCAGCATCTCCTCCACTTCGAGCCCGGTCATGACATTCCGGACCCGGCCGTAGCCGAAGCGGATCTTTTTAGCCGCATCGTATGGGTCATGCCCGCTGGTAATCAGGACTCCGTCGGCGGTGACGGTAACTTCACTCTCCCTTTCCCCGCTTCCGCAGAAGATCGCCCCGGAAGGACAGGCCTCCTCGCAGGCCTTACAAGCCTTTCCCTGGTGGATGAGGCAGGCTGAATAGTCTATTCGGTATTGAACGAGCTCCGCCCTGGAATATTTTGAGATAGCCCGGTTCGGGCAGACTTTTAGACAGGCGTCGCAGCTCACGCATTTTGTATAATCCAGGCCGGGATTTGAGCGGGCGATCCGGGCAGCTATTTTCCTGCCGTCCATGTCAACCGATTTGAGGGCGGCGCCCTGGGTAAAATGGATTTGCTTGTGCTGAATGGAGTCGCGAATCTGAGTATAGGCCACACAAACTCCGCATTTACTGCAGTCTTTTGTCGCCTTGCAGCAGTAGGAGAGCACTTTGCCTCCTATGATGCTTTCAGCCTCGAGAATTTCCACCTCGTTTCCCAGCCGGGCGAGCTCTAATCCGGCCGTGCAGCCGCTGATGCCGGCTCCAATTACCAGAAATCTACTCATGATCACCTGCAATTTTATATTAATTTCTTTCTATTGTACAGGTACTTACACTCCTAATCTAACCCATTGCAGTCTTCGACCGCAATGGACTCCGATTGTAATTTTACAAAAATCTTGTTAAAAAATCAAGATTTTTGAGCGGTATTGCATGGATTAATAAAGCAGTCAAATAAATAATATTCTAAATACCCTGAAGGGTACTAAGGCACCCTGAAGGGTACTAAGGCACCCTGAAGGGTACTAAGGCTTGACGTGAGGGTATTTAGGGATTATAAAATAGTAACAGAGTATTAACGGGTTATGTCTCAGGCGGAAGCCATCCAGACTCGTAACGAAGATGCCGTTTCGGGAAAAAGCGGCAGCTCGAGAACGGGTTCGGACGGCTTTTTTTATTTGAGAACAGCTTTAAAAAGGAGGTTGCTGTGAACAGTCGCGTCATTATACTCTTTGCCTATTTTCTCCTGACCCTGCTGGTGGGGATGTTCTTCCGCAAAAAGGCGGAACGGAACAGGCTGGAGTTTATACTCGCCGGCAGAAGCCTGACCAATCTTCCTCTCTTTTTTACCATGGCCGCCACCAATTTCAGCGCCTTTACCATATTCGGCTTTTCCGGGGCGGGTTATCGAATGGGATATTCCTTTTACCCCGTCATGGGATTCGGAACAGGTTTCATGGCTATTTCTTTCTTCATCATCGGAAGCAAGATATCGATCCTGTCCAGGAGGAGAAATTACATAATTCCTTCCGACTTCATCTTTGACAGGTACAATTCACCGTTTTTAAAGAAGCTTTTTTCCGCGGTAATGATAATTTTTACCCTTCCCTACCTTTCCATCCAGGCCATTGCCAGTGGCAAGTCATTGAATTCACTGATGGGACTGCCCTATTTGTGGGGAGCTTTCCTGGTTACCGCTTTCATAGTGACTTACGTCGCCTTCGGGGGAATGAGATCGATCGTCTGGACCGATCTTCTGCAGGGTATAATGATAATAAGCTTTACCCTCACCGCCTTCATAATTATTTCCGGAAAAAGCGGGGGATTCATATCTGCCCATAAAGAAATACAGGGCAGCTTTCCTTCCCTTTTTTCTCGGCCGGGCCAGGATAATGCCATGCCTTACGGCATCTGGTTCGGTTATATGTTCCTCTGGTTTTTTGCCGATCCGATGTTCCCGCAGCTCTTTCAGCGGTTCATAGCGGCAAAGGATGAAAAGGCTCTCCGCGCAACGATTGTTCTCTATCCTATTATCACGACTTTCCTGTTCTTTTTGACCGTTTCAATCGGCGTAATCGGGAGATTGACCTTTCCCGATCTTGCCCCCGGAGCCTCAGATACGATATTTCCGCTTTTACTGGTAAAATATACGGGCACCTTTCTCAGCACTCTTCTCCTGACCGGAAGCATAGCGGCCCTCATGTCCACCATGGATTCCCAGCTATTAACGCTCAGCTCAATGATTACCACGGATTTTCTCAAGATAAAGAGGAACGTTGTTTTTAAAGAAAGGCTCACCATCGTAATCCTGGGTATTCTCGGCCTCCTCATAGCCTTGAAGCCTCCGCCGACCATCCTCGATTTCATAAGGCAGACAACTTTCAACGGCCTGAGCGTCCTGGCGCCCACGGTCCTGGGGGGACTGTACTGGAAAAAAGCCAATAAAAACGGGGCAGCCTTAAGCATCATCTTCGGAGAGGCAATGGTGGTGGGCTATTATTTTAATCTCATTCATCTGCCGGGAATTCTTCCGGTCGTTCCCATCATGATCGTTACAGCGGCGGTTTTCATGGCAACCAGCCTCTTGACCTCTTCAATCGATGAAAATATGAGCATCGTGTTCGGCATAAAAAAGATCAGCCTGAAGTGGGTCCCGGTTTTCATAATACTCTTTGTTCTGGGCAATGATTTCTGGGCCTGGGGCAGAGAACCTGTAATGATAGCCGGCCTCCCCCTCTGGATATGGTATTATTTCGGCCTGGGAATGCTTCTTTCCCTGGCTTTCAGCCTCTTCATCAGATCAACTGAAAAAGCCGGCTAAATAGAGCGCGTGCCGTTGCCCTATTTGGTAATTGCCATTAAAATTATCTTGCTGTGGATAATTATGGCAAAAGAGAATAAGCAAAACGATTCCAGAGAAGATTTCATAAAGATAATTTCGCACCAGCTCAAAGCCCCGGTCCATGCGATCCAGGCCGTATTGAAAACGATAACCGATGGTTTCACCGGAGAAATAAATCCCAAAGCTCTCTTTCTATTAGGAAAAGCTTTGAACAGGGCCGGCGAGATAGATGAGTTGATTTCCGATTTGATGGCCTATGAGTTTTATTCCCAGGACCAAGCGCCGCTAAAAGAAGAGTTCAATCTTACCGGGCTGTTCAATTCCCTGGTAACCAAATATGCCTCTATTGCTTCGGATAATAAAATCTCCCTGCATTCCGATTATCCTCCGAATACGGGGATATATATTCTCGGAGACAGCAAGGGCATGGAGCAGGCAATCAGAAATATTTTAGAAAACGCCGTTAAATACACGCCGGCCCAGGGCACGGTTACTGCCAGGCTCAATTTCTCAGAAGCGGACCGGAAATGCCGTATCCGGATAACGGATACCGGTTACGGCATACCTGAAGAAGAACTGACCAGGATCTTTGAACCTTTCTACCGCTCCCTCAAGCATAAAGCCAACATATCCGGGACCGGCCTGGGACTGGCGATCGCGAAAAAGGTAATCAACAATTTGGGCGGAGAGATCCACCTGGAATCGAAGGTTAATAAGGGTGCCACGTTCAGCATCGAGCTGCCGTATACGAGATTGAGAAAAAGCAAAGATCGGGCAATTAAGAAAAAGAAGGTCCTTATAATCGGAGGCGTTACCGCGGGACCCAAAGCAGCCGCCAGGTTGAGGAGGCTCGACGAAAACTTCGATATAACGATCGTCGAACAAAGCGAGTTCTTATCTTATGCCGGATGCGGCCTGCCCTATTACATCAGCAGCAAGGTAAGATCGGCCCAGGAGCTTATGTCCACCGCAGACAACACTATCCGGGATGTGCATTTCTTTGAATCGATAAAAAATATCACGGCCCTGAAAAAAACAAGAGCCCTGGAAATCGACCGGGAGAAAAAGATCGTTAAAGTTCAAGACCTGGCCGGTAAAAGCATCTCCATGCTTTCCTACGACACCCTGGTGCTGGCCACCGGCGCAGTGCCCCTCGTTCCCAAGATCCCCGGAATCAAGCAGAAAGGAATTTATTCTCTACACAGCCTTGAAAATGCGGAAGTAATCAAGAAAGAGCTGGCCAATAAGAATGCCCAGGACGTCTATATTATCGGCGGCGGTCTGGTGGGGATCTCTACCGCCGAATCTCTGATTGAGACCGGGGCCCGGGTAACTATCCTGGAAAAGAAGGCTTATATTCTGCTCAATCTCCTGGATAGAGATATTGCGCTCAAGATCCAAAACGAGCTCAATAAGAAAGGCATCAAAATCATTACCCATACCGCTATAAGAGAGATAAATAAATCCGGAAACCGTTTAAAGATCTTAACCGAGAAAGAAACGTACCAGGTTGACCTGATCATTGTATCTGCAGGCGTAAAACCAAATATTGACCTGGCCAGGAATGCCGGCCTGGAAATCGGAGAATGGGGAGGGATCAATGTCAATGAGTATCTACGGACCTCCGATGAAAATATCTATGCCGTTGGAGATTGTGCCGAAAGCATAAACCTGATTACCAGGAAGCACGAATACTGGCCGTTAGGTTCGGTCTCCACAAAAATGGGGAGAATCGCGGCGGACAATATTGCGGGCCGGAAATCGGAATTCAAAGGATCCATCGGCACCGCCATGTTCAAGATTTTCGACCTGAATGTCGCCCGTACGGGCCTGACTCAGCGGGCCGCCTGGAAAAACGGCATTGAAGCCGAAACCGCCACCGTTACCGGCCTGGATAAAGCCCATTATTATGAAAACAGCCAGTACCTGGTCCTGAAAGTTATCGCCGATGCAAAAACGAAGATTATTCTCGGAGCCCAGGGATACGGGAAGGGAGATATTGTAGCCAGGATCGAGCTTCTTTCCTGTGCGATAACCCAATCACTGACTCTTGAAGATGTCTTTAAATTGGATCTGGGTTATGCTCCTGCCTTTAATAACCCGATCGACATTGCCCAGACTGCCTGCCTGGTGCTGAACAATAAACTGGATAATCTTTTTAAGACGATTACCTTAAGAGATTTTGAGAAAGAAAAAGATGAAGCCGCCGCAATCATCGATGTTTCTCCGCTTTCGGAGTAT
The DNA here is from genome assembly GCA_964514815.1 of uncultured Spirochaetaceae bacterium. GTDB lineage: Bacteria > Spirochaetota > Spirochaetia > SZUA-6 > DRHE01 > CAZERV01. The sequence goes on along the minus strand of CAZERV010000004.1, from coordinate 31,323 downwards.
TCCCTCAATTCGATTCCGGGCAGCCTGAATGTTCCCCTGGAGAATATCAGGTTGGAATCAATCCCCTTTGATAAGAAAGCCAGGATTATTCTATACAGTAAGACTTCTTCCGGGGCATACGAAGCGTACAGGTACCTCGCCTCCGAGGGTTATACCAATCTGTATGTCCTCGAAGGCGGATATCTGTACTGGCAAAAATAGACTTTTCCGCTCCTAAGGTTACGGCCGTTTGGAGGAGATGAAGCTCGGATCCAGGGCTGCTATCGAGTCATGCAGTACCTGGATGGCGTATGTAGCATTATGCACTCCCTTGCTCCTGTCTTCCAGAATGAACTTGTAGTTGTAGAGTGCCCCGACTTCTTCCAAAGAACGCTGGCCGGATTTGACGGAATTCCAACTGCCGTCCGCCTTGTACATGGGGGGGGAAAGTTTCTGCAGGAGACCGGTCCCGTTATGATTGACCAGTCTTTCCAGCAGTCCTTCGACCTCGGCCTGAAGCGGCTCTACGGTGCCATCGAGGTCGTAATCGGCCTTCGCGCTGAGATCGAAGATTTCCTCCCCTCGGACCTGTTTAATACCTTCATGACAGGTAACACAGGAGGAAACATTCAGCTTTCCAGCCTCGTGAACCTCGCCTGCGACTCTGAAGCTGTGGCCCCCCAGCTCCGGGCTGAAGGCGTATCTTCCCTCCGGGAGGGCCATATGGCATGTTGCACACCCGTCCTTTACAACGGCTTTATGAGGGGAACTGGAATAGCTCTTGCCGGGAAACTCCCAGGCGTTGGTTCCGTTGACTAAGTCGGACTGGGGTCCGTGATGGGCTCCCCAATGCGAGGAGACTTTTTCCGCCGGCATCGCCTGTACCAGCTTAGCTGCAATTTGGCGGGCCTGGTGGCAGTTGGCGCAGAGATTGCCTTCTCCCAGGTCAAACGTGGAGCCATCGGCCAGTTGGACCGGTTTGGTGGTTCTCAGCGTAAAATCACCCGTTTCATGGGGCGTGTGGCAGGTGAAACACCCCGGCTGAGAAGGATACTCCACAAAGCCCTCAACCTTGCCGGTGTTGACGAACTCAATAAATCCCTCGTTGGTGTGGCATCTTTGGCAACCTCCTCCATTGGCATAGTAGGAGTTGGCGTTATTCTTATGGCCGGAGGTATCATACCCCAGCCGGGCGCCTAACACGGGATATTCCGGTTCGCTGCCGTGGCAGGCGCCGCAGGACTCGGAAAAGCTGAACTCCACTACAGTTTCAGCCTCTCCCTCGGCAAAAAGGACGGTGGGTGCCGTCAGGAGAAAAAACCCCGCTAAAGACACCCCCAATAGCCATGTTTTTAATCCTCCTCTTGATCTAACCATACTTCCTCCTTTTTTTCAGTTCTTCTAAAAACTGAAATGGATCGAATGGACCTCATATCAGAACAGTCCATATCCCAACTTGACTTAACCACTTGATTATAAATAGTTTAAATTTGGATGTCAAATATTTTCTTTATATTTCGCTAAAAAATTCACATTTAGAGAAAATTAAGACTAATACTGGTATCTACTTCCTTCGGCGATTGGCTGGCCTGAATTATTGGCTCATAGGAATTGGTGAAATACGCTAGACACGAGAAATGGGCAATTCGGTTGCCGCGCGAGAAAGAGGAAATGTCGATCAAGTGTACCCCTTCAACCGGACTTTTTTACCACGATATCCCAGACAGAAGGGCTGACCTGTTCCACTTTAATAACCTCATGACCCTCCATCTCCAGGCTCCTGGGAACATTGGAGGCGGATTCGCTGTTGTCGACAGTGACTCTTAACACTTGCCCCGTATCCATCTGCTCCAGGGCCAGCTTGCTCTTGACAAAAGTGTAGGGGCATACCTCACCCTTCAGATCCAGGTCCCTGTCTATATCGACATTTTTCCCGGCTTCCGACATTACATTTATTCTCCTTCCCCTACGATTACGGGCGTATCCTCTATATTTCCCCATTCCTCCCAGGAGCCGTCGTAAAGCCTGACCTCGGGGTAGCCCAGGTGTCTGAGAACAAAATAAGTGTGCGCTCCTCTCACACCGGTCTGGCAAAGCGTTACGGCAATCTTGTCCTTTTCCACCCCCCGGGAATCATAGAACTCCGCCAGCTCATCTTCGGGAAGAAAGATCTTTTGATCCGTTATATTGAGAATCCAGTTGATGTTGACTGCGCCGGGGATGTGCCCTCCCCGCGCCGACCTGGCATCCGCACCGCTATACTCTTTCGGAGACCGGGTATCGACCACTCGGAGGCGTGGGCTTTCTAAATTCCTCAGAATCCATTCTCTCGTAGCCAGGAGCTCGGGCCTGAGGCGGGCGGTAAAGCTCCCACGCGGAACCCTGGGCGCGCCTTTTTGGACTTCGCCCCCATCCTGCAACCACCTGTTCCATCCCCCGTTTAAGACATGAACGCCCTTATGCCCTAAATACTCAAGGGCCCAGAAAAGACGTGCTGCCCACAGCCCGTTGGCGCCGTCATAGATAATTACGGAGCTATCGTCGCTGATGCCTGCTCCCGCCAGGGCTTTAGCAACCGTTTCCGGAGCAGGGAGCATGCCCGGAATCCCATTAACCCGGTCCCAGACTGCTTTTTGCTCCAGGTACACGGCGCCTGGGATGTGACCGGACTGATAATCTTTGTATGCCCTGCCGAAATCTACTACCTTGAGTTTTGGAGAGCTTAGATTATTCACCAGCCATTCCGTTTCTATTAAGAGCGGAAGACCGTCCTCCCCCTGTTTGCCCTCCGCTTCCAGAAGTCCCGCAATAAGGGTCAACTGAACCAGTAATAAGACGAGTAATTTTCTTCTAAAAAACTTCGACCTCATTTCTTGCCTCCTCTATTTTTTAATATCTTTACTATTTCACTGCCGTAATCCCGTCGGCTGCCGCCCGGGCGGTTAACCGGAAGACCAGGTAGGTCATGCCCCAGACCCCTAACACGGTAAAGAGGGTGGCCACTATGCTGCTCAAGGCCAACGTCGAGACCCCGGTTATGCCGTGACCGATGTTGCATCCTCCGGCCAGAGCTGCCCCGAGTCCCATGAGGATTCCTCCTCCGAACTGCTGGATGAGTCTGCCGGGAGCAGGCGCGCGCAGGGAAAACTCCCCCGTTATTTTGGCGGCTAAGAAGGCGCCCAGCGGCACTCCCAGCACCATGAAGGTTCCCCAATTAATTCCGGCCGAATCTCCGCCGATGATGAAGGACACTATTGAGATGGTCGGCTGGGTAAAGGAAAGTCCATAGTCCCGGTTGGTAACTCCGGAGGCGAGCCAGGCTGCCACGCTCAAAGCTCCGATCACCAGGCCTGTTTTAGGCCAGGACCAACCGACCTGATACTTCTGTTTCGGGGCCTTTAAAAGCCACCTGCCTCCCGCGATCACCAGGAGAGCGATAATCCCCCACTTTACCGCCCAGTGATCGAGGGGAATAATATTGATCAATGTGGCCTCTGCTCCATAGACATCCAGCACCGGTTCCCTCAATTTCGCCATCAAGGGGCGCAGGAGACCGTTTCTCATGGCCGCGGCGCCTACAGCGAAACCCAAAAGAGCCAGGAAGGAGCCCACCATGCCTTTGCCCACCCTGTACCAGGTGCCGCTGGCGCAGCCTCCGGCCAGGACCATACCCGCTCCGAAGATGAATCCACCGATTATTACGGCGGGCCAGAAGAAGGGAGCTAAGGTGATGTTTATGACGGCAAACTCATCGAGCAGGTTTACGGCCACTATATTGATCAGCAGAATAAGGATGTATCCTCTGAACAGGCTGAGATCCTTTTCAAAAAGAATGCTCCTGAAAGCAGTATTCATACAGAACCCGCCCCTCTGCAGGGCGTATCCGAATGGTATCCCCACAACCAGACCCAAAAGCGCCATTATCATCATATCGGCTTCCTTCTATACTCTTTCATAGCATAAGCGATTAAAAGCAGGCATAGCCCTCTCCCTTTTTAAGTTTGACAAAGACGATCTTCAGGGGCTCTCCCGGCAGGTCTATCCTTACTACACTTTCCGGGGCGGCGGGATCTACGGCAAAAAGAGCCCTGCCTGCCGAGCTGCCCGCCCAGAGCAGGCCGTTATCGTCATAAGCCAGGCTGTCGATGGAATCGGGAAAAGGGATCTCTTTCGTTTGCTTATATGCCCTGGTGTCTATGACTCTGACGCCGGCTTTATATATCAGGAAGACTTTCCTACCGTCCGCCGAAAAGATCGGCGCCTGGGGCCGGCCGGCCAGATCCAGGGTCTTCACCAGTCGGGCCTTCTTTTCATCTATCACCACAACCACCTCCTTCTCCAATCCGATGCCCCACAGGTACCGGAAGTCGGGACTAAAGGCCCAGGTCATCGAGCCGTTAGGGAAGGTGACATTTTTTATAATTCTATTGGTCTTGGCATATACCACGGCCAGACCATCCGGGCTGCTGCGGTAGAAACGGGTGCCCCTCCTGTTTAAGACAATCGGAGTCCCGGCCGTGCCCAGCGGGAAATTATCGGCGGCTTCAAGTACCAATTTTTTATGACGAAAAACTGTTATTTCATTGGAGGTGGAATGAGTCATGTAAACCCAGTCTCCCATCGGTGAGAAGGTGATTGTCTCCGGCTTGATGTTCTCGGCTGTGAAGGTCTTTATCTCCTTTTGTTCCTCCGTGTCAACGACAGAGATGAGCTCAGAACCCTTGAAAGTAATAAAAAGATACTTGCCACTCGGAGCGGGATAAATGCCCGTGGGACCCTGCCCGCTAAGCGGGATACGGGAAACCAGTCTCTTCTCCCCGGGCTCAATTACGGAGATTTCATTATCGTTCCGATTAAGAACATAGATCCAGCCTGATTCACCGGTGGCGAAAAGCGTGGCATTTAAAAAAATAAAGATCAGGCTTAATAAGAGCAATGATCTCTTAAGCATATTTTCTCTTACCTCCCCTCGGGTATTATTTCTGCCGGAACTTCGGTGACCCCTTTTTCCCGATCTACTCTGAAAGCCTTCAGCTCCTTTGTCAGCAGGGAATAGACCAGGTAGAAGACGCTCGTATCGTAGGCCAGTCTGATATCCTCAACCGACATCCTGGCCGGAGAGGCCGGATGACTGTGATAGACACCGATGAGCTCGAGACCTGCCTCCCCCGCCTTATCTAAAACGGAAAACTGCTCTTCCGGAACAAAGGTAAAGTGCTCCGGGCTCTGGTCCATATTGGTCATAGGAAAGATCTCCTTCACCTCTTCACCATTGCCGGCCAGGTAGCCGCAGGTCTCTATATGAGGATTCTCCTCGGCCAGCTTTCTAATTACGGCTAAAATCGCTTCCGGTATTCTTATCATTTCTCTCTCGAATCATTTCTCAATCAGCACCCGGTAGAGCTCATTTTCCACCTGCACGGTCTCCAAAACAGTAAAACCCTGCTCTTCCGCGCTCCTCGGCACATTCTCCAGGGGCTCCCCTTCGGTGAGCAAAACTTCAAGCTGTTCGCCCGCTTTTAATCTTTCCAGTTCCAGCTTGGCCTTCACGAAGGTCATGGGGCAGTGTTCTTTTGAAATGTCCAGGAAATATTTCTTCATGGCTAAATAAACAGGGTCTGGCCGTTTTCCGAAAGTTCCAGGAATTTGGCTACCCCCAAAACCTCCTTGATCTCAGGGATAAAATCTTCTCTTTTAATGTCCAGGATGTTCATCGACATTTCACAGGCATACAGGTTCACCTTTAAGGCCAGGGCTGCCTGAAGCAGCTCCGCCAGGGTGGCAACGTTCCGTTTTTTCATCAGGTAGGTCATGATTTTAGGGCTGGCTCCTAAGAAGTTGAGCCGGCTCATGGGCAGGTTCTTAAAGCCCCCGGCCAGGAAATTAAAACTCCTGGCCAGGACGCCTTTACCGGTAAAGCCCCTTCCCTTTTTGTTTTTTATGATATTGAGCCCCCAGAAGGTAAAAAAGAGGTTCACCTGGTAGTTTACGGCGGCCGCTCCGGAGGCCAGGGTAAAGGCCGCCACCGCCCGGTCAAAATCGCCGCTAAAGCAGATTATGGAAAGTTTCTTCATACGTTATGTACCTCCTAAACGGCCTCGGGGCTTAAATCACAGACCGGCTGCTCAGTTTCCATGAGCTCGGTAATGGTCGGATTCTCCCCGCAGACAGGACATTCCGGATTTCTTTTCAGGTCCACCGTGCTGTACTCCATGTTGAGAGCGTCGAACATCAGAATCCTGTTTGTTAAGAGCTTGCCGATGCCCAGAAAATACCTCAAGACTTCGGCCGCCTGGATGGTGCCCAACATTCCGGCCACCGCACCCAGGACTCCGGCTTCGCTGCAGCTGGGAACGGCGCCTTTAGGCGGCGGTGATTCAAAAACACAGCGGTAACAGGCGGTGCCCGGCAGGTGGGTCATGGTCTGGCCCGTAAAACGAAGGATGCCGCCCTGAGAAAAGGGCTTGTCTAAAAACACGCAGGCGTCGTTGATCAGGAACTTCGAAGGAAAATTATCCGTGCCTTCGGCAATGAAATCATAGTCTCGGATCAGGTCGGAAATATTTTCCGCATTAACCCTTTCCTGATAAATATTGATCTTCACATCAGGATTGATTTTTTCCAGCTTCTCTTTAGCCGATTCCACCTTGGGTTTGTCCAGGTCGGGGGTGAAATGGATCACCTGCCTCTGCAGGTTGCTTAATTCGACAGTATCATCATCAACAATGCCCAGGGTCCCAACGCCGGCTGCGGCCAGGTAAAGGGCGATGGGAGAGCCTAATCCCCCGGCCCCGATAACCAGCACCCTGGCGTCGAGCAATTTATCCTGACCGATGCCGCCTACATCCTTGAGTATTATGTGACGGCTGTACCTTCTTATCTGGTCTTCCGTTAGAGCCATCAGCAGGCCTCCTTCAAAGCTTGTTCAAAATCAGCAATAATATCTGTTATGCTTTCAATCCCGACCGAAACTCGCAGCAGGTCATCGCTTACTCCGGCTTGAGCCATCTCCTCTTTTGAGCAGTCGTGATAGATTGTCGAGGCCGGGTGAATGATTAAGGTCTTGGCGTCCCCCAGGTTGGCCAGGTTCTTGACCAGTTTCAGATTGTCGATCAAGGCGAAACAGCGTTCCCTGGAACCGAGCTTAAAGGTGAGAAGCCCGCCGAATTTTCCCCCGAATTGAGACCGGGCCCTCTCAAAACAGGGATCGTCTTCCAGCCCCGGGTAGTTCACTTCGATGATTTCGGGGCGGCCCTTAAGGCGTTCCGCCAGGGCCAGGGCATTGCTGCAGTGTCTCTCCATCCTCAAGGAGAGGGTTTCCAGGCCGAGAAACTGCAGGTAGGCATTGAAAGGCGAGAGGCAGCAGCCCGTATTCTCCAGAATGTGCCTCCTGGCCAGGGAGAGAAAGGCGAAATCACTGCCGATACTCCCGGCCATGGCCTTAAGCTCGCCGTCCCGGCTGCCCTGCCAATCAAAATTACCGAGATCAATGATAACGCCGCCGATAGTGTTGCCGTTCCCGGTGATGTACTTGGTGGAGGAATGAATGACTAAAGCGGCGCCGAAATCCTTGGCCTTGAAGAGGTAGGGAGTCGTCAAGGTGCTGTCCACAACCAGGGGAATGTTGTTCTCTACGGCCAGCTTCGCCATGCTCCCGATATCCGGGATATCGAGCCTGGGGTTTCCGATGGTCTCGACGAAAATCAGTTTTGTCCTGCCCGTAATCGCGCCTCTTAAAGCCTCGAGATCCAGGGGATCGAAAAAGCGAATTCGGACTCCATACTTCTTCAAAATCCTGTTAAAGAGGTGTAGAGTGCCCCCAAAGAGGCTCTTGCTGGAAACGATCTCATCGCCCTGCCCGGTCAGGGAGAATAAAACAGTGGAGATGGCAGCCATTCCCGAGGAAGCGGCGATAGCCCCCATTCCGTTTTCCAGGGCATTAATCTTCTGTTCGAAAGCGGCCACCGTCGGGTTGGAAATGCGGGAATAGATGTAACCGAACTTTTTCCCCTCAAAGACATCCGCCAAATCCCGGGCACTGTCGTAGGCAAAGGAGGTGGTCTCATAGACGGGGATGGAAGTAGAGCCCTGGTGCCGGGCAGGATCGATACCGCTGTGGATTGCTTTTGTGTCAAAGTCCCATGCGGTCATGAATCATTTTCTCCGCCGCCCATAAAATAGAGAAACTCGACCCGGTCATTATCCTTCAGATAAGTGGTGGCAAACTCGTTCCGCTTCAGAATGTCCCCATTCAACTGGACGGACACGCTCTCAGGCATCTTCACATCTTTGACTTTGAGCAATTCGATAATGGAAATTTTCTCCTGGTCCAGGTTTTCCTCTTTGCGATTAATAAGAAGCTTCATGATTCCCCCAATAGTTATGTTTTTCAATCTCTTTGAAAGAGGGTCGTGCTGAGATATCTCTCACCCGTATCCGGGAGAATGACCACGATCATCTTTCCTTTATTTTCGTTTCTCCCGGCAACTCTTAAGGCGGCGTGGACGGCGGCACCGGAAGAGATGCCGGCCAAAAGCCCCTCTTCACTGGCCAGGCGCCTGGCCAGGGCGAAAGCCTCCTCGTTTTCTACCTGGATAATCTCATCGATCATTTCCCGGTTCAGAATATCGGGAATAAAACCGGCCCCAATGCCCTGAACCATATGGGGCCCCGGCATTCCGCCGGACAGGACCGGTGAGTCCTTCGGCTCCACGGCAATAACGGTCAGGGAGGGCTTTCTCTTTCTCAAGACCTCCGCGACCCCGGTAATTGTCCCCCCGGTGCCGACACCGGCCACCAGGATATCGATCTTGCCATCCGTATCCTGCCAGATCTCTTCGGCGGTGGTCTTCCTGTGAATTTCAGGATTAGCCTTATTCCTGAACTGCTGCAGAATCAGGGAGTTCTTGATTTTCCCGTTCAATTCCTCCGCCCGGTCTATTGAGCCCTGCATCCCCAGATGGCCCGGGGTGAGCTCTATCTCCGCCCCGAAGGCCTTTAAGAGGCTTCTTCTCTCTGAGCTCATGGTATCGGGCATGGTCAGGACCAGCCTGTAACCTTTAACGGCACATATGAAGGCCAGGGCGATCCCCGTATTCCCGCTGGTCGGCTCAATCAGGACCGTGTTCTTGTTGATCAACCCTCTTTTCTCCGCATCCTCTATCATGGCAAAGCCGATGCGGTCTTTGACGGAACCGCAGGGATTGAAGAACTCCAGTTTTCCAACCAGATCCGCCCCGCAGTCGCCGCCGATATGCTTGAGCTTCACCAAAGGGGTCCTGCCGATCAATTTGCTGACATCTTCCGCAATTCTCATGCTGCTCCTCTCCTCAGATGCTGTAGATGAGTTGTTTTTCGTATCTCTGCCTTTCTAAAAGCAACTCTTCCAGAGTCAACTCGATGATCTCCGCTATTTCTCTCTCCAGCCTGCTCCAGAAAAACTTGAGCGCCCCGTTCTTTTTCTGCTCAGGGATTATGGTAAGCTCCCCTTCCAGGCAGGTCAGTATCTCGGAAACCCTGATCCGGCCCGGATTCCTGGCCAGGGCATAGCCCCCCTGGGAGCCGCGAAAGCTTTCCACCAACCCGGCTTTCTTCAAGATGACCAATAGCTGCTCCAGGTAGTGCCTGGGAATACCGTGCGCTTCGGCAATGTCCCTGATCTGGATAGGACCCCGGTTGTAATTGACTCCCAACTCTGAAACGGCGGTTAATCCGTAGACCCCCTTGGCTGAAATCGTAAGCAAATACTCCTCCTTCTCACTTGACTTAGTTAAGATTAATACCGAATTAAATATTAGTCAAGTGCTTCCTTAAAGAAATTTTCGAAATTTCAACGTGGGCCGCTAAAACCGCATCGCCGAACTTGCAGTCTAATCGCCGATACTATAGAGTCTATTCAAGTTCTCTAGAACTTGGTAACAAGCAGCTCGGTCAGGCTGTTGCCGAAGACCGAAAATCCGGATGTTTGTATACAATACCACCTCCGCCATTCGCAGCCCGTAGCCGTTTACCTTTATCACGTCGTCCATGCGGCCGATGATCCAAACATACTTCATTCACCACATCCACCTCGATGCCGAAGAAGTGACGGGCGGCCGAGCCGGCTTTTTAAGTATAGACCATGTAGCCGCCGTGGGTGTGCACAACCCCTTTGGACCGGCCGGTAGTTACGCAAGAGCAGAGAATGAAGAGCGGGTCTTCGGTGTCTACCGGTCCCGTCGGACAGACAGGACTGGCGATGGGTAGGTTCATCAGGTCTTTGTACCAGTAAGCGAGTAAGCGCGGCCGGCTTCCCTATTGCGGTCTTCGACCGCAATAGACTCCGCAACACTCCCCTGCGGGGGGGGTTGTGAAACCATATTGCAAAAATCTTGTTAAAAACAAGATTTTTGAGTGGTATTGCATAAACCACTGTAGAAACTGGAAAAATAGATGCCTTGCTTCTATTTTTTTCGGATTTCCGCGCAGATCGGGCTTGAAAACGAGTCCTGGGCGTCAGTTTTTACAAAAAAAATGGAAAAATAAATTCATGCGTCTATTTTTCCAAAATTCCCCAATGAAGCGCTATACGTATAATTTTTCCAGGTAGCTCTATTAGAGAGCTCTACCTGAGAAGCACTTCTTATTGATACCAGAGGATTCCGGTTAAGGCATCGGTCGCGGAAAGTGCCCCTTAAAACGGACCAGGTATCCTCGCAAGCTCCGGGCAAACCTTACCGGGGTTCGAATATACTCGGCCCTATTGTCTTAAAACTCCCGGCTTTGTTATTGAATGCGTGAGGGAATTTGGATGAGCGTTTAAGTGGCAACATATTCCCGGAATCACCGGCAAGTTTCACCTTTACTGGGAGGGATTTTTTATTCAAATTTATAAACTGATTTCTGAAAAATGCCAAAATAATTTATCTAAATCGTTATTATTTAGTTAGTTCGCAGCCAGTGTTTTAACCCTGTTATTCTACTGCCATCCTCTGTTCGACCTGGGCGACTCGTCTCTGTCATGCAGCGATAGATTCCCTATGATTGCTTTTCCACTGTTCTTGATCTAATATTGTTGTAGAAGAGAGAAAAATGGATAACTTTTACAACTTCACCGACATAGGGATACTGACGTCCATATTTGGAATAAACAAACGATAAGGTGCAGTATGATAGATAACAACGGAGCCAATCTTGGCTTTGAAAACCAGTTATGGGCCGCGGCCGATAAGCTCCGGGGGCACATGGACGCCTCGGAGTACAAGCATGTGGTTCTCGGGCTGATCTTCCTTAAATACATATCTGACACATTCCAGGCGAAATACAAGCAATTAGAGGCTGCCAGAGAGACCGAATACACCGACCCCGAAGACCGCGACGAATATGCGGCCGCCAATGTCTTCTGGATTCCTAAGCAGGCCCGTTGGGACAAGCTCCAGGCCGGCGCCAAGCAGCCAACCATCGGCAAGCTCGTTGACGAGGCCATGGTGGCTATCGAAAAGGAGAACCCGAAACTCAAGGGTGTCTTACCCAAGGACTACGCCCGCCCTTCACTTGAAAAGCACCGCCTGGGCGAGATCATCGACATTATCGCCAAGATCTGTTTAGAGGACAATACTTCCCGCTCAAATGACATCCTGGGCCGGGTCTACGAGTATTTTCTAGGACGTTTTGCCTCCGCAGAAGGTAAAGGCGGCGGCGAGTTCTACACGCCCCAGTGCGTGGTCAAACTGCTGGTTCGGATGCTCGAACCCTACAAGGGTCGCATTTTTGACCCGTGCTGTGGGTCAGGCGGCATGTTTGTCCAGAGCGAGCGTTTCGTGAAAGAACACGGAGGCCGGGTGGGCGACATTGCCGTATACGGCCAGGAATCCAATCCCACAACCTGGCGGCTGGCCATGATGAACCTGGCCATCCGGGGCATCGACGTAAACCTGGGCGGCCGGCATGCGGACAGCTTCCACAACGACCTGCACAAGGATATCAAGGCCGATTTCATCCTCGCCAATCCACCTTCAACATGAGTGACTGGGGCGGAGAGCGCTTGCGCGAGGACGCTCGCTGGAAGCATGGCCTACCACCGGTGAACAATGCCAATTACGCCTGGATTCAGCATTTTATCCATCACCTTTCACCGACCGGCATAGCCGGTTTCGTTATGGCCAACGGTTCCATGTCCACTGACACGGGGGGCGAGGGTGAAATCCGCAAGAGCATCATCGAGGCGGATCTCGTAGACTGTATGATCGCCATGCCCGGTCAGCTTTTTTACACCACCCCAATACCTGTTTGCCTCTGGTTTGTGGCTCGCAATAAGAGAAACTGCAAATTCAGCAATCGAAGCGGACATAGCCTGTTTATCGATGCCCGCAAGATGGGAACCCTCATCGATCGCACCCACCGGGAGCTAACTGATGAGGAAATCAACAAAATCGCCGGCATCTATCATATCTGGCGAGGCGAGAAGGGTGTGGGCGAGTATGAGGACACGCCCGGCTTCTGCAAGAGTGTTAAGACCGACGAGATCAAGGATCATGGCTACGTACTCACCCCGGGCCGGTATGTTGGCGCGGCGGAGGTCAAGGATGATGGTGAGCCGTTTGAAGAGAAGATGGAACGGCTGACGGCCCAGCTAGGCGAGCAGTTCGTGAAATCGGATGAGCTTGAAAAAACGATCAGGGCCAATCTTAAGGAACTGGGATATGAGTTTTGATCAACGCAAGCCATGCAACGATCTCCCTTTACTTCCGCCAAAGGCAGACATTGAAATAAAGGCAGTACTCAGAAAGACGATTACGGCCGGAGGTGCGCTGGCTGAACTCAAGGGGCTCGGTGAGAAGATTCCAAACCAATCCATTCTCGTAAATTCCCTTATTCTCCAGGAAGCAAAAGCGAGTTCCGAGATTGAGAATATTATCACTACAAACGACGCACTTTTCAGGGCGTTCACCGCCGGTACCGCTCATATTGATCCCGCTACCAAAGAAGTTTTGAGATACCGGGAGGCACTGTGGGAAGGCTTCATTACGCTCAAGAAACGTCCGGTCTTGACTACAAATTTGTTCATGGATCTCGAAGACTTCATTCACGCTGAGGACTCCATCGATCCGCTAATCAAACTGGCAGTGATTCACTACCAGTTTGAATCGATTCATCCTTTTTCTAATGGGAATGGCAGGACAGGCAGAATCATCAATATCCTCTATCTCTTGTTTAAGGGTCTTCTGGAACTGTCGGTTTTGTATTTGAGTAAATATATTATAGAAAACAAGAGCAAGTACTATAACCTATTAAGGCGAATCCCCGAAAATACCGAGTGGGAGCCATGGATTCTTTATATACTCGATACGGTAGAGAACACAGCCTTGTTTACTAAAGAGAGGATTTCAGCGATCCGGGATCTGATGGAAAAGACATGTCTTGTCGCAAAGGAAAAGTTGCCAGGTCGTGTATATTCCAAGGAACTCATCGTGATTCTATTCCGGCAGCCCTACACCAAGGGCCGGTTTATCGTGGATGCGGGAATTGCAAAGAGAAAGACTGCTGCGGAGTACCTAAAGGAATTTGAGGAAATTGGGATAGTTGAAGTTAATGGGGAGTTATTGATTATGTTTAGAGGCCGCGATATAGCCATATATCTAAACGAAACACGGATTGAAATAGCGGTCTTGGTGCGAAAACCAATGAGCATCGACACCGCCCAAATAAGCGAATCAACCCTCAAGCAAACTGGCCTCTCCAGGTTCCGTGGAATAGGCTACAACATTGCCTTCGGTCAAGACCTCAGCCCGGGAGAGTCAGGTGAGGAGGGGAAGGATTATAACCAACTTCTGCTGAGGGCTAATAATTCATGAATTTCCAGAAACTCTTCTCACAGCCAGAAGGAAAAACGCTTGAGTTTAAGCGCGATCTTTCCTCGCTGAAACCAATTCTTAAAACACTGGTTGCCTTTGCTAATACGGCAGGCGGCACGCTTATCATTGGACGGTCCGATGAGGGAAAGATAACCGGAGTTGACGATGTGCTCCGGGAGGAGGAGCGCTTGGCCAGCGCAATTGCTGATGGTATCCGCCCCTCCATGATGCCGGAAATCGAAGTCTACTCTCATGAGGGCAAGCCACTGCTTATTGTTACAGTCCCGCATTGGCGTGGCCCGTTTTATCTCAAGGCTGAAGGACCTGAAAAAGGCGCGTATGTGCGCCTCGGCTCCACAAACCGCAGGGCTGGGGAGGAATTGCTGGCTGAGTTGCAACGCTCTTTGGGCAGCCTTACTTATGACCAGATGCCGTTACCTGATGTAACTTCGCATGATCTGGATATGGCCAGGATAGAACGGGCTCATACCTTAGTCGGACGCTCTGTTGATAAGCGTAAGCTTGAAACCATGGGAGTACTGGTACCCCATGCAGGGAAACTGCCTGTCTCCAAGGGCGGTCTTATTCTGTTTGGTCGCGATAAAATCCGGGAGAGTTTCTTTCCGGATTGGGACTATGCGTCGGCAGGATATTCCGGAATACCCTGAAGTCGCTATACGGGAAGTACTGGTTAATGCGATTGCCCATACTGATTATTCCCTATCAGGTATGCACATTTTAATCGCCATATACTCCGACAGAATGGAGATTCAGAATCCCGGCATGCTGCCTTTCGGCATGACTATGGAAGACTTCATGAACGGGGTTAGCAAGGTGCGTAATCGGGTAATCGCTCGTGTCTTTCGGGAACTGGGGCTGATGGAAGAATGGGGCAGCGGTTACAGGAGGGTAATGGCAGCGTGTCAGAGCGGCGGATATCCTGCTCCCGACTGGCGTGAGCTGGGTTCAGCCTTTCGGGTGACATTTTATCCTCATCCGGAGATCACGGCACTTTCAGAGACTTATGTCCCTGCAAATGTCCCTGTAAATGTCCCTGTAAATGAACGGCAGCAGTGGTTTCTGAATCAGCTTGGGGAAGGGAAAAAGGTCAAGATCGCTGACCTGGCCCACCGCTGGAACGTGGCGGAAAAAACGGCTAAAAGGGACATCGCAGCTTTGAAGAAGCAAAGAGTAATTGAATTTGTTGGCCCGCCGAAAACGGGAAAATACCGTCTTAAGGATTTAGGAGATATTACATGAGCGGGGGCTTAACTGAATCCAACATAGAAGATGTTGCCCTGTCCTGGTTCGAAGATCAGGGCTATGCCATAATCTTCGGCCCAGACATCAGCCCGGACGGATCGGACTGCGAACGGGATGAATACGACCAGGTAGTATTGACAGGAAGGCTCCGGACCGCGCTTGAGAATATCAACCCGACCATCCCCGCGGATGCGATCGACGAGGCCGTCCTTAAAATCATACGCCCGGGATCACCCAGCCTGATCGAGAACAACCAGCGATTCCATCTCATGCTCACAGACGGCGTTGATGTTTCATACATGCAGGGTGGTCGCGAGGTGCATGATAAGGTCTGGCTCCTGGATCTTGACGACCTTTCCAATAATAATTGGCTAGCCGCCAACCAGTTTACAGTCATTGAGAACCGCAGGAACCGCCGCCCGGACATTTTAATGTTTGTAAACGGATTGCCCCTGGCTGTTATCGAACTCAAAAACCCGGCGGAAGAGAATGCAACCATCCGCCAGGCCTTCAACCAGTTGCAGACCTACAAAACCGATATTCCCGGTCTCTTTATTTACAACGAACTGCTTGTCATCTCCGATGGGCTGGAGGCACGCACGGGTACACTCACAAGCGATTGGGACCGGTTTATGCCGTGGCGCACTATCGATGGTAAGGAGGTCGCTCCTCCAGGATCAGTAGAACTCGAGGTGCTGTTGAAGGGAGTTTTCGGCAAACACCGTTTCCTTGATTTCATACTGAATTTTGTCGTCTTTGAGGACGACGGAACTGGCATTGTTAAAAAAGCGGCTGCATATCATCAGTTACATGCAGTGAATAAAGCGGTGGAATATACCTTGTCGGCCCCCTCCGGGGATGAAGACCTACCCTGCGGGCATCTTCGACCTGCGGCATCGAGGCAGAACCTAAGAAGCTATACGGTCGTTTTCACAACCATCCATAAGTTTCTGACCGAAGCACACCCACAGTGTTCGGGGACTATATTGATAAATATGACATTCTTCAAGCAGTTGAAGATGGTGCTATGGTAAGAATCTACTATGAAGGACGGTTGGCAAAAATTGAATTGAAGGAAGAGGAAAAGCCGAGGATCGACCCCGAATTCGAAGAGATCACCGAGGGGGAAGAGGAGTCCGAAAAGCAGAAACTCCGGACAAAGTGGGCCGCTTTAGAAGCTATGGTCGGCACGGATAAACGCATTGCTCTTGTGGCAGAAGACCTGGTGAATCATTTTGAGAGACGACTTTCGGCAATGGACGGCAATGTATTTATTGATGTTGATAATGAAGATAATCTTGTAAGCTTGACTATTGAACACGCAAAAGTAATGGCGCACTTACCAGATATATCATACCAACAAATCGAGAAAAATGAAATTACTGCCTAGCTTTAAGAGATGTTACCTTTAATCCTATCTGGCTGAAGCCTTCTTCCCCTTGTTCCAGCTCAGATCACTTTCTTACAACTCCTGCGGCACGTTGCTGCTGATAAAGGCTAAGAGTGAGATGATTATGCCTGCCAATGGGTTCTACCAGGCAGACAGCCGGCCTTACCTTCCTTACGGAAAGGCTTTCGACCGGAAGCGGTCAGTCTTCCAGCGTGCTGATGTCGCCGTCCGGCTGTCCCAGGGCGCGGGACTTGAGCAGCCGCCTCATGATCTTGCCGCTCCGCGTCTTGGGCAGGCTGTCCATAAAAGTGATCTTCTCCGGCTTGGCGATGGGGCCCATTTCGTGGCCCACGTGCTCCTGCAGCGCCTTGACCAGCGCATCGCTTCCCTCCAAGCCTGCTCTCAGGATGACATAGGCATGGATGGCGTTCCCTTTAATTTCGTGAGGCAGGCCGATGGCCGCCGCTTCAGCCACGTCGGGATGGCTTACCAGGGCGCTTTCCACCTCTGCCGTACCCAACCGGTAGCCGCTGACCTTTATCACGTCGTCCATGCGGCCGATGATCCAAACATAGCCGTCCTCATCCTTGCGGGCCGAATCCCCGGTCTGGTACATGTTCTTGAATTTATCCCAGTACTGTTCGCGGTAGCGGTCCGGGTCTTTATAGATCGTGCGCAGCATGCCGGGCCACGGGGTCTTGACTACCAGATAGCCCTCTTCCCGGGTCGGAACAGGCTTGCCTTCTTCATTCACCACATCCACCTCGATACCGAAGAAGGGACGGGTGGCCGAGCCGGGCTTTAAAGGAGTGATGGGTAGGGGCGTGATCATGAAACCACCGGTCTCGGTCTGCCACCAGGTGTCCATGATGGGACAGCGCTCCTTACCTATCACGGTGTGATACCACTTCCAGGCCTCCGGGTTAATGGGCTCGCCCACGGTGCCAAGAAGGCGCAGGCTGCTCAGATCATGCCTCCTGGGCCAGGCTTCTCCGAAGCGCATCAGGCCGCGGATGGCGGTAGGCGCCGTGTAGAGAATGGTAATTCCGTATCTCTCGATCATCTGCCACCAGCGATTGGGGTAGGGATAGGTAGGCGCGCCTTCGTACATGAAACCGGTGGCGCCGTTCAGGAGCGGAGAATAGACGATGTAGCTGTGGCCCGTAATCCAGCCCGGGTCGGCGGCGCACCACCAGCGGTCCTCGTCTTTGATATCAAAGACATATTTCAGGGTCGTGTAGGTATAGACCATGTAGCCGCCGTGGGTGTGCACAACCCCTTTGGGCCGGCCGGTAGTTCCTGAAGTGTAGAGAATGAAGAGCGGGTCTTCGGCGTCTACCGGCTCCGTCGGGCAGACGGGACTGGCGATGGGCAGGTTCATCAGGTCATCGTACCAGTAGTCGCGGCCGGCTTCCATGTAGATTTCCTTCCCGGTCCGTTTCACCACGATGCAGGTTTCCACCGTGGGCTGCCGGGCCATGGCCTCATCTGCGATCTCCTTGAGGGGGACGATCTTGCCCCGAAGCAACCCGCCGTCCGCGGTAATGAGCACCCGGCTCTGGGCATCTTCGATACGCTCGGCCAGGGCCTCCACGCTGAAGCCGCCGTAGACCACACTGTGCACAGCGCCGATCTTGGCGCAGGCCAGCATGGCGATCACCTGCTCAGGCAGGCGGGGCAGGTAAATGGTGACGATGTCCCCCTTCTTGACCCCCATGCTCTTGAGCACATTGGCGAACTTCGATACTATCCGGTTGAGGGAAAAATAAGAGAAAGTGCGCTCATCTCCCGGCTCTCCCACCCAGATTAAAGCCAGCTTATTTTTTCGATTGGTCTTGAGATGGCGGTCTATTGCGTTGTGGACGATGTTGGTTTTTCCGCCAACGAACCATTTGAAGAAGGGCGCTTTGCTGTCATCCAGCACCTTGTCCCACTTCCGGAACCATTCGAGCTCTTCGGCGCGCTCGCCCCAAAAGCCGGCCGGGTCTTCTATCGATTTCTTGTAGAGGGATTCATACTCCCTGACATGCACTCCGGCAGTCACCTCTTTCGACGGGTAATACAATTCACCCCCCGCCTGGTTATTCCGGCCTGCCTGTTTATCCGCCATAATGCCTCCTCACTGACATGTTTAATGGAATTTATCAGACACATTTTCTAATGTCAATGCTATGCTGACAAATCAGCTTAGCTAATCTTCGGGTGGAAGGCCTGCAGCAACAAGCAGGACTCTTAAGGTTATTTTCGATCCGCTTCTAAAGGTATTTCCTGATCAGTTTCACCAGTTTATCGGTCTCAACCGGTTTATTGATGAATTCCTCTGCCTTTAAGTCTTCTTTGGCAAAATCGAAAGCATATTCCCGGTTAATTGCGGTAAAAGCAAAGATGGGCAGATCGGGATACTTTTCCTTGATCTCATTCGCCGCATCGAAACCGCGGGTCTTTTTCTCGGGAAACATGATATCGAGGAGTATGAGATGGGGTGAGATTTCCTCGATCATCTCTATTCCCCTTTCAACCGTGTCCGCGGAATAAATCTCAAATCCCTCATAGCTTAAAAGAGAACCGGTAGTCTCAAGAATATCCTGATCATCATCGATAATCAAAATTCTGTTTTTATCCATGCCCCTCCTCCTTATCCTTTTGGGAATTTTTCTTAGGTAAATATATATGAAAGCTGGAGCCTTTATCTACCTCTGAATAAACGGTAATCTTTCCATTCAAGACTTCAACGGCTCTCTTTACAATGGGCAGTCCGAGACCGGTTCCGTCTCTTTCTATTTCCCGGGCCCGCTGGCTCCTATAGAACTCCTCGAATATACTTGGAAGCTCTTCCGGTTTGATTCCCATACCCTCATCTTTCACCAGGATATGGATTCTATCATTATCCTCCATGGCATTTATCGTAATGGTTTTGGCCGCCGGCGAATATCTCAGGGCATTGGTGATCAGGTTGCACAAGATGATATTCAAGAGGTCCCTGTTGGCCCAAATGGTCAGGTCCTTCGGACAGGATGAGACGAATTGAATATTCCTCTGCCTGGCTCTATTGACAAACAGGTCGATATCATAATCAATAATCGCTTTCAGGCGGATGTCCGTCTTATCATACCTGACCTCTTCTTCTGATTTCATATAGGCAAAGTCGATCATTTCATCAATGATGGTCAGAAGGTTCTCGGTCCGGCGGCTCGCCCTCTGAAGAGTTTCCCTCGTTCTGGGCTCTATTTTGCCGGTAATCTCCTTAAGGATCATCTCATGGTAGCCCTTCAGGGCAGCCAGGGGGCCGCGCAGCTCGTGGGTGACCTGTAAAATAAAATTCGACTTTGTCTTATCGAGGCTCTTGTAATGGCTCAGCTCTACCTCTACTTTTTTGCCTCTCTCTTCAATGCGGATCTTAATGCTGTTAATCAAATACGCTGCAATAATCAAGGTCGAACACAGACCGACAGCCCGGAGAAAAATCAGATCGTAATAGGAAGAGCTGATCGCGGCGATATTCAAGGAAAAATGAGGAATTAGCTGGTAAAACTCGGCCAGAGAAACGGCGATAAAAACGGAAACCAGCGCGCCGACATAGATAAAAACCACCATGGGTGAGAATATGAAAGAGGTCAGCATGATGTGAAAGACAAAATAATAAGAAAAGGGGTTTTCCAAAAACCCGGTATAGTAAATCAAGAGGAACAATATGGTGTAGTCGGAACAGACCTGGACATTGAAGAAGATACCCATCTCCTTGCGGGAGAGGTTCCGCTGCTTAAAAACATGATAATAGATGGTGAAGCTCAAATTAACCAGGAAGAGCAGCCCGTTCAGAGGATAGAGAATGTTATAGGAAAGCTCGTAGTGATAGGTGAAATTGATTACGAGCAGGGCTATTAAAACGCCAAGCCAGGCGATCCAGCGTAAGGCAATGAACCAGCCGATGACTTTATTTAAGTCGGTATACTCTGTCGATTCCAGCTTGGACGAAACCTGCATCCGCACATCCTAAAACTGTCGGGCCATCAGGTTTTTAATCTCGGAAATCTGGCTCTCTTTAAAGGTTACTAATGAGGAAAAGAGCTCTTTCTGCTCCTCCGTTACGAGGAGACCGACGATCGAAGAATAAAACTCTTTCAGCTTCTCCTCGTATTCCAGAATATAGGAAAAGATTTCTTCCGGCGCCGAGTCTTTGGTTATATTACGGCGGGGTATCAAATCCTCTTCTCGATAGTCCGAGGCGAACCTGACCCATTCCGTTCGCCCGTAATCTTTAATATTTATATTTTCCAGGATCTCCAGGTTGCTAACCTGTTTCTCTTTTAGAAAGGCGATTATCTTCCTGGATTCCTTATTGCGAAGCCCGATCTCCGCCACATCGTAAAGGTCATTCAGCTTTTTCTCCCATCCGATGGTAATTTTCAAAACATCCTGAAGGTCTTTGTAAGCAATCATCTTCTCTCCTTTCTCATATTTAAAATTATATGACAAATTTTTAGGCTTGTTAATTGAATAAAGCAAAAAAGTTCGTTGCTATTTATAAGCCCAATTAATCAACCCTAAAGGATGAAACCAGCTTGACTTAATATAAATAATAAACTACACTCGGTTTACTAGATTTAATATCTTAAGACTGTTTCATAGACTATAAAAATAGTCTGTTTTAGGAACTATCTTGGGGACGGCATCGTGAAGATACACGGCGGATATACTCCCAAAATCTCAGGCAAACCTCAAAGCATCGTTGAGGAGCTTCCTCTACCGGAGGTGCTGCAATTAAATCTTGAAAGAGGCGGCCTGAGCTATAAACCAATCGTTAAGAACGGCCAGAAGGTCGAGTTCGGCGATTCCCTGGCCGAAGCTTCCGCAAAGGGGGGGACTCTCCTCCTGCCCTCACCCGCCTCCGGAAAAGTAACACTTGTCCAAAATAATGGGAAAAAGAGCCTCGCCCTGGAAGTAAGCGATGCAAGCATAATAACCGGAAAGTATGAAAAATTCCAGCCCCAGCGCATAACCGCTGAGAAGATGCGCCAGGCGCTGGCCAAAAGAGGGATCTGGCCTCTTTTCTGGAGCTCCCGGACCGGGGGAGTCCCGGCGCTCACAGAGAGCCGGCTTCCCAAAGCGATCATAATAAACTGTATCCTGACCGAGCCTTTCCGGGCAAGAGGCAAAGTCATCCTGCGCCGTTCATGGAATCGCATAGTGGCGGGCATCAGGTTCCTGCCCCGCCTGTTGGCAGATTACGGCACCATTCAGATAATCTTGACCGCCCGTCGTGATCCGGTAGCCAGAATGATGTACGTTGATCTTGCCGGCCATGCCTGGGTCCGCTTCCACAGCGTTCCTCTCCTTTACCCCATTGAGAACCCCCAGATCCTGAGCCAGGCGATCCGGAAAAGCGATTCTTCTTTTAAGAAGGATGATGTTATCTGGGCGATCGATGTCCAGGGCGTAGAAGCCCTGGGCGCCTGTCTGGCCGAAGGTCTCCCCCTTTACCAGCGGGTGGTCGCAGCCGGCGGACCCGGCCACTCCAGTCCGAAACATCTCTGTGTCCGGATCGGCACACCGGTAAGCGGCCTCATGTCTGAAGACAGTAAGCCCGGACGCGGAAAACCGCCTGAGTCTCTTATTCTTCGCGGCGGACTTATCAGGGGCGAACCTGTCGACTCCGCAACCGGCTCAGTCCGGTACGACGACGATGCCTTCTTCTTCCTCCCCTCCGCGGCGGACCGCCAGTTCATTAGCTTTCTCAGGCCCGGCTTTAATAAGACCTCTTACCTGCCCTGCTTCGCCACCCGGATAACCGGGGCTCCGGACCGGCACATTTCCACCATGCAGCGAGGAGAAAAACGCCCGTGTATTGCCTGCGGTCTCTGCGAGAGTGCCTGCCCGGCAAGACTGATTCCCCAGGTCTTACACCGCTATCTCTACCGCGAATCCCTGGATGAAGCGGAAAAGGCAGGCTTGAATCTCTGTGTGAACTGCGGCCTCTGCACATATATTTGCCCTTCGAAAATAGAGCTCCAAGAACAGTTCCTGGAGGCCAGGGAACAAATCCGCCTGGAGCACGAGGAAATAGCAGCGGCGGCTTCGTCAAAGAGTGAGAAAAATGAAAATCCTATCTAACATGTTCGAAAAAATGCGCCCACTTTTTGAGAAAGGAGGGAAGCTTTCCCGGCTGGGTCCTATCTTTCAGGCCGCCGATAATTTTTTCTTCGCGGCTCCGGAAAAGACAAAAACTGCGCCGTTCGGCCGCGATCCGCTGGATGTAAAGAGATACATGTCGCTGGTGATCATTGCCCTCCTGCCCAGTTTTATCGCGGCAGTATATTTTTTCGGGTGGAGAATACTGCTGACGCTGCTCGTCTCCTACGCCGCCGGGGGAATAGTAGAGGTACTCTTTGCCGTGATTCGCAAAGAGGAAATCAACGAAGGATTCCTGGTGACCGGTTTCATCTTTCCCCTGATCCTGCCCCCGGGACTGCCTCTCTGGCTGGTGGCCGTGGGCGTAATTTTCGGGGTCCTGGTGGGCAAGGAAGTTTTCGGCGGCACCGGCCGCAATATATTCAATCCCGCCCTGGTGGGGAGATTATTCCTGGCTTTGGGTTACCCTGCGGCCATGTCGAGCGCCTGGATAGAGCCAGGGCTGGGAAAGTGGGGACAGCTCTTATCCCCGATCCGCCTCACCGTGCCTGAAGCCGTTACCTCCGCGACTCCTTTAGTACTGGCCAAAGGCGGAACCCTGCTCCCGCCCCTGGACCTCTTCCTGGGCCGTGTAATGGGCAGTGCCGGGGAGACTTCCGTGATAGCCATCCTCCTGGGCGGTATCTTCCTCATCATGGTGGGAGTGGCAAGCTGGCGGACTATCGTAGCCATACTCGTCTCATTTGCCGGGTTGAATGCCCTCCTGCACGGAATATTACCCGCTGCGGTAAGCCCGGTCTGGTTTAACCTGTCGGCCGGCGGCATACTCTTCGGCACTTTTTTCATGGCCACGGACCCCGTTTCCAGCCCGATCACCCAGTCCGGCAAATGGGCCTACGGGATCTTGATAGGCGCCGTTACCATTCTTATCCGTTCATTCTCAGGATTCGTGGAAGGCGCCATGTTCGCCATTCTGCTCGGCAATATCTGCGCTCCCTTGATAGATGAAGTGGTCATCAGGACGCGGATCAGGAGGTATGCAAATGAGAGATAATGCGCGCACCATTCTGTTCGCCGCTGTCCTGGGTATTATCTGTTCCATTATGCTGGCCGGGGCGAACCTGTTTACCGCTCCCTACCGCCGGGCAAACGAAAAGGCGGAGGAAGTGCGCAACTTTCTCGCCGCCCTGGAAGTGCCTGTGAGCGCAGAGGCGGATTCTAAAACCCTGCTGGAAATCTTCAACAGGGACATAAAAGTGCTGGAATTGGGAAAGCTGACCCTTTACGAATACCGGCCGGAGACATCGGAAAAACCGATCGCCCTGGCAGCGCCTTTCTCCGGCTCGGGCCTCTGGGGACCGGTCAAGGGGGTTTTAGCCCTGGAGCCCGACCTGCTCACCATCCGGGGAGTTCGTTTTTACCAGCAGGAAGAGACACCGGGGCTCGGCGGAGAAATCGGCTCCGCCTGGTTCCAGGAGCAATTTACAGGTAAAGAAATCGTATCCGGAGACGGAAAACCAGGTTTCAGAGTTCTAAAACCCGGAGGCACCGCAGACAGGAATTCTGTAGATGGAATTACCGGCGCTACTATGACTTCGGACCGCGTTCAGACCATGGTGGACAACCTGGCCAGGGCTTTGTGGGAGGAGCGTAGCAAGTATGTCAAATAGTGCTCAATTAGCTGCTATCGGCAGAGGGAAAACAAAAGAGACCATTCAAAACGGAATCTATAAAGCCAATCCTGTGACGCATCAGGTCCTGGGTATCTGTTCCGCCCTGGCCGTGACCGGCCGCCTGGAAAATTCATTGGTCATGGGCGGGGCACTGATATTCGTGCTGGCCATGTCGAACCTGATCGTATCGATCCTGCGCTCCCTGATCCCCCGCCGGATCCGCATGATCACCGAAGTTGCCATCATTGCCACTTTCGTGATCTTCTTCGATCAATTCCTGAAGGCATTTTACTGGGATATGTCCAGGCAGCTCGGTCCTTATGTGGCGCTCATCATCACCAACTGCATCGTCATGGGCCGGGCAGAGGCATTCGCTACCCAGAACCCGCCGCTACTCGCCCTGCTGGACGGTGTGGCCAACGGCATCGGTTACGCGCTTATTCTGGCCATAATCGGTGTTTTCAGGGAGCTGATCGGCTCCGGCGCGCTCCTGGGTTACCAGGTCCTGTCGGAGACCTGGTACACGCAGAACCTCATTTTTGTTCTCGCCCCGGGCGCTTTTTTCACCGTCGGATTCCTGATCTGGGTCATCAATGCAATCAATCCGCCAATGAGGGAGGAAGTGAAATGAACGGCGCTCCGGTATGGGCCATCCTCATAAGCTCGATCTTCACCAATAATATCCTGTTTGCCAGCTTTTTGGGGATATGCTCCTTCCTGGTCTGCTCCAACCGGATCGGTACAGCCGTCGGTTTAGGAAGCGCCGTAACTTTCGTCATGTTCTGCACTACCGTGCTCAATTACCTGATCTACTATTACGTGCTGGTCCCTCTGAACCTGGAATTTCTCTCATTTATAATTTTCATTGTGGTCATCGCCGCGTTCGTACAGTTCGTTGAGATGTTTGTCGAGCGGTTCAGTCCGGACCTGTACTATGCGCTGGGCATATTCCTTCCCCTGATCACGGTGAACTGCGCGATTCTCGGAGCTGCGCTCTTCATGGTTATCAGGAAGTACACTTTCGTGCAGACTGTTTTTTACGGCCTCGGCGCCGGGCTGGGCTGGGCCCTGGCCATAGCATTGATGGCCGGCCTGCGGGAAAAAATGGGCTATTCCAACGTACCGACCGCCCTGCAGGGGACCGGGATCGTCATGCTGATCGCCGGCGTCATAGCCATGACATTCATGGGCTTCGCCGGTATGTTGAGCACGCAGTGAGAGATTATAACTTATTCAAATAGGAGCCGAGCTGTGCTATTAACCGGTTTTTTAGCCCTGGGTGTAACGACCGGGGTATTTATCAGCCTCTCGATTCTCCTCCTGATCGCAGAGAGGTATATGGCCAATTATGGGACCTGCTCCATCAGCGTGAACGAGGGGTCCAGTGTATTCGAGCTTAAGGGCGGAGGCACGCTGCTGGCCGCTCTGTATGAAAACAAGGTTTTTATCCCTTCCGCCTGCGGCGGTAAGGGAT
Source organism: uncultured Spirochaetaceae bacterium (assembly GCA_964514815.1). Classification (GTDB taxonomy): domain Bacteria; phylum Spirochaetota; class Spirochaetia; order SZUA-6; family DRHE01; genus CAZERV01. Next base: position 5,583 of record CAZERV010000004.1, on the reverse strand, counting down.
CGTGCGGGTACTGCAAGGCGACCGTGCCGAATGGGGGCGGTCCGATTTTACCCACCGAAACCCCGTATATGTCACGGGCGGAATTGCGCGGCGGTGTGCGCCTGGCCTGCCAGGTCAAGATCAAGGAAAATATCGAGATCCGCCTGCCGGAAGAGCTTTTAAATGTCAAAGAGTACAAGGGGAGAGTCTCACTTGTCCGCAGCCTTACCTACGACATAAAAGAGATCAACATGGATCTTATCGACCCCAAAGAAATCAGTCACGATCCCGGCCAGTACGTCCAGATTTTAGCCCAGGGCCCGGACGGCCCCGTGTTCAGGGCCTACTCGATTAGCTCGCCGAGTTACGAAAAGAATAAGGTGCAGCTTATTGTGCGCCTGGTCCCGGGAGGTATCGCCTCTACCTATATCCACGGCCTGAAAGAGGGAGACGAAGTCATATTCACCGGACCTTTCGGGGAATTCCACTTATCGGAGAATGCCGCTGTCGAGGTAGTCTGTGTGGGCGGCGGCGCAGGAATGGCGCCCATCAGCAACATCATCCACTCCATTTACCAGCGCTGGCCGGACCGTAAATGCCATCTCTTTTTCGGATGCCGCACTACTAAAGATATTTTTTACCTGGACATGTTCGAGCAACTGGCTAAAGAGCATCCGGGCTTCAAGGTCACCTACGCTCTTTCCGATCCCCTCGAATCGGATGAGAAATGGGACGGCGATACCGGTTTCATTCACCTCTCGGTGGAGAAGCGGCTGACTTCGGAACACAAGCGCCAGGCCTTTATGTGCGGCCCTCCGCCCATGATTGAGGCAGTAACGGAGATCCTTAAAAGCAAAGGAACCCGGGATGAAGATATTTTCTATGATAAGTTCTAGCAATAAGCTCCAGGATATGTTTTTGCCCGCGTTTTCCTTAAACAGCGCTGCGGCACTATTCTCGCTGCTGTTCGAGGTATTACGGAAGGAGGTATGGATTCATGGCAATTATTAGCATCGAAGATCTGCTGAATCGGGCCAGGGAATTTGAAGAGCGGCTCGAAAAGTATTACGCGTCCATTCGCGATGAATCACAGGATAACGGCGTCAGGCTTCTTACCTATTACCTCAGCCGGCATCGCCGCCACCTGGAGGAGGCACTGGCCGATTACAGCCCGGAAGAGTTAAGCCGCATCGGCAGGGTAAAACTCAAGTACGATATCGAGTTTTACCCGGAAAAAGCGTTTCACCTCATGAAAACACCACCTCAGGAAGTCAAGGGCCGGGAGCTTTTAGAAGCTGCGGTCGGATACGATACGGAACTGGTAGATCTTTATAAAAAGATCCTCCAGCAGCCCTTGAGCACGGAGGCCGCGGTGCTGATTGAAAGTCTCATCCGGCTGGAAGAGCGGGATATTGTAATGCTCAAAAAGATGATCGCCATGAACTACTTCTAGCAGGAATAGAGGTTAGATGAGCACATTTGAATTAAACGAAGCAAAGGGAAAAACGGAATTAAGCAAACCCTCGGGGCAGGTGGGACTGGGCAGCGCCGTGCTTCTGCATAATGCCCGCTGGTTTACCCAGATCCGCTGGATCGTGGTTTCCGTATTTATCATGATGGGCCTGGCCGGCTACCTGCTGCCGGAAAACATGCAAAGATTGGGGCTCATTATACCGTTTCGCTGGCTATGGATTCTGGCCGGGGTGCTGATCATGGCCAATGCGATCTTTTGTTTCCTTGTTTTTCGCTTTAAAGAAGATTACCCGAGCAGGTCTCTCAAAGCCAATATCTGGCTGCAAATTGGGGTGGACCTGATAGTGGTAACCGTGCTGGTCCACCTGATCGGCAGCACCGATACTTTTATCTCCTTTACCTATCTCTTCCATATTGCCCTGGCCTGCATCTTCTTCCCGCCAAGAGAAAGCCTGCTGGTTACTCTCCTGGCCGTGGTCCTCTACCTGGCCTGCGTTGCCCTGGAAACAGCCGGCCTCTGGTTAGCCCCGGGCATCCTGATCCGGTCGCAGGCGGCGGAAAGCGGCTACCCTTCGCTCCGCATAATCATTGCCGGGTCGGCCGTGTTTGTCTGGCTTATAATATGGTATTTCATCTCCAGCCTTTCCGAGGCGGTCCGCAAGCGAGATCAGCAGTTGAGCTCAGCCAACGAGCGGCTCATCAAGGCCGATGAGGAAAAGACCAGGCAGGTCCTGCTTACGACCCATGACCTGAAAGCTCCTTTCGCCGGCATAGAAAGCAACATCGAAGTGTTGAAATACCAGTTCTGGAACGAGATTTCCGAGCCCGTTCGCACCATCATCAACCGGATCGATCTTCGGTCTCAGACCTTACGGGAGAGGATCAGGGACATTCTCATTTTAGGCGATCTCAGGACTCAAGCCTTAATGCCGGAACAGTTTGTTCCCATCGATCTGAGGTCCGTGATGGAAGACGTACTCGACGATCTGGGCGAGAAGGCAAAAGCCCGCGGCATATCGCTGGATATTCAGGTCCCTTCCACCACTGTCCCCGGCAACATGAAGGAGTACGCCATTCTTTTCTCCAACCTCCTGGCCAATGCAATTTTCTATTCCCGGGAGGGCGGAAAAGTCGAGGTGTCCTCCAGAAATAATTCGGATGGTGTTATTTTATCCGTGTCCGATCACGGGATCGGGATAAGAGATGAAGCCCTCCCCCATATTTTTGAAGAATACTTCCGCACAAAAGAAGCGGCAAAATTCAACAGGTCAGCAACCGGATTAGGGCTGGCTATCGTCAAAGAAATTACCCGGAATTTCGGTTTAAAAATAAGAGTTACCAGTGAAATGGGAAAAGGAACCAGCTTTGAGGTGACCTTTCCAAAAATGAAACAAAAGCTAAACAGAGGAGTATGAGCCATGGCAAGAATCGAAATAATTGACGATGATGTGGAACTGGCAGAGAACTTTTCGTTGGTGCTGAAAAAGGAAGGACACACGGTCAGCATCCGGGACCAGGCCGAAGGCGCCCTGGAAGAATTGTTGCAGAATAAACCGGACCTGCTGATTCTGGATGTGATGTTTCCCGAGAATCCTGCCGGCGGCTTCGACCTGGCCAGAAAAATAAAGCAGACCGAGGAGATAAAGGACCTGCCGGTCATATTGCTCACTGCCATCAACCAGGAGTTCCCCATGGACTTTTCGGCCAGGGACATAGACCGGGACTGGATGCCGGTCCAGGACTTTATCGAGAAACCGATCAATATCCCGACCCTGATCGAGAAAGTCAACGAAATGCTTGCGGAGGGCAAATAATACTGTCCGCCGGTCCGCGATGAAACGATTAAGCACGATTATCCTGGCCACGCGGCCCTGGTCATTTTCAATGACCGCTATCTCCGTGACCCTGGGAAGTATTTTAATTCTGCCTGAAGGCGGCTTTCGCTGGGAGCTCTACTTGCCGGTGCTCCTGGGCATGATCCTCGTCCATGCAGCGACTAACCTGGCAAACGACTACTTCGATGTAAAACACGGCGTCGACCACCAGGATTCTCCCACCTCCCGGTATCGAGAGCATCCCCTGGTCGAAGAGACCCTCAAGCCGCAGCAGATCCTCTATCTAAGCCTGGTTTTTTATTTTGCCGCCGGGCTGATCGGCCTCTACCTTGCCCTGGTAAGAGGCTGGATTATAATCGTTCTGGCCGGCCTGGGAGGATTCGCCAGTTTCTTTTATACCGCGGGACCGATCAAATATAAGCACTATGCCCTGGGCGAGCTTTCCGTGTTCTTCATGTGGGGGCCCCTCATGATAGCGGCATCTTACTTCATCCAGGTTGGTAATTGGGTCTTCATCTTTCCGGTAGTGCTTCTCTCCATTCCGCAAGGGCTCTGGGTCGCCCTGGTGCTTCTGGCCAACAATCTTAAGGACATCGAATATGATCGAAAGACAGGCTTGAAGACCCTCGGCACAATTTTCGGGCGTAGGGGAACTATCGGATTCTATATCCTTATGGTTAGCCTCATTTACCTGGTAACCGGGCTCGAGATCTTTCTCGGGGTCATCCCGGTCTGGGGTATTGTTTCATTTGCCTCCTTGCCTTTGGTAGTAAGACTCATTCTCATTTTCCGAAAGGAAAAGGAAGTCCCGCCCGATGCCGATCCCCGCACGGCCCAGGCAGGAATGATCTACGGCCTCCTCCTCATCGTTTCCTTCCTCATTTCAATCCTTGTCTGATAAGATGAAGAGCCCGAAAATCGAATCGATCCTGATTGCGGCCGGCCTGTTTGCCGCCCTTGCCCTCTGGTACGTCATTTTCGGGCTCGAGGCCGGCAATTTTTGGCTGAAGATCTCTTTTTCCTCCGTGCTGCTGGCCTCCGTCTCCCTCTGGATCATGGGAAGAAAGGCATCTGCCCTCTTTAAGTATCGAAAAAGACACCTTTTAATGGGCCCCGGTTCGGCGCTTCTCCTCTACGGAATATTCTGGGCGGGAAAGCTCGTTCTAACCGCTTTATTTCCGGCCGCCCGGACCGCGATCGGTTCCGTTTATACGGCCGGGAAGGAAACGCCTGCCTGGCTCATCGCCCTGCTTCTTTTAGTGGTTACCGGCCCTGCCGAAGAGATATTCTGGCGCGGTTTTATCCAGCGGGTTTTTATGCAGAAAATGAGTCCGCTCCTGGGGTTCTCAACAACCGTTCTCTGCTATACAATAGTCCATATCTGGACGCTCAACGTACCCCTGATTCTGGCCGCCTTTACGGCCGGCTTCTGCTGGGGACTAATCTATCTGCTCGAAAAGAGCCTCACCCCGGTCATCATCTCCCACGCTCTCTGGAGCGTGAGCGCATTCGTACTCTTTCCGTTTGCTTGAGTTATGGAGAAATTGATGCAGTCCGACTCTATTGGAATCGCCCGACTCTTTTCCGAAATTGCCCCAAGGTATGACTTCTTAAATCATCTGTTCAGTCTCAACATCGACCGCCTGTGGAGAAAGGCCCTGGTGCGATCCGCCCGCTTGAGAAACGGGGCCAGGATTCTCGATGCCTGCACCGGCACCGCCGACCTGGCCATCGAGCTCGGTAAAAGCTGTTTTACCTGTGAAATCACCGCCGTCGATTTCTCAGAACAAATGCTTCGGCTGGGAAGGGAAAAAGTGAGGAAAAAGGGCCTGGCGGAAAAAATAAAATTCGCCAGGGCGGATCTCCTTGACCTTCCCTTTCCGGACTGCTCATTCGACCTGGTCTGCATAGGCTTCGGCCTGAGAAATCTTATGGATCGACAAAAAGGCTGCGATGAGATGGCCCGCCTGCTTAAAAGCGGGGGCAGGCTTTTAGTGCTCGAGTTTTCCCCCCTACAAAACGGGTATTTCGAAGTTATTTACCGTTTTTATCTCAAGAATCTCATCCCGGCTCTGGGCGGGATCCTATCCGGCTCGGCCGGGGCCTATAACTACCTTGCCTCCTCCATAGCCGGTTTTTTAAAGCCCGAAGAAGTCGTTCTGATGATGAAAAAGTCGGGATTGACTGAGATCTCCTTGAAACCGTTAACGGGCGGCATCGCCTGCCTCTACTCCGGTACCACCTGATTTTTGGCCTTGCTTCAACAAAATACAATCGCTAAAGTAATCAAAATGTT
>CAZERV010000003.1:49307-54720 GCA_964514815.1 uncultured Spirochaetaceae bacterium | reverse complement strand
CTAATTATCATTATTCGGAATCCGGTTCATCGGCATGATATCGATATCGATGTGTCCAATATCCCGGAGGGAGAGTTCCCTCCCTGGATACTGCAATATCACCGGCGAAATGACGATAAAAAGGGCTATAAAAAATGAGTGGTAAAGGATATCATTTCTTGGGCAAGTATTTTCCGCAAAAAGAAGGGAAAGCCAGGGTCGCCGGCAGGGAGATTACCAGCCTAGAAGGATTAGCCCCCGGGGGAAACGGGGAGCATCACCCCCTGCAGGAAGCCTTTGTGGAGGAAGGGGCCGTGCAGTGCGGGTTCTGCACCCCGGGTATGATCCTTTCTGCGAAAGCTCTTCTGGATAAGAATTCCGATACCTCGACCCGAGAGATCCAGGAGGCTATCCGGGGAGACCTGTGCACGGGCTATACCAATATTATCAACGCCGTAAAAGCGGGCGCCGGAAAAATGAGAGAAGAGGAGTAAAAGATGAGCTTTGCAGGAAGAGATATCCTCACCACCGAAGACCTTACCAGGGAGGATATCCTGGAGATCATGCGGGTTACCGCCCGCATGGAAGAGTTGGTCCGCAGAGAGCAGGTCTCCGACCTGCTGGCGGATAAGATTATAGCGATTATCTTTTTAGAACCTTCCACCCGGACCCGGCTTTCCTTTGTCACCGCAGTTCAGAGGCTGGGGGCCGGGCCGGTGGTGGTGGCGGATGCCAGGAGCTCCTCGGCCCAGAAGGGGGAGTCCCTGGCCGACATGGCCCGGACAGTGGAAGGCTATGTGGACTGCATCGTCATCCGGCAGCCCCAGACCGGGGGCGCCAAGGTAGTGGCCGATGCGGTGAAGATACCGGTAATCAACGGGGGAGACGGTTCGGGACAGCACCCCACCCAGGCCCTGCTCGATCTGTATACCATCCGGAAGGAGAAGGGGAGCTTAGAGGGCTGGAAGGTGGCCATGGTGGGGGACCTGAAGTTCGGCCGGACCGTCCATTCCCTTTCCTATGCCCTTGCGCCTTTCAAACCGGCTGAGTATATCTACTGCGCTCCCGAAGAGCTGCAGATGCCGGAGAAGATCACTGCCGATATGAACGCGGCCGGTATTTCCTGCCGGAAAACTGCCGTACTGGAGGAGGCTCTTCAGGCAGACATCCTCTATATGACCCGCATTCAGCGGGAACGATTCGAAGATCCGGGGGAGTATGATCGCCTCAAGGGAAGCTACGTGCTGACCCGGGAAATGGTTGAGCGCGGGAGGAAGGGAATCGTTGTCATGCATCCCCTGCCGCGAGTGGATGAGATCGCCGCCGGTGTGGACGATCTGCCTAATGCCGCCTACTTCCGCCAGGCCCACAACGGGGTCTACCTGCGTATGGCTTTGCTGGCCCTGGTCCTGGGCCGGACTTGAAAGTCTGGTTCTTGTTCAGAGTCTGGCTGCCGGCCTTCCGGAGATTTTAATCTGAGCATATATATACCGGCGGCGGCGTGGGGCCGTACTTTGCGTGGGTGTCACCGATGTGGTTAAGCGTTTTTGCCTGGAAAATGATTTTGTGGCTGCTTACAGCGCCCTCCTGGAAGGTAAAGAATCAAGGCTTTCAATACAGGCTCTTGAGAATACCAAACTGCTCGTTGCCGATTATAAAAGATATTCAGAATTAAGGGACAGTAATCCCTGTTGGCAAATAATAAGCAGGAATTTGGCTGAAGAGTTATTTATAAAAAAAGAAAAAAGAGAAAGTGAATTTCTTTTAGACTCTGCCGAAGCAAGGTATCTGTAAATGTTGAAAGAATTTCCAAACCTGGAAAACAGGGTAAAGCAATATCATATTACTTCGTATCTGGGTATAACTCCCGTGGCTTTAAGCAGAATTCGCAGAAAAAGCGGATATTATACCGGAAGTCTCAGATCTTGCGAAGGAAGCCGATATCGAAAGTCTGGCCCAAAAATATAAGGATATTAACATTTTGGTCAATAATGCCGGTGTGCAGTATAATTACAATTTTTATGAAGAAGCTAATGCCCTTTGTTTGATAAAACATGAATTAGAGATCAATCTGCTTGGTCCTATTTTACTTACAAGTCAGTTCTTACCAAACCTGGTGGGGAAATTGGAATCTCTGAATATTAAAGTTTTTGAGATTATGCCCTCTTTGGTTGATACTCCAATGACCGAAGGGCGTGGGAACGGTAAGATTTCCCCAAAGCAATTAGTAGATGAGTTCTGGTCAAATTTTATAAGGAACAGGTACGAGATTCATATTGGGAAAGTAAAATTATTGTATTTTTTAAACAGGGCAGTTCCCAAACTGGCAGAAAGAATTATGCGTTAGAAATGTTTTAGTTTATGTTATTCCACCCTGTAGGCACCTTCGGCACTGTATAGACAGTATAGAAGATAATAGTTTCGGAAAAAAGCACTATATCTTGTCTTGACCATAACGTATGTTTAGTATATAATTTTAATATGATCGGTATAATCAAAAAGCCGAATATTGAAGAGAAGCTGGACCTTCTCACGGCATCCGCAAGGCACGATGTTTGCCTGGCTTCCTGTAACGGCAATTCTTTCGGAGGCACAGGCCGCCTCCGCGATCCGGGAAACCCCCTCACCAGGTGGATCTATCCGGCCCATCTTCCGGGTAAGGGTCTGGTGAGAATGTTAAAAGTGCTTCAGACAAATGTTTGCAAAAACAACTGTTCCTACTGCGCCTTCTCGGCAGATCGAGATACGATAATGCGGACGGGTTTCGCTCCCCATGAGCTGGCGGATACTTTTATTCAATTTGTGCAAAGGCGTCTTGTTCACGGCATCTTCATTTCTTCAGGTGTAAGATGCAGCGCCGATTCCGCTATGGAAAGAATGCTCCATACCGTCGAGATTCTTCGAAATAAGCACAAGTTTAAAGGCTATATCCATCTCAAACTGCTCCCCGGCGTTTCGTTCAATCTCATAGAACGGGCTGCTCAATTGGCCGATCGAGTATCCATGAATTTAGAAGCCCCCACCAGGAAGCATTTGGAGGCTATTGCACCGGATAAAAATTTTGTTGATGATCTGATGAGGCGGATGAAATGGGCCGGGGAGCTCATCCAAAAAGGCTCATATACAAAGAGTCAGACTACCCAATTCGTAGTGGGGGCATCCGCTGAAACCGATCAGGATATATTAAAGACGATTGATTGGATTTATCGCAAGTTGTATGTCTTCAGGGCTTATTTTTCCGCTTTTCAACCTGATGCGGCCCATGATCGTTCCATTAATAACAACACCCTGCTTCGGGAACATCGGCTTTACCAGAGCGATTTTCTCTTGCGTGGATACGGTTTTCGGTTCAGGGACCTGGTTTTTGATGAAAACGACGAGCTTCCCCGGGAAGTGGACCCAAAAACTGCTTATGCCGTAATGCATCCGGAATTATATCCTATAGATATTAATACTGCGGCAGAAGAGGAGCTCTTAAAAGTGCCGGGCATCGGGCCTCTTTCTGCCGGAAGAATTGTGGAAACGAGAAGGAAAGATTCCTTTCATGGTCTGAATGAATTAAAACGAGTCGGCGCTGTCATAAAATGGGCTGCTCCCTATATTGAGTTTTCCGGAAAGCGGGAAAAAGGCTCAAGTCTCTGCTATACTCAGAGGTGGCTGTTCGATGAGCTAGCTTCCGGAAAATGGCGCACCGGGTTTCAGCCATATCAGAAAGAAAAGCTTGAATCGGGAAAGCCGTTCAGCGAAACTCCTGCTAAACCCTACGAATATCCGGGCCAAAAAGGGAAGCGCCTTGCTTTTGCTCCATTTGGAAGCAAAAGTGAAGCGAGGTGTAGATAGGACCTTTGTAGAATTGACAGCAGCAAAAGGCTGGAAATCATTGAACACGGGAGTGGTACCGTCCATGCTACAAATGGCCGGGAGCTCGATTAAATAGGATAGTTTCTTTGATCCCCATTTTCCCGGCCACGTATTGAGCGATTAACTGATTCAACCAGTTCGGTTGGTGGGCGTCTGAGGAAAGCACGAATCGGAAGCGTTTTATGTACCTCTTGAGACAGGATTTCCAGTCATTTCGCCAGATGTAACGATTGTTAATTTCAATCAAGCATTCGGAGGGCAGGCGGTTTAGATTCGTTTCTAAAATGAATGGATGAGCAATTATTACCGGTTTGCCTGTCGATAACAATACTTCCGTACCCCGGTAATCTTCATCTCTGTCACGGCAGTGGTACAGAAAGTAGTCGAAATTCAACTCTGCCGCCTGTGTAACCCAAAGGGCGCCGTTTATCTCTGTTCCCACATAGAACTTATGAGAGCGGACGGTTTTCTCGTAATCCGCAAAGGCTTTCCCTGTTAAATACTCAAAATGATCGCTGATACCCACGATCCTGGCATGGGTAAGGGCGGCAATAAACTGAACAGTTTGTTCCGGCACAACAGCGCTATCGCCGGTTGAATATGTTGTGTGAATGTGCAGGTCCTGGAAGACCGCATTTGCATTATGACTGCTGTTTTGAACTGTCATTATTGTTTTACGATTTCCAAGCCAACCGATACATCATGCCACATAGTGGCGCCTGTATTAGTCGCATACCTTAACATGTAAACCTTGAGAGTGCAAGACACAGGGAGTCTTGAGTTTGAGATTGAACACGATGAGGCTGTCGTCAGACAAAAGCTTTGTCTGATAAAGATCTTGATGGTGATTGATAAAAAGATTATGAAGACCTGGTATATAATAAGGACTACGGAAGAGTGTTATGGCGAAGAAACGAGAGGGTGTTATGTTGCAGGCGTATTTGACCGGTTTGCCGGGGAAGTTACCGAGCTGGCCAACATACCTGACTGGACAAATGTCGAAATAACACTGGATGGTGAGAGATACGATTTGAAGCGAGGGAAGATCCTGTTCTATCAAAGACAGCTCAATATTAAAGACGGGTACCTCCTCAGGAATGTTGAATGGCAGAGCCCTGCCGGAAAAATAACTAGATTGAGCTTTGAAAGGTTCGTTTCTCTGAGCAATATACGGCTCGCTGCCTTGAAAGTGAAGATCTCTCCCCTCAACTACTCCGGATATATTGACATTCGCTCGGGAATCGACGGCCAGGTCAGTAACAGTGGAACCCAGCACTTCAAGGAAGGCTGCGGTTTTTTCCGAACGACATTATTTCAATGACTTCCAGAACCCAGGAATCAGATATCGGTCTCGTTGTCGCGGCCAGGCACCGTTTCCACTTCAACGAAAAGAAATTAAGAGTAAAACAAAAGCTGGAAACGGAACGGAGAAAGATTTTTCTGTGTTCCAGCCATGAAATCGGGCAGGAAGAGAACTTCACCTTTGAGAAACTGGTCACTGCCTATACGAGTCGTGATCCGGTTTTTCAGGAAAAAAAAGGAATTTCGGACCTGGAACCGGAAGACTTAGGGC
>CAZERV010000003.1:0-49207 GCA_964514815.1 uncultured Spirochaetaceae bacterium | reverse complement strand
CCGGTTTTTCAGGAAAAAAAAGGAATTTCGGACCTGGAACCGGAAGACTTAGGGCTGGAAAACCTGCGCAAAGATACGGAGATTGGCTATGAGGGACTTTTTGCTGCTCATCGAAACAGGTGGAATCAGATCTGGGAGAAATCAGATCTAGTTCTCGATGGGCCCGATTTTGACCTGCTTGCAATTCGTTTTTCGCTGTTTCACATCTATCAGATGGCGCCCCAGCATAATGAACACTTGAGCATCGGAGCAAAGGGACTATCCGGAGAGGGCTACAAAGGTCATGTTTTTTGGGATACGGAGATCTTTGTACTTCCTCTCACCTTATAGAGAAGGGACAGGAGCCATTCTGCAAGATCGTGGCTGGCAAGAAATTAAGCTGCTGCAGGTTACCAAGCAGGCAGATACAGTCATGCTTCTTTACCTCCTTGGTGATGATTTCTCCCAGAAGATCAAACGTGTCAACTGGGATTACTATGAGCCCAAGACCCTTCACGATTCCACGTTGAGTCCGAGCGTTCACGCCATTGTGGCAGCAGAAATGGATGAGGTAGAAAAGGGGTATAAATATTTCGAGCGTTCTATCCGAATAGATCTGAGCCAGAACCCGCAGAGTTCCCGGGAAGGGCTTCACGCCGCTTCCCTCGGGGGGAACTGGCAGGCCGCAGTAATCGGTTTTGGGGGAATACGGATTGTCCGGGATGAGAGGCTGAGTATCGATCCGCATCTACCCAAAGAATGGAAGAAACTGAAATTCAAGCTCAACTGGAGAGGAAAGGAATACAGTATTGAGATTACTAAAGACCGGATCGCTATCGACCCACTATCCTCAACAGGGCGGTCATTACCCGTGGAAATTTCCGGAAAGGAGTATCTTCTCCGGCCCGATAAGGTACTGAAAGTGATGTATTAGAAAGAGCCTGAGGCAAGATTAGGAAGTGTTCTTATTTCGACCCCGTTGTTTCCCAGGCGCTTTGAATGGGTTGTATTGCAACTGGAGATAATTTCTACAGAGGCTATTGTGGTAAAGTTATCCGATATATCAGCAAAGCTAGATCTATCTCTGACAACAGTATCGAGAGCATTGAACGATTATAGTGAGGTGAGCCCGAAAACAAAGGAACTGGTAAAGAAAACGGCTCAGGAGATGGGATATATCCCCAATCGCCCGGCCCGCAGTCTCGCTTTAAAAAAGAGCCATCTGGTAAGCCTTGTCTATGATGATTACCGGGAGTCGATTCCTTATCAGTCCTTTACCTTTGAAATGATTGCAGGTATCAGAAAATTCTTCGGAAATACTTCATTCGATCTGATAATCATTCCGATAAAGGCGAAAAACCAGGTCAGAGAATCCCTTTAAAATATCTGCTATTCGCGTGGGATTGAAGGCCTTTTTATTTTGGGAATCAGGACGGATCATCCATATATTGAGGAACTTAAAGAAGATTTCATTCCCGCCGTCATACTGGACTATCCCCTGACAGGGAAGAAGAGCACTTACATTGAATCGGATAACATAAAGGGTTGTGAGTTGGCCATCGATTATCTTGTTTCACGGGGACACGAGAGGATTGTGTTCATCAATGGGCACGAATTGGCAGCCGTCAGTTATGTGCGCCGGGCAGGATACGAACTGGCTCTCAAAAAGAACGGATTGTCTTTTGACCCGGAGCTGGTAATTACTGCCAACTACACTGAAAGCGGAGGATACGAGGCGGTAATAAAGTTCTTATTAAGGAAGAAAAGAGATTTACAGTAATTTTTGCTGCTTCGGACTTAATGGCAGTGGGCGCCATAAAGGCATTAACCGAGAGTGGGATAGAAGTTCCAGCCGATGTGGCCGTCATTGGCTTCGATGACATCTTTTTCGCTGAGTACGTTCAACCCAGGCTGACAACGGTCAGACAACACAAGTTCGAGCTGGGATTTCAGGGCGCCAGGCTGCTGCATAGAATCATAGAACAGCCGGAATATGTTCCCAAAAACAAGAAGATCGACGTCGAGCTGATTATTAGGGAGTCAGTCTGAGTTTCATGTGTAAAAGCCACAGGGTGTATTAAGACATCCTATGAGTAAAAATAAAGGGAGGCTTTTATGAAAAAAGCACTAAAACTCACGATGATCCTGCTTCTGGTACTGGCAGGAACATCAGCGTTTGTAGGTTGTAAGAAAAAACCAGAACCTGCAGCAGAAGAGGCGATGGCCGGTGCGCAGCCGACCAGCTTCACCAAGTTTGCCGTGGAGAAGGGCGCCGGCATTGTCTTCTCTGGGTGGGGAGGCGAGACAGAGCAGCAGGTCTACAGGGACTCGATCGCTCGCTTCAACAAGATCTATCCGGATGTGGATGTGGAATTCCAACCCATACCTGCCGACTTCCAGACCAAGCTCAAGGCCATGATGACCGGAGGAACGGAACCGGATGTCTTCTACGTGGACGACCAGTTGATGACTGCCTTCGGCGATACGGGACAGCTCCTGGCCCTCGATGACTACATGAGACAGGCGGATGTTTCCCGCTCAGACTTTATTGAGTCGCTTCTTACGATCTTCATCCTCCGGGGCAAAACCTACGGTCTTCCCAAGGACTGGGGCACCCTGGGGCTGACTTACCTTCCCGAGGCCTTCAAAGAGGCCGGTATTGCAGAACCGACCGACAACTGGACCTGGGACGATCTTTACCAGGCGGCCAAAACCATTGCCGGCAAGACCGGGTATGCCGGTTTTGTGCAGAATGCAGACTGGGCCAGGTTCGCTCCCTGGGCCTTCGAGGCAGGAGGCTCTTATACGAATTCAGACTATACCAGGGCGACTCTGAACACTCCCCAGATAAAGAAGGCGGCTTCTTACCTCCTCAAGATGAAAAATGACGGTGTCCTGGTTACCGCTTCCGATCTGGGCGCCGGATGGGCCGGGGAAGCCATCGGTAAGAAGCTGGTGGCCATGGCCTACGAGGGTGGCTGGATGGTCAACTTCTTGAAGTCAGACTATCCCGATGTAGTGTGGAAGGCTGTTATGATTCCCAGGTCGAACGACGGGGTAAGGTCGGATTTCATCTTCACCAATGCCATAGGCGTCAGCGCCCATACCAGGTATCCCAGGGCGGCGGCGGCCCTTACCATTTTTATTACCAGCCGGGAGAACCAGGCGGAGATCGTGAAAACCGGTTTCGCCTATTCCACCCATCCCGACCAGGTCACCAAGGCTATGGAAAGGATCTTCCTCGGTGCGCAATCCATCGATGAGTCCTTTGCCCAGGCGGATGAGAAGGTCAACGCCATCCTGGCGGGAGAGTAGCAGCAAAAACAAAGACAGGAGGAGGATTCTCCTCCTGCCTTTGTTAACTAAGAAAAAAGGACAGATCAATGAATGTGCAAAAAAAATCATCGTTAAGCCGGATGAAAAGAAAAGAGGAGGTCGCAGCCTACCTTTTCATTTCCCCTTATCTTGTTTCCACTCTGGTGTTTCTTGTCGGTCTGCTCATATTCGCCTTTTATATTAGTTTGAACGAGTGGAACATCTTTGCCCCGCCGGAGTTTATAGGCCTTAAGAATTATATTAAAACCTTCCGGTCAGAGGACTTCGGAAGGGGACTTTTAAACATTTTCTGGTACGCGGTAATCGTAGTCTTTTTCCAGACTTCGATCGCTCTATTCCTGGCTGTTATTCTTAATGCATTTACCTCAAACCGGGTTTCATCAATCGGATAATAGGCGTTTTCCTGGGACTATTCAGAGGCTCCTGGCAGAATGTCGACTGGCTGAAAGACCCAAGGGGGCTCTTTCAGCTCATCGCCCGACTCTTTGGTGGAGACGTGGATTTCAATTTGTGGTATTTCCACGGGCCCAGCGTTGCCTGGATAGCGGTGATGCTGCTGGCCATTTACACTACTGCTCCGACGTTCATGATCATGTTCCTGGCAGCCCTGCAGAATATACCCCCTTCCCTCTACGAGTCTGCATCGATCGATGGCGCCAAACAGTGGACCATGTTTTGGAAAATAACCCTTCCTATGCTTAGGCCTATCACCATGATGGTCGTCGTTCTGGGAACCATTGGGACCCTGCAGTTGTTCGACCACGTAAAGATACTGACCCAGGGGGGACCGCTGCAAACGACAATGGTTCCGGTTTATATGATATACAGAGAAACTCTGGGCACCGAAGGACCGATCAGAGCCGGCTATGGAGCGGCCATGGCCTTTGTCCTGGCAGCCATTATATTCGTTTTACCTATTTACAAAGAAAATTCATTGAGAAAGGAACGGAGCAGTACTGATACCATGGAAACGACAATTGTACTGGAGAGTAAAAGACCAACAAGGATTATAGTGGGGACTGTCTCAAAATAGCTTGTGCTGATCATTATTTCAGTCGTGCTTTTCACCCCCTTCATGCCGGCATTCCTGGGAACCGTAAAATCCAATGCTGAAATAACCGCCTGGCCGCCGAAAATTGTTCCGGTGACCCGGCTTTGGGGCAACTGGATCAAGACCTGGAGCACGGATCTGGGCAGAGGGGGCACCTTTCCCCGATGGCTTTTCAATACGGCTTTTATCTCGGTTATTTGTGCAGCTTCGCAAGTTGTGCTTTGTTCTATGTCAGCCTATGCCTTTGCCCGCTTGCGCTTCAGGGGAAAAGAGTTGATTTTTACCGTGTTGTTGTCTTCGATGATGCTTCCCAGTGTCATCATACCGGTTCCAAAATATGTGATGATGGCCAAGCTTCACCTCATAAACACCTACTGGGTTATCATCCTCCCTAAAGTAATCGAAGCCTTCGGGATCTTTCTACTGACCCAGTTCTTCAAATCGATCCCTCACGAACTGGAAGAAGCCTGCATGATCGATGGCGCCGGTTATTTTAAAACCTACAGCACAGTAATTATACCCCTATCAAGACCCGGCCTGCTTACACTCTTCATCCTGCAGTTTCAGTCCAGGTGGAACGACTTTCTCGATCCTCTCCTCTACCTGAGCCGGGTGGATATTTGGACCTTGAATGTGGCGCTGATGACCTTTCAACAGCATTACAAGCAGGAGTGGAACCTTACGCTGGTCGGGGCCATGTTTAACGCGGTTCCGATACTGGTTCTCTTCTTCTTTTTCAGTAAGTATTACATGGAAGGTGTATCCTTTGCCGGCCTTAAAGGCTAAAGTAACACTATCTTGACATAACGTGGCAATTTCAATTGGAGAGGTTTTATCACCTGAGGACTATTAACATGTACAACAGTAGAGAAAAGTTGAATCTGGAGGATGTTGGCCTCCTTTTTTTACCCGATAGCAGCAGGATTATCACCAGGTTTTTCTATCTGCAGAGCAGCGTTCGGGAGGAAAACATTATTCGCAGGGTGTGTTCAATTCCCGAAAAAAGGGTGAAGGAACTTCTGGAAGGTACCGTCAATCTTTTTTCCGGGCGGCACAGGGATATCCGTAAAGTTTTCAGGGAGCACTACAACAGAGTTAAGGCTCGTACAGAGGAGGCTCTTCTACCGGAACAGGAGCTCCTGATCGGCGCCTATTTCACCATGGAATACTCAATTGAATCTGCCGCCCTGTTCAACCCTTCAATAGTTCCCCATCCCGATCAAAGTGAACTGAACCCCGGTGAAATGAGGATGATTATGAGCTGACCTTTGACCGGGACATACCCCTCTCCGGCCGGGTCATCTTCCCGGTTATGGAAGACGAAAGCCGGAGTCTTGAAGATGCCCGGTTCATGCGCTTTTCCGGAAAGGGTCGCGGCTACTATGCCACCTGCACAGCCTATAACGGATCTGATATATTGCCAAAGTTGATTGAAACGGATGATTTTAAAAAATTCCGTATAACCCTGCTAAAGGGAAGCTGTGCCAAGAACAAGGGTATGGCCCTGTTTCCGGAAAAAGTTAATGGACGATACGCCATGATTTCAAGGCATGACAATGAAAACCTGTTCATTGTTCATTCCGATGACATTTACACCTGGGAGAACCCGAAACTTCTCGTTACCCCAAAGGAGACCTGGGAGCTCACCCAGATCGGTAACTGCGGCTCACCCATTAAAACGGATCATGGATGGCTTCTTCTTACCCATGGTGTGGGCGCGGTAAGGAGATACTGCATGGGAGCAATTTTGCTCGATTTAGTGAATCCTTCCAGAGTCATCGGCACATTACGGACACCTTTAATCTGTCCCGAGGAAGGTGGAAGAAATGGGTATGTTCCGAATGTTATATATTCTTGCGGCGCTCTTATTCATCAAGACAGACTGATTATTCCTTATGCTGTTTCAGATACAAGCTCAAAGATTTTCGCAGTAAACCACGACGAATTGATTGGAAGCATGGACAGGGTGTAGAGCAGGCGAGGCTATCCGCATTCTAAAGTGAAGAAGTGAATGGGGATATTGCTATCAGCGGGTGCGGCACAGGGCTTTGTAATGGCCGGCCAAAGGGCAGATTAAGCATGAATATTTGATGAAGCCGGTTCGGGCCGGCAGCGCCTTCCCAGCAGGATCTCATGGGACTCCAGGTAAGGTCTTATCGCGCCTGGTTGCCGTTCTTTATTTATCAGCTTTTTGAATTCGCAATTTATCGTCGACTTTCACCTTAGGTCGCGCTATTATATAGCAGTCCAATAGGAATTAAGACATGCTGAAAGCGGCGGAAGAAGGACAAACGGAGCAGAGAAGCTGTAAACCATGCGGTCATGCACAGAAATTACTACTATGACACCTCCCATATCTATGTGATATTATTGACGAACTGACGCTGATAACGGCCACTTGAAGCAGGAAAGCCGGCGGCCTTAGGCGCGGATGTGCCATCACCTGGACCCCTGCGGTGGAATCATAGATTTAGGCATTCACTGTTATCGCACGCTTGTTTGGAATGTCGGTTCGCAGTATTCTGTACTATAAGGAACTGCTGTTCGGTTCCTATGCCACTGGCAATCCAACAGAAGATTCAGATGTCGATCTGCTTGTCATCTTGGCTCACGAGGAACCAGGAGCTATAAAGGCAGCTGAAATTCGTTTGCAACTTCATGCAGAATTCTCCATGGATCTGATCGTTCGAACACCGCAAAAGATTCAGGAGCGAGTGGGAGACTACGCCAGTGCTCACAGGGAATTACGGCCCGTAAGAATCCAAACTATGATGCTGCCTGTTTCCACGCACAACAGTGTACAGAAAAATATCTTAAGGCACGGCTGCAGGAGGCAGAAATTCCATTCCCTAAGACTCATGATCTGTTACTGCTGCTTGATCTGCTTCTTCCTGTCGAACCTCTCTTGGGCTGATAAAGCACAATTCCGGCTTGGAACGTACCTGACTATGTCAACCGCTTGGAAGATCTATACTGGGCAATTGAGCAAAGTCCCATCCTGATTGAAATCGGGCTGGGCAACTCTCTGTAGCTGACGTCAGATGCGGCTGGATCATCTTATCTTTCTTCTTCACTTCTGATGGTATCATGGGCCCAGGCAATTGATTTTTGACACCCCCTGGTCCGGTCTTTAACACTTCAATTAACCGGTCATCGTAATATGTAGCACCTGTTTCACACTTCAACCTTAAGCCCGTCGTATGCTACCGTGATGCCCTCGAATTGTGAGGCGTAGGCTTCCAGCTCGTCGTGAGGCAGGTTGAAGTGATTGGCATGGGTGAGAATTAATTGCTTAACCCCCGCTTTTTCTTTCAGGGCAACGGCCTCCTCAACGCTGATATGCTTGTCGTCTCCATTTGCGCCGAAGAAAGGGGTGTTCAGGATCAGGACGTCGGCCCCTTCAATCAGGCAGCGGGCGTAGTTGCTGAACCTCAGGCTGGAGTCGGCGCCGTGGATGACCCGGCGCCAGCCTTCGTTGAATGCCAGTCCGAAACAGGGAACAGAGTGGTGCACCCGGAAAGGAGTGAAGGAGAAATCTTTGAAGAAAACGGTTACTCCCGGTTGAACGGCAAAGGGGAAGGCGATATCCGGAAATTGTTTGCTCCAATTAACCCGGATCAAGCGCTGATACACCTGCGCTTCTGCGAACAGCTCTACATCCTGACGCCAGTAGAGAAATTCCTCCAGCCCGCCGACGTGGTCAAAATGCTCATGGGTCAGAAAGATGCCGTTTATTGATTCGATACCGCCGGGGTTAAGCAGTTCTCGAATGTCCGGTGGGGCGTCCATCAAGAGCTCGTAGCCGGGTAGGGAAAATAAAACGGCGCTGCGCTTCCGCACCAGCCTTCCTCCCTCTCGCTCGGCGCGCAGGCAGTGTTTACACTCGCAGCGTATGGCTGGGATACCCTCGGCTCCCCCGGTACCCAAGAAATGAATTTTCATTTACTAGATCTCCACGCTCATGCCGTCGTAAGCGACGCTGACGTCGGGATATTGATGAACATAGACCTCCAATTCATTGTGAGTACGATTATGGTGATTAATATGGGTCACGATTAATTGCTTGGCGCCGACCTGTTCTTTGAGCTCGATGGCTTCAACCAGGGTTATGTGATCCTCCTTGGGGGGCTCGAAAGTCGGCGTATTTACGATCAGGAGGTCCACGCCGATCATCAGGGAGCGCGCGTAATTGGTCAGGCGGTTGGGTGTGCTTGAGGAATAGACGATTTGTTTGCCTCCGTTTTTAATGGATAGACCGAAGACCGGCTGTCGGGTCCGGGCGGCAAAAGGAATCAGGAAGAATTTGCCAAAGGAAAGGGCTGCGCCGGGGTAGTAGGGGATGTAAAACATGACCTCATCCAGCTTGTCTGTCCAGTGTTCCTTCTTGATTAGCTTGAACAACGACGGCTCTGCCAGAAAATCCAACGAGGTGCGCCAGTACTCGAACTCTTTGATGCCGCCGATGTGGCTGTAGGCGGCATTGGTGGCTAAAATACCGTCCAGGTTATTCACTTCGTATTTATTGATCAGGCCCCGGGTGTTAGGCGGCGCCTCCACTAGCATGTTGTAACCTGACAATTTGAAAAGGATGGCGTTTCGTTCGCGCTGCAGTTTGCCGCCTTTTTGTCTGGCCTGCATGCAGTGATGGCATTCACAGTTAATGGCCGGGATGCCCTCGGCTCCACCGGTGCCCAGAAACATTATCTCCATAATTACCTCCCGCCTCAAGTCCTAAAAGGCCAGAGAGATTCCTGTTAGGAGAAAATATAACGCTTTCTCCGCTCAGGTCAAGCTCTTTAGAAGATGAAAATTGAAAAAATCGGCAAAATTCATGAATAATTTAGTTACCTTTTAACAATCAACTCGCCGGCTTTGCAAACTGCATTCCTGGGGGGTTCGGAAAAACCGTATTTCATCTCCGCCGGAATAGTTAAAGGTAGACAACCGATGATAACGATTTCTAATCCGTAGAAATCCCGCAGCTCTTTCAATAGATTGGAAGTCGGTCCCCGGTGGAACGTAAAATCATCCGCCTTCTCTTTTGCCAGGTTATCTAACTGTACTTCAAAAATTTCTCCGGGTTTCCTCCCTTCATCCCGAATTGCATCAACAATTACGATTCGTTCAGGTCTCCTTTCGCTTAAAAGGATATCGAAAATAAATCCCCTGATGCTCAGGCCCAGATTCAAGACAGCCGCATCTTCCGGCGTATCCTTCATCTCTAAAACCGGCCAAAGGGCGCCTGAATGTGGCTGTATCTTTTATCAGCCGTTTACCGGGGTAGGGGTAGCGATTACTTTACCGGCTGCATCCTCAATCGTAAGCTCAACTGGAATTTAGCCGTCAATAGTATGGGTGGAACAAGAAAGACAGGGATCATAAGCCCTTATCGCCATTTCGACCCGGTTAAGTACGCCCTGAGCCCAGCGCAGCACTACCCCTACCCCTACCCTGCGGGCATCTACGCTACCCTGCGGGCATCTACGACCTGCGGGGATGAAGACACCTGTTTGCTGGACATATTAATCGGGGCATTCTGGCCCAATTATACAACAAGATTAATTGAGCGGGGTTGCCATTCGGTCGGCGACATTGATTCCGGCCAGTGTATTAGTCCGGTACACGCCCCGGGGATTTTCAAGATCCATCGAGAAACCTTCAACCCAGGATTTTGCCTGAGGGAACTTGAGATAGGACCAATCCAATACCTTCTCTTCAATATAATCGATATATTTGTCTACCTGAAAATCGATATAAGTGGCGTCCGATCTCATCAATCTGATGGAACCGTCGTAACAGTTGAGCGAATCTTTCCTGGACGGATCTTTCCTACAGGAGCTTTTCCATAAACTGCGCTCCCGGAATAGGATTGTGGCGGTAGGGCTCGATTTCATAAAATCCCAGCGAGCGGTAGAGGGCAATCGCCTCTTTCATGGTAGAGATCGTATCCAACCTCATGCGCCGGTAGCCTTCGTCTTTGGCTCTGTTAATTATGATTTCCGCCAGTTTTCTGCCGATTTTCCTGCCGCGAAACTGTGGTCTAATGTAGAGACGTTTCATTTCGCATATCTCGGCCGATATCTTTCTCAAGCCCACGCAGCCGGCGGCTTTATTATCAAGCGAAGCCAGTATCAGGCACCCGTCCGGGGGAGCGTATTCCCCGGGGAGCCCGGCAAGCTCTCTATCAAAGTTTTGGAAGCACAGGTTAAAGGAAAGGGACGCGGCATACTCGAGGAAAAGCTGCCTGATTGACTTGAGGTGATCTTCTGTTTCTGCATCCGGATATTCAACCATTGGTCGTTTAAGTTTTAATATGTTCGCTGCTGCCGGAACGACTGGTAATCACGGCGATCAATAGGTCGCATCCGGTCTCGGAAAGACAGCCTCCACTTCGGCCGCTTCAAATGGCCAGACAACCTTCGGCTCACCGTTTATGACCTGGAGAATTGTGGCCCTCGCATACGGATTGTCTCCCGTTTCCGTAAAGGTGATGTGGTCCGCCGGATAAGTGTCGACAGCCGGACCTGAGGTCAGATCGAGCTTGAGGAATGCCTGTCTTAGGTTGTCAGGGTTGAGCGGGTCATCCGGGAAGAGCCGGCCCGAAAGTTCCAGGGCCTCCACCAGGACCCACATGGCATAGTAATTCATTTTGAAGCGGCACACCCGCCTTTTCGGCGGCCTGGACGGCAAATTCCACCACCGAAGCACCGTGCTGGGCGGCCTTGGGTGCCGGCCTGAAGAGGTATCTTCGGCCCATCCCGGTCACGCTGTCCACCAGGGCGTCCGCGATCAGGATTACTTTTTCCCGCTCGGTTACTTCCGAGGCCACCGCTGTCCTCCACCACCAATTCCAGGGGAAGATTGCCCAGAGCCTTGATTCCTCCCAGCTCGTTGATGTGCCTGACGGCGATTTCCATTCCTATTTTTGCTTCAGTGCCGAATACTGCGTGCTCTCCGGTCAGCGGCTCCAGGCAGCCGACGACTACCCTGCCCGCCGGAGAAGGAGCTTAAGGCGGAGACGAGCAGCACGACCAAAAGGAGTACAAAAAAGAGGCCCTTTTTCATGATTTCCCCTTTAATTGATTTTCCCCTGGCCTATTACGAGTCAAACCAACAATCAAATTGAATAAGCCCGGAAAATCGGCAGTCCGGGTCTTGCGAAACTCTGTCCCGAGGATCACCTCCATCACCTGTTCGGAGATGATGTACTCGCACAGGTGGATCCGGCCCAAAGGAATATCCCGGAAGCTTTTCACTTTTCCCTGAATCTATCCGGAGTGCAGGACCCTGTAAAGGGTTTCGCTCAAGATCTCAATACTAAAGGGTTTTACAATTACATCAATAAATCCGTATTCCCGGTAATTGGCCATTACAGGATTATCGGTATATCCACTGGATACGATCACCCTGGCATCAGGATCAATTTTCAACAGCTCTTTAATTGCCTCCTTACCGCCCATGCCCCCAGGTATTGTTAAATCCATAATTACCGCATCAAAGGGCTCTCCGGCTTTTAGAGCCTGCTTATAACTCTGAATCGCTTCTTTTCCCTCTCTTACTGTAAACGGCGTATATCCCAATTTTTCAAGTATATTGCTGTAGGTATTACGCAAATCTTTTTCATCGTCCATGAAGAGTATTTTCCCTTTTCCCACCCGGTGTTTCTTAGCCGTTGTAAGGATAGGATCAATTTTTTTTTCAAAAGCAGGGAAATAAAGATAGAATGTTGTTCCCGTGCCTAGCTGGGATTTCACATCAATGTAGCCTTCATGGCTTTTCATAATGGAATAGGAAGTGGAAAGGCCAAATCCCGTTCCGCCCTCTTTGGTAGTAAAAAAGGGATCAAATATTTTGTGAAGATGTTCGGTAGAAATCCCACTGCCGTGGTCCGTAATACTAATCCGCACATACTTACCGGGAAGCAGCGGCAAGCTGTAGGAGGCCGTAATGGTCACATTTTCTCCTTGTATTTCTACGATACCCCCTTCAGGCATCGCCTGGTCGGCATTGATGATAAGGTTTTGAACAACCTGATTGATTTGTCCCTCATCAAATTCTACAGACCCTAGCTCTTCGGGAAAATTGAATTTACAGCGAACATTAGAACCGCGGAGCACAAAAATGGCAGCCTCTTTAATGAGCTCTGAAAGTGAACCTGTTTTTTTTACCGGCGCACCACCGTGGGCAAAGGTTATTAACTGCTGAGTGAGCCCGCGGGCGCGAAACGAAGCCTTTTCAATTTCAACCATTCGTTCATAAGCCTCATCATCCTCATTCATATGCATTTTCACCAACGCAATATTCCCTACGATCGCAGCCAATAGATTATTGAAATCATGCGCTATGCCACCGGCCAACCTGCCAATGGCTTCCATTTTTTCCGCTTGCTGGAGATGTACCTCCAGCAATTTTCTGTCACGTATATCCCTTGCGACGCCATAGGTTCCCAGAAACTGCTTATCCTTACTCTCAGGGCTTTTATCATACAGGCCTTGCGCCTTCAACTCGATGGGCAATGCACCCCTTTTTTCACCAGGTTTGCCGTGTCGCGTCTGACCAGTCCTGGAAAAAGGCTTTAAACGTAATTCAACACCAAAAGAAGCTCGTTTTCCCGTTCGCCGCTCATTAAACACATGTTTTGATTTTTCTAAGTCTTTCGGATAAATAATGCTGGAAAAATGTTTCCCAATAATTCTATCGCTTGGGTAGCCCAGTAATTGTTCAAAAGCAGTATTGACAAACGAAAAATTACTCTTCTCATCCAGGGTATAAATTATGTCGGGGGAGTTCTGTACCAGATATCGATACTGTCTTTGCGAGTGTTCCAATTCACGGTTTATCGCTTCTTTTTCCTTCTTGAGTCTCCCCTGTTCCAGCGCGTTGGCTATTCTGTTAAATATTTCCTCACTTTCAAATGGTTTTTTTATATAATCATAGGCCCCCTCTTTTAAAGCGGATACGGCGGACTCGATTGAGGCGTGTCCCGTAATGACAATAACTGAAATCTCAGGATAATGCTTTTTAATATGATACAGGACCTGGTGGCCGTCGATATCGGGCATAACTATATCCAGAAGTATGAGATCAAAAGTGCTTTGCGATAGAAGTTGAATTGCCTCCTTTCCGTTAGATGCAGTTTCTGTCTCATATTCATGATCGTTTAAAAGATCTCTCAAACTCTCGCGAAAACGAGTTTCGTCATCGACTATGAGAATGCTTTGCCGATCTGCCATCAATTTCTCCAATTAGAGGTATGCTACTGGTACCATTTTCCCTACTGCCGCTGCAGATAATGAACTCATTGATTGATTTTATAATATTATAGACAATTGACAAGCACAAGTACCGCTAGTTTCACCTCTGGTATAGAAAAAGTATCGGGAGAAATGTCAAAAGGCTTTAACGGGGTGGTCTGGAGTATCAGCCTATCGCGCTCGAAGGTCGTAGGTGCCCGTAGGGGTACAGGATACCCGGAATTTGGGAAAAGCGCTGGACTTGATTATTTCTTGCGCTGAACGTACAAGATTTTAAAGGTAATAGCATAGTGGGCCGGGGTTCGGCTCATCTTCTGCACTCTGCGAGCATCTCCGACCTGCTGTTCTTATCTGGAGCTTTCCACTCCTATCCGCCGGCAGTTCTCATATACCGGGCACAGCGAGCATTTAGGCGAGATGGGGGTGCAGGTATTTTGGCCGAAGCCTACCAGGTATTCGTTGATGGCGATCCAGTATCTCCGGGGCAGGATCTTCTCAAGGGCAATTTCGGTCTTCGCCGGGGTTTTCGCCTCCACCCAGCCCGTTCGGTTGGAAATGCGATGAACATGGGTATCCACGCAGATTCCGTCGAGCCCGAAGCCCAGGTTGCGCACCAGGTTGGCGGTTTTCCTTCCCACCCCGGGCAGAGCCAGCAGCTCGGCCATGGAGCTCGGTACCCGGGAGGCGTATTTATCGACCAGGATAACGGCCGCCCGTTTAAGGTTCCTGGCCTTGGTCTTGTAAAATCCGGCCGGGTAAATGAGGCGGGCAATCTCTTCCTCCGGCAGCCGGGCAAGCGGTTCCGGTGTGGAAGCCTCCAGGAACAGCCGCTCTGAAGACCGGGAGGTGACTTCATCCTTGGTGCGCAGGGATATCATGGTGGAGACCAGCACCCGGAAGGGGTCTTGCCGCACCCGGGCGATTTCCGAGACCGCCGGAAGCTGCTTGCCGGTCAAATGGCGTTCCAGTTTTGCCATGATCGTGTCCCAGGGGATAGGCATGGCGTTCCTAGCCTTTCAGAACCGCCAGGGGCCTCAATTTTGCCAGCGGCAGGGCCAGGTCGGCGCCGAGGACAACCTCAATAACCCGGTCGATATCCTTGTACGCCTCCGGAGCCTCTTCTTTGATCCGCCGCTTATCGCCGCAGATCAAATAGATTCCCTCCATGGATTCCTTGAAATTTTCATCCGTTATGACCCCGGGTCTTCCCTTCTTTCCCGCCGCCCGGCTTCGGCTCAAGACCCTACCCGCTCCATGGTTTACGGAGAAAAGCGAGCGTGCCGAGCCGGGATGTCCCAGCAGTACATAGGAGGCCGTTCCCATGGAGCCGGGAATCAGGACGGGCTGGCCTATTCCGGCAAAGGGAGTTCTTTCCATCCGTTTTGCATCGAAAGACCTGGTGGCGCCTTTTCTATGGACGTAGAGGTCTCTTTTTTTTCTTCCCACCAGGTGGGTCTCGAACTTTACTATGTTATGGGCCACATCATAGATCGTCTCGATCATCGCCCCAGGGCCGTACAGGTTCTTTACCGCCTTTCGGACCAGGAGACTCATGGCCTGCCGGTTGGCAAAGGCAAAATTGGCAGCCCCGTTCATGGCTCTAAGGTAGTCCTCACCTTCCTCGGAGGCGGCCTTAAAGAACAGAAGCTGGTTGTTGGGAGACTTTAGCCGGTTTCTTTTCATATGTTCGGCGGCGCGCTTTATGAAAAAGCCGGCCGTTTCATAGCCGAGCCCCCTGGACCCGGAATGGATCATGATCATTATCCGGCCCACCCTGAGGCCGATCCTTTCCGCCAGCTTGGGATCATCAACAGAAACCACTTGCTGGATCTCGATAAAATGATTGCCGCCCCCCAGGGTCCCCAACTGGGTAAGGCCCTTTTCCAGGGCCCTGGGGGGAAGCTTTCCCGGTAAGCCCTTCAGGCTTCCTTCGTCTTCAACCCTCCGGATGTCCTGATAAAGGTTTTCCGCCTCCGGCGAGCCTTGAACTAAAGCGAAACGATCTGCTATCGGTTCAATCTGCTCAAGACCTGAGGAAAGAATCGAATTTAGCTCCTGCTTTGAGATCCGGAGATTGTGCTTTCCTTCCCCAAGGGGAATCAGTTTTGCAATCTCCTCGGCCAGGGGGATGGGATTAAATTCTTTAGCCTCGAAAGGAGTCGAAAGCAGCCTCATTCCGCAGTTGATGTCGTAGCCCACTGCGGACGGTGAGATGAAATTGGGAGAAGCAAAAATAGAGCCGATGGGAAACCCGTAGCCGGTGTGAATGTCCGGGGTGGCGAAAACAAGCGCCTCTTCATCGATACAGGCCGCGTCCATGATCTGGCGGATGGCTTCTTCCTCAAGTTTCAGCCCCCGGCCTAAATAAAGGGTTACCGGGACTTTCATATTCCCCCGGGGCGGAATGCGCATCGTAAAGCGGTCTATCGTTTCAAAATCGAACTCCATAATTCATCCTGCTTAACAGCGCCACAGCATAGGCTTCTACCGCTCTTCCCTCCCCGGTTTTGTCCAGGCCTTCTTTGGTCTTGCCCTTCACGGACACCGCCTCGTTATTTATCTCCAGGTCCGCGGCTATGGCGTCTTTAATTCGGTCTCTGAACGGGAGCAGCCTGGGGGATTCCAGGATGACCGTGCAGTCGAGATTCATAATCCGGAATCTTTTCCCTTTGAGGAGATTCCCCGTTTTCCGCAGTAGAGTTCTGCTGGAGATATCCTTATAGGCCGAATCATCCGGGGGAAAATGACTTCCGATATCTCCCAGCCCTGCACCTCCCAATAGAGCGTCGATTACGGCGTGGACCAGCACATCCCCGTCGGAATGGGCGTCTTCACCGATCTCGGCCGGGATTTCAACTCCCCCGATCATCAACCTGCGCCCTTCAGTAAGCCGGTGAATATCGTAGCCGAGTCCGACTCTAATGCTTTCCATGGTCAGTTCAGGTCCTGCCTGAAAGTTATTTTCCTGTTATTCACTTCTCCGGCAACCGTGAAAACAGGCCCGATAAAGGCCGAGTAGGCTTCGGCATCATCGATAACGGACAGCCCTGCTTTTTGGGCCGCTCTATGCGCCTCAAGAATTTGGCCGAAGTTAAAGCCCTGCGGAGTCTGGGCTACCGCAGTCTGTTCCCGGTCCAAATCTTTCAAGATAAAACCGGAATGAGCGACGAGTTTCGGCGCTTCAGCCACCGGAACAACGGGGATACAGGCGCCGTATTTCAGCGCATTGTCCAGCACTCTTTTGATGAGAGCTTCGGTTACCCAGGGCCGGGCGCCGTCATGGATTAAAACCGCCTCAGGAGTATCTTTCAGAAGAGCTTCGAGCGCCTTATAAACGGATTCCTGCCTGGACACTCCTCCCACGATCAGCCGGAGCTCATCGATATCCAGATAATGCCTCAGAAGCTCCTCTATTTTTCTAACCTGACCTTCCGGTACCGTCACCACCACCGGCCGTACGGCTTCGGTTTTGAGAAAGGGAAGTATCGATCGAGCCAGCACAGGAGTGCCTTCAATTTCAAGGTACTCTTTTTTACCCGCCGCGCCCATCCGTCTGCTCCTGCCGGCGGCTGTTATGACGGCGGCGATTATGATCAATTCAGGTCCAATTTACTGAATACCAGTTCTTCTACCTCGTCTTTTTTCTTTTGCAGGGAGAAAGATATCTCATCGACGAGAAGCTTCAGCGCACTGTCATAGAGCTTCCGCTCTAAAATCGGCAGTTCCTTTATCTTGCTGCGGTGGTAAAGGGTCCGCACCACCGTGGCAATATCCAGGACGGTGCCCTTTTTAAGGAGATCCAGGTTCATCTGGTATCTCAACTTCCAATCGGCCAGAATGGGCTCATAGTCTTCGGAAATGAGCTTGAGAGCCTTATTGGCTTCTTTTTTATCGACAATAGGTCTGATTCCGATCTCATCCGCCCTGTCTACCGGGACAAAGATAGTCATATCCGAAACTTCCAGATAGATGATATAGTAAAGCAGATTGGTGTCCCGGAAAGGCCGCTCTTCTATATTCTCAATATGGCCCACGCCCTGGAGTGGATAGACAATTTCCTGTCCTGTTTTATACCTTGTCTTAAGCTTATTTTTAGGAGATTTCATATAAAAAAGTATACATAAAAATCTCCATATAGTCAAAGCCAATTGATTCCGGGTATGATCAATGGCCGTGAAAGCTAAGAAATTATTTTACCTTCTGGCTTTTCCCTTACTCTTCGTCGCTATTTTTCTCTTTGCTTTCATATTCAGCGAGCAATTGTTCAAAATATTTTCCACCCCCGAGAAACTGAAAATGTGGATCTCCTCGTTGGGGTTTATTGCTCCCTTTGCCTTTATTTGCGCTCAGGCCCTTCAGGTGATTGTATTCTTTATCCCAGGAGAGGTCCCCCAGATCGCCGGGGGATACCTGTTCGGGGTCTGGCTGGGAAGCCTGCTTTCGCTGGTCGGCATCACTATCGGTTCCATTATCAGTTTCCTGCTTTCCCGTTTGCTGGGTGTCCCCTTTGTGTATGCCCTCTTCAAGCCTGATAAGGTGGATGCTGTAAGGCACCTGGCCGAATCTCCCCGGGCCGCAATCACCTTTTTCCTCTTTTTCCTGATCCCGGGAATTCCGAAAGACATTCTCTGCTATGTCGCCGGCCTTACTCCCATGAAGCTTTACCTCTTCTTGCTCCTGTCGACCCTGGGCAGGCTTCCCGGCATTCTCGGCAGTGCCCTGATGGGGGATGCGGCGGCAGGAAAGAGGTGGATCCTGGCCAGCATCATCCTCTTTGTTTCCACCCTCCTCTTTATTGTCGGTTTTTTGCTGAGAAACAGGATCCAGGCCTTTCTGGAAAGGATTTCCGGCCGAATTTGAAGAGGTCAGAGTGCTGCGCTCCCGGGAGTTTTTAGCCTGAACGTTCGCATCGGCGCCGTTAATGCACGGTGAGTTTTTAAAGCCCGGCGATCCCCGGCGGCAGTTTGAGCTTCCGGAAACGAAAATATTTAAAAGGATGGATGTTTAAGATATTGGGAAACCAGCCGTCGATAATTTCCAGATCGATGAGGTTGAAAGCCGGGGTATGACTGATCGGGAGCACCACCGCACCGAAAAGAAGTATCTTTTCCGCCGCACCCAGTTTTTCATACCTGGCGGAATTATCTTCACTCAATGAGGCATCGATCAGCCGGTCAAACTCGGGGTCCATAAAACGGGCGTCATTGAGGTTGCTTTCCCCGGTCCACATCTGGAGGAAGGTAAGCGGGTCAGCGTAATCTCCTATCCAGTTGACCGTCCCCAGGGTATAATCGTCTTTCTTTACCTCTTCCAGGTAAGTTTCGTACGGATAGACCCGGATGGAAACGGGGAGCGATATTTTTTCTTTCCAGGTATCCGCCATCAGTTGGGCCTTCAGCTCGCTTTCCGAATCCTGAGGCACCTTCAGAATGAGCGGGGGAAGTCCCCTGCCTTCGGGAAAGCCGGCCTCTTTAAGCAGGCTGAGGGCCTGGTCGAGGTCTGTCTCCTGAATCCCCTGCACCTCGGGATAATTGGGAATGGGAGGAATTAGCCGGTGGGTGGCGAAGATCAGCCGGCTGGAACGAATTTCCTGCCAGGGCAGCATCAAGGCCAGGGCCCTCCTGACTCTTTCATCATTCCAGGGTGGGCGGGAGCAGACAAAATAGAAGTAACTGGTGGCAAACAGGGGGTTAAAAACTATCTTCGACGTATCTTTCAGACTGGCAGTGTCCCAGTTATTGGTCCAATCAATCCTTCCCTCGTTGAACTCTCTGGATATCGATTCCGGATCTTCCATGAAGCGGATTATTATTTTTTCCAGTTCCACATGCCTGGCGTCCCAATAGAGCTCGTTTTTTTTCAAGCTCAGTTCCCGGTCGCTTCGCTCCGTGATATAGTAGGGGCCGTTTCCCACTACCTTTTCCGAGGCGCCCCAATCCTCTTCGGCGCTTAGATAATGGGGATGGATGGGAACAAAGCTTAAGTGGCTGAGCAGCTTTAAAAAGTGGCCGGCCGGCTTTTCCAGCTCGACCTCTAAAGTCTTATCGGAAATGACTCTAATGCCCTCCACCTCATCATTCTTGCCCAGGCGGTAGGCTTTGGCGCCCTTGATTACATCGAAAAGAAAAGAATACTCCGCCCCGGCTTCGGGATCGAGTATCCTAAGCCAGGATCCTTTGAAATCCTGGGCCCTGACAGGATCTCCGTTGCTGTAGAGGGCCTCCTCCCTGAGGTAAAAGCGATAAATCCTGCCGTCCTCGTTCACCTCCCATCTGGCGGCGACTCCGGGCAGGGGCTCCAGAGTAAAAGGATGATAGCTCAGCAGGCCTTCATAGAGGGCCGTACTCAGCTCTGACTCCATGGTGGTATAAATATGAAGCGGATCCAGGGTTATTCTTTTCGGAGAATAGACGATCACGAATTCTTTTTCATCATTTTGGCTATTTGCTTCCGGACCTTCAGTGAATGCAGATGAGATTAAGAAAAAGATCCAGCTCAGGAGAATAAGAAGAGTTTTAACGTTCATAGGCTTAAAATATAACTTTTCTTTAGAAGATTCTATACGGAGTTATCTCTTTTATCCGCAGTTTTATATTTACCCGGGTAAGATAGGAGCCGGCCTTAATAATGGACTGCGGCTCTTCCCAGATCAAGACCGCTCCAATCACCTCCCTGGGCTTGTTAAAGATGACCGGCCGGAGATGGTTTCGAATGGCGTTCTTGATCGCTTCGCTTAAGGAGATCTTCTTTTCCCCGGTGCCCTTGAAGAGGTTTGCTTCTCCGCTTCCCGAGACAAGGGGAATGGTATTACTGCTCCAGGCTTCTCTTCTGTCACCCTGAAAATCACGCAGCCGGTAATGGACCCTGGCGAAGAGCTTCTTGTTTCGCTCTACGGTAGCCACAATCTTCAGATTCTTATCTCCCCATTTGATCTCCGCTATCGGCAGGAGCCGGAAGTCTTCGGAAATCTTCCGCTGCCGGTCGGATGGAGTGTAGGAAAACTCAAATCCGTAGATCATCCCGGACAGGACCTCTTGAGCTTCTGAGAGGATGCGCTTATATGCCTCTTCCCTGGAAAGGGGGTATTCCTCCTCCACGGCGATCATCGGTTCCAGCTCGCACCAGATGTTGACGATCAGCAGGTCCGGCTCCTCGGCAAGGATATCCGGGACGGCCTGGAAGATCAGGATTAGAAGGGTGGAAATTAAGAGTTGTTTTCGACTCATGCCTCTTAAAAGATTATCGGCGCTTGAAAAAAACGCTGAGAGGATTAATTCTGAAGCGCATGAGAATGTAGAGATAACCGAAAACGAGTCCGGCCAGGTGGGCTATATGAGCAACGCCGACTCTGGTATTGGTGAGCTGAGAATACAGGGCCAGGCCGGCAAAGAGAAGCACGGCCACCGGCGCCCTTAAAGGAAGAATGCCGAATATGTAGAGCATTGAGTTCGGGAAAAAGGTTGCGTAGGCCAGAAGCAGCCCGTAGATGGCCCCGGAGGCCCCCACTACCGGTATCCCGGCCAGCCGGCCATTGTACAAATACAAATTGACCACAAAGATCGCCAATCCGGACCCGATCCCGGTTAAGAAGTAGTAAATCAGGAACTCGCTGCTGCCAAGTCGATGCTCGAGCTGGGTGCCGAATATGAAAAGGGCCAGCATGTTGAAGAGGATGTGCAATATATTGCCATGGAGGAACATATAAGTGACAAATTGCCAGTAGAATCTATACCGGATGACGACGATGGGAGTCAGGGCCAGGTAACCGCCGATATTTCTGAACAAACTTATGAGCAGGAAAAAGCCTGCATTAATTATGATCAGGGTCAGGGTCGCATTATAGAAACGATAGGGGAGCTGGCGCCGGAAGAGGGATATTTCTCTCACCCTGTCAAGTTACAATTTTCCGGCCTTCAAGTCAATATTTTAAAGGCCGCGATGATAAGCCCGGCTCAATTTTTTTAGCTTTTATCGATTTTCAAACGCCTACCAATCCCTCAGCCAGGTCCAGAATCAGCCTGAGCGGCTCCGAAGGTCGAAACTTCTTGCTCAACCTTTTCTTTGCTTCTTTAAGCATTCTCCGGGCGGTAATTCCGGCTTCTTCAATGCTTCCGGAACCTTGAAGCATGGCGATAACTTCTTCCACCCCTTCTTCCACCCCTGCCCCGGCGCTTTTTAAATCGGCCGAGGCGAATATTTTTTTCAACCTGATCCTGTCCTCCGGACTATGAGCGAGATGAAAGACGATGGGGAGGCTTTTTTTCCCTTCGATTATATCGTCTCCCCTCTGTTTGCCCGGGACTCCGGTGGTGAGGTTTTTTATATCGTCTATGATCTGAAAAGCAACGCCGAAATCTTCGGCGATTTTACCCATTGCCTGGGTAAGCTCCTCGCCTCCTCCACCGGCGATGATTCCCATCCGGGCCGCCATCCGGGCCAGGCTGCCGGTTTTAAGCCGGCACATCTGGAGGTACTCCTCGATTTTAGGGATATACTCATGGTTCCGGTGCCATAGAATGTCCAGCCCCTGTCCCCAGTGCAGACGTCGCATATCCTCAAAAAAACAGCTAAAGAGCTTTTGTTTTTCCCTCTTCGCCAGGGAGCTCCGCTCGATCAACCAGGCCGGCAGGAAGTACATGAAATTGCCGGCATTTATAGCCACGTCCAGGCCGAATTCCAGGTGAATGGCAGGCCCGCTCCTCCGCTCTTTGGAATTGTCTTCGATGTCGTCGATGATCAGGCTGCCGTTATGGACTATTTCCACCAACGGCGTCAGCGGCAGAGCTCTTTCTCCTCCTCCGAGCAGCTCGCCGCACAACATCATTAAAAGAGGTCGCCATCTCTTTCCGCCCCGCGCAAGCAGAGTCCGGGCCGGCTCTAAGATCTTTTCGAGCTGGCCTTTTGCAATCACCCGAAGCGGATCCCCGCAGGTGAGGATAGTCCATTCAGGAGTGACGGCGGCGGGAATACATTTTTCGATTTCCTTTTCGATTTTAAGAAGTCTCTCTTTATAAGGATCGTTCATAAGTATAGAATCATCGTCAGAAGGGGCAGAGTCAAGGACCATTATGAAGAGAAGACAGGACCATTACGCGAAACTGGCCAAAGAAAAGGGGTACCTGGCCAGGTCCGTCTTCAAGCTGGAGGAGATCCAGAAGCGATTTCAGATCATAAGGCCGGGCTTGAGGATTTTAGAGATTGGTTCCGCACCAGGCAGTTGGAGCCGGTATGCCCTGAAGCTGCTCGGAGGGAGAGGAAATTTGATCGCCCTGGATAAAACCGAGCCGGGCTTCAAACCCCGCACAGATAAAAATTACCGCTTTATTCGGGGCGATCTTTTTTCGCCGGAAGCAGGAGAGATATGTGCCGGACTCGGTCCGTATGACCTGGTCTTGAGCGATGCCGCGCCCGCTACCTCGGGAAACAGCACTGTAGACACGCAGGCTTCTTTAGAAATAGGTTTCAGGGTCCTCGAGCTCGCTTCCAATTCTTTAAAAGAGGGAGGATGCCTGGTTGTCAAGATCTTTCAGGGAGGTGAGGAAGGAGAGCTCCTCAAGAATCTGAAGAGCCGCTTCGAGAGGGCCAGGGCCTTTAAACCGGCCGCATCCAGAAAAGAGTCTCGAGAGGTCTTTTTTATCGGCTTCTCTTTGCGAGGCCTCCCGGGTTAAGGGCTAAAGGCCGTGTTTAAAATTAAAAAAAAAAGCTTGATTATCGCCCGGTAAGCGTTTATCATGGTGTTAATATAAAAACATATTATTCAGGAGGTAAGTTGGTATGAAACGGTTGGCTTTTATTTTCTGTCTGTTGATCTTGATTGCTCCGATATTTCTTTTTTCCCAAGACCTGGGAAGCTGGAAAGCCGCCTACGGCGATTGGAAGATGATTAACGGACGCCTCACCCAGTTGAGCACAAAGGCGGGCATGGCTCAAGCCTACATGTATCTGCCTCAATCCGGCGTTATGCAGTATGAGTTTGAGACAAGATATCTCGACGGCGCCCAGGACGAGTATGCGGGCTTCGGCGTTCATATCTTCATCGGCAAACCCCATCCCAGGAAGAGCTGGGGCAACGACAAGTCTTTCCTGCTGTGGCTGACCTATGATCCGAGGGCTTACGGCGGCTCGGGAGTATACGCCCAGGGCTACAAGAGCATAACCGCTTTTAATATGAATCTGATGCACCCGGGCGCAGCCTATCAGATTCCCGCTGACTTTGTGAAACGGATAGACCTAAATAGACTCGGTAAATACTATCTTCCGGTCAAGATCGTGGTAGATGCCGATACCGGGACGGTTAAAGTATATGATCCTCTGCGGGCCAACTTTTACTACAGGTTCAACCTGGGAGGGCCGCTCGGCAAGGGATTATATGTGTCTTTAAGGACAAACAGCGTGGCCGGGAGCTTCGGCAATATGAAAGTTACCAGGCTGAAATAATAGCGCTTTTCCATTGAACCGGAAGCCTTTCTATTTCCGGTCAGGGTTTTTAAGTCAAGGGAATAGAATCTTTCTCCTTTTCTCGCTAAGATAATGCCCTTATCCGACTGCAGGTTCTGCCTGCGGTCGGGCAGAACATTGCGGAGGGGAGAAAAAAGAACTTTCATGAAAATCCTGAATTTCGGAAATGATTCCCTGGCCGGCGGAGAGGGGATAGAGAGAGCCGTGCGCATTATTTCCGCATCTTTCGCTGAGGAACGGGTCGTTGTAATAATTTCTGCCCTGAACGGAGTCGCGGAGGCCCTGGTCTCGGCTTCCGAAAAGGCGGTCGCCGGAGAGAGTGCTTACCTTGAGGAAGTAAACCGGATCAGGGAAAAGCATGTTGAGGCCGTTCAATATTTGCTTCCCCCCAAAGAGAGGGCAGGTGTTATTACCCCTGTTCAAATCATGCTCAACGATCTTGAGGACCTTTTCCATGGCGTACAGTTGATTCGCGAATGCTCCGGCCGGACCCTGGACCTGGTTTTAAGTTTCGGGACCAGGCTCGGCTGCCTGCTCATCGATCGTTATCTCAATCGCTCCGGGTTGGAGACGGTGACCTGTGATGCCGGGGAAATGATCAAGACAAACGATTTCAACGGCAGCATCCGGATAGATTTCAAGGCCAGTTACGAACGAATCAGAAAAATATTAAAAAGCACCCGGGGTATTGCGCTGGTGGCCGGCGGGATCGCTTCAGCGAGGGACGGCGTCATCACTATCCTGAAAGGAGACGGCTCGGATTACACCGCCTCGCTTATCGGTGCGGCGATGGAAGCGGATAGTATCGAGATCCGGACCGATGCGGAGGGGGTCATGAGCGCTGACCCGGTCTATGTGCCGGAAGCCTTTGTCATCCCCGCGCTCAGCTATCAGGAGGCCATGGAGCTTTCTTATTTCGGCGCCCGCCTCCTTCACCCGCAGGGCTTTGTTCCGGCGATGGAAAAGAATATCCCGATTCGCATCTGCAGCGTGTTTAAACCGGAGCTCCCCGGCACCTTAATCTCGAACCGGCTTAAGAAGCAGGATAGGCTCATTACCGGAATTGCTTCGGTGGACCAGGTGGCCCTGGTCAACGTGGAGGGCGGCGGGATGATCGGAACTCCCGGTATTGCGGCGCGCATCTTCACCGCCCTGGCCAGGGCCAGGGTCAATATCATGATGATTTCCCAGGCTTCATCCGAGCACAGCATCTGCCTGGTGTTCAGGCAAAATGAAGCGGATAAGGCCAGGGAAGCATTGCAGTGGGAGCTCTCCCAGGAGATAGAAGCCAGGAGGATCCAGAACTTCGATCTTATGATGGACCTGGCGGTTGTGGCGATCATCGGCGAAAATATGCAGGGAACCCCGGGGATTTCCGGAAGGCTCTTCAGCTCTCTGGGCAGTGCAAGGATAAACGTGCTAGCCATAGCCCAGGGCTCCTCCGAGCGGAACATCTCCTTTGTGATCGAAAAAAAGGACCAGGGCAGAGCCCTGCAGACCATTCATCAAGCCTTTTTAGATACCGGGAAAAGAGCAATATGAGGAAGGTTAAGATTTTCGCTCCCGCCACCGTGGCCAATGTAGCTTCCGGCTTTGATGTGCTTGGCTTTGCCCTGGACAGCCCGGGTGATGTGGTGCTTTTAAAAAAGAAGGAAGAGAAGCGGGTGGACATAATCTCGATTGCGGGTGACGGGGGAAAGCTGCCCCGGGATTCGGACCGTAATACCGCCTCGGTGGCGGCTTTTTCATTTTTGCAGGAGATCGGATTTCCGTTCGGATTGGATATAACTCTCTACAAGAAAATGCCCCTAAGCTCCGGTCTCGGGAGCTCCGCGGCCAGCTCCGTGGCCGCAGTCTTTGGTGCCAATATCCTGGCCGGCAGGCCTTATTCGGCGGCCGATCTTCTACCCCTTACCCTTAAGGCCGAGGAGGTAGCCTGCGGTACCGCTCATGCCGATAATGTTGCCCCGGCCCTGCTGGGCGGGTTTGTACTGGTCCGGAGTCATGAGCCCCTGGACCTGGTAAGGCTTCCCGTGCCGGATGGGCTGGCCGCGGCTGTCGTCCATCCCCATATGGAAGTAAAGACCGAGGACGCCCGGAGGATCTTGAAAAAAGAACTGCGGCTGACCGATGCAGTCAAGCAATGGGGTAACCTGGCTGCCCTGGTCGCCGCCTTATACGAGGGCGATCTCGGTCTCCTGGGCAGGTCTCTGCAGGATGTAGTGGCCGAACCGAGGAGGGCCCTGCTCATTCCCGGTTTTTCCAGGGTAAAAGATGCCGCGCTTGAAAGCGGAGCCCTGGGCTGTTCCATTTCCGGCTCCGGGCCCTCGGTCTTTTCTCTCTGCGCTTCCTTAAGCGGCGCTCGCCGGACAGGGAAGGCCATGAAGGAGGCTTTTCTTGAGGAAGGGCTGGAGTGCGATCTGTATGTTTCCCGGATAAACCGCCGGGGGCCGGCCGTCGTGGAAGAGGGGAGAGGAGTAGGATGAGATTTGTCAGCACCAGGGGCGGGGGCGGGGAGGTCTCCTTTAAAGAGGCCGTTTTTTCCGGGCTTGCTCCGGATGGAGGACTCTACTATCCATCTTCCGGGTCGGATTTGGAGAGCTTCTTCCACTCCCTGCGCGCCGGCACCGGTTTTAATCAATTGGCAGAAGAGGTCACTTATCGGCTCTTTACCGGGGAGTTGGACCGGGCCGGGGCAAAAAGAATAGTGGGCCGGGCTTTCACTTTTATCCCGGTATTGAAAACCCTGGATGAAGGGCTTCATCTCCTCGAGCTGTTTCACGGCCCGACCTGCGCTTTTAAAGATTATGGGGCCGCTTTTCTGGCCTCGGTAATGGAGGATTTTTTAAAAGAGGAAGGGCGGAGGATCGTTATTTTAACGGCCACTTCCGGGGACACCGGTGGGGCCGTAGCCCGGGCGTTTTTTAAGAAAAAGAATATCGAAGTGGTGATCCTCTATCCTTCCGGGCGGGTCAGCCCGCTGCAGGAAAAGCAATTAACAACCCTGGGGGAGAATATTACCGCCCTGGAGGTTAAGGGCAGCTTCGATGATTGCCAGCGGATGGTGAAAAAGGCCTTTCTTGACCGGGACTTGAAGGAATCCCTAAAGCTGACTTCCGCCAACTCCATTAACCTCGGCCGGCTGATCCCGCAGTCCTTTTATTATATGTACGCCGCCGGCATGTTAAATCCGGCAGACAAGAAAAATGCCGGGTCCGTATTCTTCTGCGTTCCCAGCGGAAACTTCGGAAACCTGACCGCCGGTGTTTATGCCTGGCAGTGGGGCCTGCCTGTCAAGGGCTTTATCGCCGCCACCAATGTCAATGATGTGGTTCCCGAATACCTGGCAACCGGAGTCTTTAAGCCGAGGCCGTCAAGGGAAACTCTCTCCACTGCCATGGATGTGGGTAATCCCAGCAACTTCGAGAGGCTTAAGACAGCCTTTCGCGACGATCCGGCCGAAATGCGCCGGATGATCCGGGGAGAGCGGGTCACCGACCGGGAGACCAGGGAGATGATCGGAGAAGCGTATCGGCGCTATCACTGTTTGGTCGATCCCCACACTGCGGTAGGCCTGGCCGCAGCCAGGGAATTCCTTAAAGGTAATCCCGGGCCGGCCGGTGAGATAATCATTCTGGCTACTGCGCATCCGGGGAAATTTGTGGAAACCGTAACTGCGGCAACGGGCTTTTCCCCGGAGCTGCCGGAAAGCTTAAAAGTGACGCTCGACCTTCCCGGAAAATCCATACCCATGGGCAGCAGTTCAGCGACTTTCTCGTCTTTCTTAAAGGAAAAATATCTCTAAATTTAGAATCAGCTATGATTCCGGCAGACCTGCTTCTTTCCATCCTCCCGGCGGTAAGGGTTTAATTTGTTTTTAAGAAACGAGCGGTATACTCGACAGGCGTCATAATACCCGTCCTGGTTCCAGTAAGAAGCGGAGAGGTCGGCCCGGTACAGCTCGAGGAGAAGGGGAAAGAGGCCGGAATCCATGATTTTCCTGGTCCGGTAGAGGGGAAGCCTCTTCAAAGCCGGGGGAAGCATATGATGCCGGACCAGAAATGCCACCTCCCTGATCAGCTTCGCCGGGAATCCCAGCCTTTTTAAAAAGCGCCTTGCGATCTCTTCTCCCACTTCCGCATGGCCGTCGAAAGGTTTTTCCATGGTTCCGGTTGAAGCCGGTTTGCCGACATCGTGAAGGAGTAAGCCCAGGGAAAGGGTCAGGTCACATTCTTTGCGGTATTTGAAGGTCTCCAGGGTATGCTCCCAGGCGTTCCCCTCGGGATGATAGTCCTTGATGTGGGGAATAAAAGAAAGCTCATGCAGCTCGGGCCAGAAGGCTTCGATAAAACCGCTTGAGTAGAGGAGTGAAAGTCCCTTGTCCGGCCTGCGTCCGGACAGAATGGAAATGAGCAGCTCCCGCTGAAGCTCCGCCGAAGGTTCCGGTAAGGAAAACTCCCGGCAGGCCTCGGAGTCCGCTCTGTAATGGTATCGAGAGACGAGCCTGGCCGCCTCGCTCAATAGGAACAGGGGCGCCGCCGGGTCGGCATTCATGCTCAGAGTGTCCCGCCTTAATTCCCGGTAGATCCCCCTGGGGTCCAGGAATACATCCCGCCCCGGGTCATAGAGGAGCTCCTGGACCGGGAAGGCGACCGGCGGCAGAGGGTCTGACTCCTCATAACACCGGAAAAAATAGGAGACATGGTTATGATCAACGACCGCGTCGGCGAAAAAGCTTTGCGGATAGCGGAGGTCGTCGAAGGTCCTGGCCAGGTTTATCAAGGAGGAATCGGTGAGCAGGTACACCGGTCCGGGCTCGCTCACCTTAAAAAACCGGTCCAGGGCAGAGTAACTGGTATAGAAGATTTGATAGCCCGCTTCTTTTAAAGCGGAAATAGGATTAGGCATGGTCTCCCTTTGGCATTATCCGTTCGAATCCCGCGTATCCCGCCAGTCGCTCCGGCAGTTTCACCGATCCATGCTCCTGCTGATAATTTTCCAGGATGGCAATCAGCGTCCGGGATACGGCCACGGCAGTTCCGTTCAACATATGCACGAAAACGCTCTTCCCTTCCTCTT
The DNA here is from genome assembly GCA_964514815.1 of uncultured Spirochaetaceae bacterium. Lineage (GTDB taxonomy): Bacteria > Spirochaetota > Spirochaetia > SZUA-6 > DRHE01 > CAZERV01. The sequence continues at coordinate 20,050 of CAZERV010000003.1, read as the reverse complement.
TGAATCTTATATCGAGCCTTCTTGACTGGTAATCGGTGCAGTTGGAGGCGCTGGTTATCTCCCCCCATTCTCCATTTTCGCCCCGCCCCGGCATCCAGGCCTCGATATCGAATTTTCGGTAGGCCGGACCCCCGAGCTCGCCACTGCAGGTGTCGACCACCCGGTAGGGAATACCGAGACCCTGGTACATTCTCTCTTCCAGGTTGAGCAGATAGAAATGAAGCTCCTCCGATTGCCCTGGGTGACAAAAGATGAACATCTCCAGCTTGGTAAACTGGTGGACCCGGTAAAGGCCCCTGGAATATTTGCCGGCTGCGCCCGCCTCCTTCCGAAAGCAGTGAGAGAGTCCGGCCAGCTTGATCGGCAGATTATCGGGGTTTATCATCTGGCCGGCAAAGTATCCGCCCAGGGTGACCTCGGCCGTGCCCACCAGGCAGGTCCCGGTGCCCTCCAGGCTGTAAATATTGGATTCCGGGCCCCGGGGATTGAAGCCGGTGCCTAAAACGATCTCCTCTTTGGCAATATCCGGCGTGATGGTGAGGGTAAAGCCTTCGGCCTGCAGAATATCGACTGCATAGCGGATCAGGGCCAGCTCGAGGAGCACCGCTTCGTTTTTAAGATAATAAAACTTCTGCCCGGCTACCCGGGCTGCGGTCTCAAAATCGACCAGATCGAGGCCCTGGGCCAGCTCGAGATGGTCCTTGGGTCTAAAGGAAAAATCCGGCTTTTCTCCCCATTTCTTGATTTCCCGGTTATTCTCCTCTCCCAGCCCGATCGGCGCCTGGGGATGGGTGAGGTTCGGGATGTTTAAGGCTTCTTCTTTGAGACTATTTTCGATCTTAAGCAGGGATTGTTCCAGGTTTGAAATCGTTTCTTTTATATTTTTGCCTTCCTCGATTAAGGCCTCGCGTTCCTCCCCTGAGAGCCGGGAATTAATTTTCCGGGCATTCTCGTTTCTTCTCTGCCGGAAAGATTCGGTTTTTTGCAGTAACTGATTTCTCTCCTCATAGAGGGCGACAACCTTCTCGGGATCGGCATCTACGTTCCTGTTTCTGGTATTTTCTATTATTTCAGCCAGGTTTTCCCGGATATATTTGAGATCGAGCATGTCTTTAGATATTACTCGAGAAAGTGGAACGTGACAACACTTGTCCGACTACTGTCGGGCCGCTCCTACCCCTACCCTGCGGGCATCTTCGACCTGCGGGCATCTACGAATTGTAATATTGGGATCTCATTGTCGTTAAGACCCAAATTAGTATTTATTGCACTACTACTGCTTCTTGTATTAAAATAAAAGGTAATGACAGAGGCATACACAGAGTACCAGCGCCTGATGAAGCAGCGTAAGTTCCAGGAAGCTGCCGACTTCGCGGAAGGAGAGTACCTTAAAGGGCCTGAGGCCAATGTGTTCTGGCTGACCCAGCAGGCAAGAGCCCTGGTCCGCGCCTCGGAACACAGGTCCGCCCTTGAGGTCAGCAGACAGGCCCTCGATCTGGACCCGACCAATCACTATGCCGTAGCGGCGACAGCGGACGCCCTCTCCGGGCTCAAGCGCTATGATGAAGCCCTTCAACACTACGGAGAGCTCCTCCACAACCCCCGCCTGCTCCGTGCGGGCCGAAAAGGGATTCTCGAGTGCCTGGCCGGAACGAAACGCTGGAAAGAGCTCCTGCAGAGCCTGGGGGGATGGGATCTGCCGGAAGAAGAGGCCCTCCCCTGGCGGGTGAAGGCCTTGAGCGGTCTCGAGCGGAGCGAGGAGGCCCTGGAGGACTGCAACCGGTGGCTCGAGCTCAAGCCCCACCATCCGCCCGCTCTCTGGGAACGCACCGAGCTGGAGGTACGGCGAAACGGCCTGGAGGCTGCACTGGAGAAGGCGGGCAAAATGGCCAGGATCCCTTCTCTGCCCCAGGTCTACCGGGAGATCTACGCCTCCCTCTGCCGGCGGGCGGGAAGGACGGAAGAGGCGATGCAGACCTACGAGAAGATTGGGGCCCAAGGGACTCAGACGCGGATACTGAAGAAACAGGCCTTTACACTGGCCAAGGACGGCAGGGAGCAGGAGGCGATCCCCCTGCTGGAGGAGCTCCTCAAGCTCGAGCCGAAAGACATGTACCTCTACTCCAGCTACTCAGCCGCCTGCATCCGCATCGGCGAGGTGGAGCGGGCGATCAACTTCTACAACCAGCTTCTGGGGCTCTTCCCCGGGGAGCGGTCTCTCTACGGGCGTATCAATCGCCTTCGCAAAAAACTGGAGGGCGGCTCATGAGCGCTCAGAAGCGAATCGGCGACCTGGTGGAGGTACCCCCGGTCAAGACCGTCATCCGCCTGGATGAGGGGCGCGAGAGCTCGACCGAGATTGCCGAGAGCTTCGTATTTACCCCCGAAGTTTCCGCCCACCTGAACGTCATCGTCGAGGCGCTTCAGGCTGGAAGGGGGCAGGGCTACTTTCTACAGGGGGACTTCGGCTCGGGAAAATCCCACTTCCTGGCCATGCTCTACACCTGGCTTTCCGGCAGGACCGGGGCCGAGCGGCTCTCCACCGCGTACCAGGGGTTTGGGCGAGCGGCTGAAAAAGGGGGGAGGATCCTGCCTGCGGCCGTTTCTCTGATCAATTACCGCTCCGGCACACCTCTGGAGAGCATCATCCTGGAGTCGGTGGAGAAGTCCCTGGACGAGGTTGGCACCAATGTCTCCCTAACCCACCTTTCCGCCTTTTTAAACTGGCTGCAGGATCTGCTGGAAGAGCCGGAAACGGCAAAGGTTTTTGCCGAGTTGGCCGGTTTTTCGATGACCGGCGTCACTGCGGCCGGTGGGCCGACAACCGGCGTTCCGGCAGCCGGTGAGTCAGCAGCCGGTGCTGCTGTGGATAGCCTCGCCGCATGGATCTCGGAAAATCCCCGGCAGGCCTACGCCGCCGGCCTGCGTCTGGTGAAGAAGCTGGGCCTCGAAGCGCCCCAGGCCCTGGTGGAGGAGCGGCACGAGAGCTTCGGGCGAGTCTTTTCGGAACTGGGCGCTGCCGGTTTCGACGGCCTTTTTCTGCTGATCGATGAGCTTTCCGAGTTCTTCCGCTCCAAGCCCTCTGCCCAGTCCCTAAACGAGGATGCCCGGACCCTGCAGTTCCTGGGCGAGCTGACCGCTGAGCGTCCCCTCTGGATCGTAGCCGCCGTGCAGGAGAGCATCGAGAGAACTGGAGACATCGCCCAGACCATTATGAGGAAGATCAAGGACCGCTTTCCTGTAAAGCTTACCCTCTCGACGGTGCACATCCGCTCCCTGATCTCTGAACGTCTGGTGCACAAGAAGCCCGGGGCGGAGGAGGAGATCTTCAGCATCTACGAGCACTACCGCAAGCAGTTTTCCACCTTTTCCTGTTCCTTTGAGGAGTTCCGGAACGTTTACCCGGTGCACCCGGCCACGATTTCCCTACTCGACGGCCTCGGTGAGCTGTTCAGTCAGCACCGGGGAATCGTGGACTTCGTGTACTCCAGGATCGCGGGCGATAGCCGCCGAAACATCCCTTCGATCCTCGAGCGCCCGGACCGGGAGCTTTTAGGGCCGGACAGCATCTACGACCACTTTTCCGGGCGCCTGGCCGAGTTTTCTTCCTACAATATCTATCCCCGCCACATCATTCCTCACCTGGACCAGGAGATCGAGCGGATCCTGGAAAACGGTGAGGACCGTTATATGGCCAAGAGACTGGTGCGTATGCTCGTGCTCTACCGGATCCATCCCACTGCCGACACTCCGACCGCCGCCGGTCTGGCGGAGATGGCTGCCTGCAGTCTCGATGTGCCGGACATGAATGCCCGCTTTGTTTCCGAAGCCCTTCTCGAACCGCTGGCCTCATCCAGCCGCTTCCTCTCCAAAAAGAGCGACGGGGATCCCGCCAGGGCGGTGTACGAGATCACTACCGAAGAAGACCCGGGAAAGGTTTTAGAGGGCAGGATCGAGCGCATCGCCGGGGAGGTGCAGGTGGAAGACTCCAGGCTACTGCTGGAGCCCCTCTTCCAGCTTCCGCAATCGGATTCCTGGCCGGGCACCGCCCTGGGCAGGGAGGGCGCCGTGCGCGAGATAAATTGGAACTCCAGCCAGCGAAAGGGACTGGTCCGCTTTCTGCACCGGGAGGATACCCTCCCCGCGAGGCTGGCCCACGAGCTCGACGCCGGGGGCTACGATTTCGCCCTCGTTATCACCCTCGGTGAGGTTGGGGTGGAAGGTGAATATATCGCCGTCTGGCAGATCCCTTTTCCCGAGCAGGGGGAAAGTCTCGAGACCCTAAGAGAGTTCCTGGCAGTGCGGTTGACCCTGGAGGAGCTCTCGCCCTCAAACCCGGCTCAAGCCCCCCTCATCCCCCTGGCCAGGGAACGCCTCGAGCGCCTGAAGCCGGCGGCTTCCCAGGCGGCCCTGCAGATCTTCTATACGGGCGACTTCAGTGACCCCAGGATCCGGGTAGATGCCGCTGTGCGTCAGCTCAAACGCTTTGACCGTCTCATGGAACAGGCGGGAGAGATCATTCTGTCTGAGCGCTACCCCAGGTTCGCCGAGGTGGCGCCCCGCAGATATCCGCCCTCGCCGCGGATCTACCAGCAACTCCTCGAGGCCTTCATCATACCGGGAAGCCTGGCGCTGGCGGAGGCCCGGAGCCGGTCTTTGAGCGCCGCCATTGACGGGCTGGCCGTCCCCCTTGGACTGGTGGAGCTGAGGCGGGGCTCCTACCTCTTCTCCCCCGACACTTCCGGTCATCCGCTTCTACTCTTTTTCTTCGAGCTCCTCCGCCCGGCCAGCTCAGTATCCCTGTCCGAGGTCCTGAAGAAACTGCAGAGTGGGCTCTTCGGCCTGCCCAGGGACACCGCCCTCTTCCTTCTGGCCTCCCTGGCGGCTGGCGGCCTGATAACGGTGCGCAGGGGCGGCCGGGCTCTGGCCCTGGAGTTCTTGAGCCTCCAGAGCCTGGAGAGGGCGGAGGAGATCGCCCTGGGGGAGCTGATCGGCGAGCACGACCGCGCTACCCTGCTAAAGGAGTGCAGCTTTCTTTCTACTGCCTCCGGCTGGGAGTCCTTCGGCCTGAAACAGCAGCGGGAGACGTGGAAGGAGGTGATCAAGTTCCGCAACACTGCCGAGCGCCTGGCCGGCGAATCCCTGGCCAGGCTGCGCCAGCGCCGGGAGTACTCCTCGTTTAAGAACTTTCGTATCGCCTCTCTGGAGGAAAAAATGGAATCCCTCGGCCGGCTGGCCTCTGAGATCAGGGTCTCCTATTCTGCCAAGGAAGGGTTGGAGAAATTCTTGAACGCCTGGCGGACCGGCGGGTTGAGCGGTGAGGACGTCCACTTTCTCCAGAAACTGGAGCGCTTTCTCGACCGGGGGGCGGAGAAGTTCGTATTCATCAGCCATTACATGCGCCACGAAGCCGCGGGAAAGGCCACCCAACTGGAAGCCGACCTGGAAACCTCACGCCTGCGGATCCTCGAGCTGTTGGACAGCCCTGAAGAGGCCGTGGTTGCAGACGAAGGAGCGGAGATGGACAGCCTGTTCGGCGCCTTCAGGGACCGCTACATACCGCTCTACGCCCGGCTCCACAGCGAGTATTACGCCTCCTTCCGCCGGCCCTCCCTGTCGAAAAGTGCTTCCAGGGCGCTGGCCACCTTGAGCCGGTTGGCCGGCATCGAGGTACTGGACAGGCCCCCCGGCCTGGACCGCTTCCTCAAGGGCCAGGTCTCCCCCCAGGTCGAGCAGTGTAACCGCCAGATCAGGGAGGAGCTGATGCGCGCTCCGGTGTGCGGGTGCGGTTTCCTGCCCGGACAGATTGCTTCTGTGCCCGAGGCAGGGAATCCCGAAGCTGAGATCGATCGCTACCTCAATGAATACCTGGGCATCCTCAAGAACCCCTCTGCGCTCGAGTCGGTGACCAGCCACGCTTACGCCCTTCGGGATATTAACCCGCGGATCTCGATTCACCTGAAGGAGATGGGGTTGAGCCTCGAGTCGGGGGCCTTGAGCGCCTCCGGTCTGGTGAAGGCCCTTGACGAAGGGACCGTATACGAGCTGTCCAGGGCCCTGAGCGGAAAGCTATCGATCCGTCGGGCCAGCCTCGGCGAGCTGGTGAAGCGCCTGGCAGGCCGCAGGCTGCCCCCCGATAGGATCCTGTCCCTCGTGTCTGAATGGCTGGGGAAAGGCGGAGAAGGCGATCTGGTGGCTGTGGAGGATGCCCGGCCCTTTCAACCGGGAAAAGAAACAGAATACCTGCACTGGTGGCCCCTGCTAAACTCGGAGTACTTCCCCCGCCTTTCCCATGGGGGGAAAGACACGGTCCGGGCTGCGAGAGACCTGGAAGTGGCGCTGGAGGAGCGCTTTCCCTCTGCCCATCTTGCAGAATCATTGAGGGCTCTGGATCAGGAGGAGCTGCTCCATTTCATCACCTCCGAGCGCTTCCACACCCTGGCCATCCAGAATGCCTGGCTGGTTCTGGCTGAACGGATCCTGGCCGGCTCCGGGATACCGCGCAAAGAGGGTCCGCGCTCCAGGCATGCCGATCCCGAGCGGGCTGAGGAGATCGAGGGCCGCCTCAGCCTGGCAGGAGAGATCGGCGAGCGCCTGAGCCTGCCCTACCCCGGGCGCCTGGCCGTCCGCCTTCCTCTGGAAGCTATCCTCTCCGACTCCTGGACTACCGAGGAGCTGCGGGCCACGGCCCTCAAGACCCTCAAAGAGGTGGAATCTCTAGGGCAAGGATGGCTGGAAGGGCTCAAGCCGGTAGAGCCGATCAGGCTGGAGCAAGGCCCATTGGTGCTCCTGATCGACGGTGTGCCGCCGGATATCTGGCTCGAGGCCATGGAGCAGATCGAAGCGCTGCCGGGAGCGCTTTCTAAAAGCTGGGCCAGGCTGGAAGCCTCTCCTGAGACCGTGGAGGCAACGGCCCGGCTCTTCGGCTTCGGCGGGGACCCGGCAGAGGCCTTTGCCGAGCGGGGTATCTCCTATATCTGCCTGAAGGGCAACGAAGAACGCCCCCTGGCGGACCAGGTGGAATCCCTCGCTCAAGGTGAAGCGGCGGCCGTCCGCCTCAGCACCCTGGACCGAGGCGCCCACAGCGGAACCTACAAGCTGGCGGAGATGGCTGCGGTGATGCGTCAGCTCCTGAAGAGAGAGATCGCGGTGGTCCTCCGGCTGTGCGCACGGCAAAAGCGCTCCCTGATTCTCACCACAGATCACGGACTTTCCCTGGGCCGAAAGGGCTTGAGCCACGGGAGAGGCGGAGTGTACGAGCAGGCGATCTTTCGCGCCACATGGGCATCTTGATTTCCGAGTTAATACATGTCAGTAGAGCTTGAGGGAGTCGTTGAGAGCCTTCTCTTTTCAGATGAAGAGAGCGGCTACACTGTGGTCCGGATCCGTGCCTCTGGCGAGATAGTGACCGCAGCCGGTAACCTGGCTTCCCCGGTCCCGGGGGAGCGGCTGCGGTTGAAGGGAAAGTGGATCGAGCATCCCCGCTTCGGACGACAATTCAAGATCGAGGAGTACGAAACACACGCTCCGGTTACTGTTGAGGGGATCGAGCGCTATCTGGGCTCCGGTCTGATCCGGGGGATCGGCCGGCGGATGGCCCGCCGCATCGTCCAGGCCTTCGGTGAAGAAACCCTGGAAGTCATGGACCAGCGGCCGGGAAAGCTGGCTGAGGTGGAGGGGATCGGCCGCAAGCGGATCGAGGCAATCCGGGAGGCCTGGGAGGAGCAGAAGGAGATCCGGCAGGTGATGGTCTTTCTGCAGTCCTACGGCGCCGGTCCTGCCCTGGCTGCCAGGATCTACCGGAAGTACGGGGATCATTCCATATCTGTAGTCCGGGAGAACCCCTACCGCCTGGCTTTCGATGTCTTCGGCATCGGCTTCCTCACTGCAGATCGAATCGCTCAAAAAATAGGCTTTGCCCTGGATTCCAGCGCCAGGGCCGAGGCAGGGGTCATTCACGTGCTTCAGGAATGTGTGGCAGAGGGACATGTATACTATCCCCGGATCCCCCTGGTCCAGAGATGTCAGAAGATCCTCCAGATCGACCGCCAAATCATCAGCCGGGCGGTGGACAGCCTGGCTGCGGAGGGAAAGCTGGTCATCGAAGAGCAGGGAAGAGATCCGAAGGGACGGCGGGGAGGTTCGCCGGCCACTGCCTCTCCGGCCGGTCCTTCTGAGGCCGGGCCCAAAGGTGAGCAGGCGGTCTATCTGCCCCCCTACTACACGGCTGAAGTAGGGATTGCCGATCTGCTGGGGGATCTGCAGGGTGGACCCAGCGAGGTCCGGGAGATAGACGCCGAGAGGGCGGTCAACTGGGTCCAGGGCCTGATGGAGATCACCCTGGCCGAGAAGCAGGTCGAGGCGCTTCGAAGCGCGCTGCAGAGCAAGCTGATGGTCATCACAGGGGGCCCAGGCACGGGAAAGACCACGATTATACGCGCCTTCCTGACCGTGCTTTCCAGAGCCCGAATCAGAACGCTTCTCGCCGCGCCTACCGGGAGGGCTGCCAAGCGGATGCAGGAGGCCACAGGGTACGAGGCCAGGACTATTCACCGGCTCCTCGAGTACAGTCCCCGGGAGAGAGGCTTTAGGAAGAACCGGGACAACCCGCTTTCCTGCGACTGGCTGATCCTGGACGAAACTTCCATGATCGACGTGCTGCTCATGTACCACCTTCTCAAAGCGCTGCCTCCCTCCTCATCCCTCGTGCTGGTGGGGGACGTGGACCAGCTCCCCTCGGTCGGGTCCGGCTGCGTGCTGCGGGATATTATCGCCTCGGCAAGGGTGCCCGTGGTCGAGTTGAATGAGGTCTTCCGCCAGGCTGAAGCGAGCCAGATCATCGTCAACGCCCACCGGATCAATATCGGGCTGATGCCTCACGTTGAACCGGAGGGGGACTTCTACTTCATCCAGCAGGAGGACCCGCAAGAAATCCTGAGGCTGATCCTGGAGCTGTGCCGGGAGAGCATCCCGAGGCGCTTCCAGATGGATCCGATCACCGATATCCAGGTACTGGCCCCGATGCACCGGGGGGCGGTAGGGGTGACCAACCTGAACCGGGCTCTGCAGGAGGCGCTCAACCCCCGAGAGATGGCCCTTGTCCAGGGGGAGCGTCAACTGAAACTGGAAGACAAAGTGATGCAGGTCCGCAACAACTATGACAAAGAAGTCTTTAACGGGGATATCGGCCGGGTTACTGCGGTCAGCCGGGAGCAGCACCGGGTGACGGTGAGCTTCGACGGACGGCCGGTAGATTATGACTATACAGAGCTGGACGAAATCACCCTGGCCTATGCAGTCTCCGTACATAAGTCCCAGGGCTCCGAGTTTCCGGCGGTTATCGTCCCTGTAGTGACCCAGCACTACCTGCTCCTGCAGCGCAACTTGATCTATACAGCAGTGACCCGGGCAAAGAGACTGGTCGTTTTAGTGGGGACGAAGAAGGCGCTGGCGATTGCCCTGAAGAATACGAACACGCGAGGCCGCTACTCAGGACTCAAGGCCAGGCTCTCGGCAACATGTTATGTTTCTTGAGATCAAGTGGTGTCTTATTTTGACCTTGTGCCGATACCTAAAACGATTTCCTCTTTGGCAATATCCGGCGTGGAGGAGTAATTATGCAAAAAAGCAATAAAACTGTGCATCAAGTGGGTCCAGGAATACGAGCCTGAGCTGTTCCGGCGGATCCGGAACCTGGTTAAAGCCGGACGCTGGCACATCATGGGCGGCTGGTACCTGCAGCCGGACTGCAACATGCCCAGCGGCGAGTCCCTGGTCCGCCAGATCCTGCTTGGCAGGGCCTACTTCAAGAAGTACTTCGCTGTGGCGCCCACAACGGCGATCAACTTCGATCCCTTTGGGCACACCCGAGGCTTGGTGCAAATCCTGGTAAAATGCGGTTATGATTCCTACCTGTTCGGAAGACCCGGCCAGGATGAATGTCCCCTGCCTGCAAGTGAGTTTATTTGGACGGGCTACGACGGCTCAGAAGTTTTAGCTACCCGCTTCAGGGGCTGGTATAACACGCCTCTGGGTCAGGCCAGGGAGGTGATTGAGGCGAGGATCGCAGAGAACTCGAATGGGCAACCCCTTGCGGTTCTCTGGGGGGTTGGCAACCACGGCGGAGGTCCCTCCAGAGCTGACTTGCACCAGGTCAACACACTGATCGAGGAGACACGGGACTGCCGTATCAGGCACTCCACACCGGAGGCGTATTTCCAGGATATTTCCCGTATAAGAGATGAGCTTCCCAGGCACTAAGGAGACCTGAATCGCTGGGCGGTGGGCTGCTATACATCCCAGGTACGCATCAAGCAGAAGCACAGGCTTTTAGAAAATGAGCTGTTCAGTCTGGAGAAGATGGCCTCAACCGCACCGGTTCAAGATTTAATGGAATACCCCGCTGAGGAAATACAGGATGCCTTGCATGACTTGATGATTAGTGAGTTCCATGACATCCTGCCCGGATCCTCCATTGAGCCGGTGGAAGAGACGGCCATACAGATGATGGATCACGGGCTGGAAATCGTTTCCCGGGTGAAGCTGAAGGCTTTCTTTGCCCTGGCCTCGGGACAACGGAAAGCCAGGGAGGGTGAGATCCCCATTTTTGTCTATAACCATCATCCCTTCAAGGTTAAAACCCTGATTGAAGGTGAGTTCAATCTTCCCGATTTCAAATCAAAAGACACCTTCACCGACGTGGAGGTATATCATGAGGGAAGGCTCCTGCCCTGCCAGGTGGACCGCTACAGGATTCACGGCAAGGACCTCACTGGACCGAAGGCATTTTCGATTCTGGTTTAACGGCGGTAAGGTGAAAGAGAGGCTGGAGCGGATAGACCGGGAGGCCTTAGAAAAAAATGAGGGGCTTTTTATGCTTTCTTTTTTTCCGGGTGGGCGGGGGAAAACACCCAAGCCACTGGCGGTTTTGGAGGATGATGTTGTGCTGGTCACCGCCATCAAGCAGGCAGAAGAAGGCGACGATCTGATCGTCCGGCTGTTCGAGCCTACAGGGGAGAGCCGGAGTACCGCCCTTTCTTTGCCTGCTTTGGGAAAAAAGCTGAAAGTAAATCTTTCAGGCTTTGAGATAAAAACCTTAAAGGTCTCTGTCAGGACAGGTCGGATCAGGGAGGTTAATCTCTTAGAATCCGGGCCGGACAATAAAAAGGAGCAATCATGAATGTTAATACCCTGGATCTGGCCGACCGACCGGCCCTGGTGATAAACGCCCTAACCAGGGCCTTTGATCCGAAAGAGAGGTGGGCACACCAGTTTTTCGTCGATTTTTCCTGTAGACCGGCAGTGATTTATCCAAGTCATGTTACCGATGCCTGGTTGAACATGCCGCCTAAATTCCAGACCTAAGTAAATCCCAATTTTACTCCCAAGTTGAATGCTCTTAACAGAGATTTTTTTGAAGTAAAACATTAAAATTTCTCGTTTTTTACAATGAACCAGCCTATGCAGAAAATATGGGTCACGGCCAATACAAAACGAGTCGCTGAAATGCCGGCTCATAGGAACAAAGGAAAAACCCTTAAACCTACCTGTCCCAGCTCAGGTTAGCTCAGGGAGCGGCGTTGATACTATTTGATCAATAGCTCCTTTTCAAGGACCTCATGCATCGGCCTAAAGAATCTATCATGATCATTCTCTCTGAAAATCCGTAACTCTTTTTCAGAAAAAACAACCACGCTTTCTTGCCCGCTTATTTGTGGTGGATAGGCGTCCTCAGTTAATGGCAGACTGAAGTGCCTGGCGATGAATTGATACATGGCAGTTCGTTTGATTGGGCCATAGTCGTGCTTTCCATTTCTCAAATGTACATTCTCAATCAGGCTGGTCTTTCCAAACAAGCTATATATTTTTTGAAGATAGGGAAACTCTACCAGATGAGTATTCTTGGTAAAGTCAATGCCCACTGAAATCAGCAGTTGGGGGCGAGGAGCGGCGAGTGCAGCGATTTCTACATTGTTTGTTCCTGTTCAGATTGAGCTTCCTCTTTCCTTCATCCTCAGGAATTTCAAACTTTATTGGGGAGTCCCGAAAACCATTCGGTTTAATCACTTTCATTCCATATTTCTTCCCACCAGGCTTTCAATTCCCTCATTCTTTCCTCGCCGGGAAAGACTTCGATCTCTAAGGTGCAGGCTGTATCCTCGGCCCAATAAGGAAATTCTTTTTTTAAGCTAATCATCAGTTCTTTCCAATTGATCTTTCCTTCTCCCGGTATCCAGACAGAAGGAAACGCGGTAATCTTTTAATGTCTCGAACAAATGGGCCAACTCAAACGCATTTGCGCCTAAAGCAGCGGGAGGCGTATTCTCAATGACAATTTCAATCCCAAGCTCACGAGCAGACTGTCTTCTTTATCCCAGGGGGCATGATAAGGAATATATCTCAATACCCAATTCTTTAGCGGTCTGTTGTATACCGGTGTATTGCGCCCGATCATCCCAGTCGAAGTGTTCTCTATAGCAAAAGATTTCAATGTTTGAAAATCCGGAAGCTTTGATCGATTTTAACTGCTTTGCATTTAATTTTTCATTGACGAACAGGTAGCTGGAAACAAGGAATTTCATATTTTCTCCTAGAATTCGCCTCTCAGGCGAATGTCTTCCGGGGAACTGCCTATCATCAGCTCCATGATAATATCGGGGTAATTGGAGAGGATGCCGTCCACCCCCAGATCGACCATCCTTTTTATCTCTTTAGGCTCATCAACAGTGTAGACCCAGACGCTCAAACAGTTCCTGTGAAACTCATAGAGAACATTCTCCGTGATCTCCCGATAGCGATACTCGACCCCATCGGCCCGGAGGCTGAGGTCTGGGAGAATCCGATATCTACGATCCATCTCCTTCTTGGAGGAGTTGACCACGAACCTGCCCCAAAAGCTCTTTCCATCCAGTATCCTGTGGGCGATCTCGGCGATTTCCGCCGGATCGTTGTCCTCTGTTACCTTGAATTCAATGCAGAGGTTTGCCCGAAAGCCCTGGATGCAGTCAATTGCTTGCTCAAGAGTCGGAACTTTCTCGCTGGAATACTTCTTTGAGAATTTGGTGCCCGCATCTATCTCCTTTACCTCGCTCAAGGTCATCTCAGCCGGGATCCCCGCCCCCAGGTAGTACTCGGAAAAATCCCTTTCGTGCAGGAGAACCAGGTGCCTGTCTTTGGTGAGTGGGCGAGGACTTTAACAGGAGAGCAGAAAGGGGTACACTCCGACTACGAGGTGACGTAGAAATTGGTAACAGGAAGCTACAGGCTCCGGAAAAAGAAAGCATCTCGTATTGTGATGCCCTTACCAGTGGGTTCTTTTCCTACTAAAGCTTCCTCTCCTGCTTTCAAGCCTGGGACACGTTTCACTCCCATCCTCGAGTCGTTCAAAGCTTCTCAACTTGATAAGAGCATAAGGAGCAATCAGAGAGATTGCTACTGTGCATCCTATAAAGCCGATTCCTTCGACCTTCTGCATGTTGTCATATTCATCAGGCACTTCACTCTCGATAATGTACTGGAACCTCTCTTCTGTCAGGCCCACAAAAAACAGGTGGTACGAAGAAGCCTGTTCACTCCAGTCTGGTGGATCTTCCTCGGGATCGGAGTACTCCTCCCACCGAGGTCCTCCTGCAGCATCTCGCTCATAACTCAGTTCAGCACCTTCGATTCGGGACAACTTCATCTTGAGACCTGGATAGCTTTCCCGAAGATAACTCTCATCAAAGCTGATGGACATCTCAACAATGTCATCAGGGAAAGCTCCCTCAATAGCAGCGAGTATATCTTTTTTGATATCCGTAGCTTTCCGTTTCTTGCTATGCACTTTGTACCACCACCCGTCAGAGACTTAAAGTAATAATACCCGAAAACATCGCCGGTTGCCAGTAAGAATCCAGCAAATGTGAGCAGCACTACTGAAGCTGAACGAACCTTGACTGTGGCGATCAGCACACCTCATCCGAGCGAAGAGTCAGCTCGTTGTGCATACGAAGCACTCACCCAACACTATATCGATAACCTGCATACGGCATACTATATTTTTGAGGGCCGGTTTATTCAAGTGTCCGGCCGGTGGCTCAAAACTACGGCAACTATCTTGACAATAACCCGGGTTTGGAAGTAAAAAATAATAGAGACATTAAGGATGGGGACAATCATCTCTAAGTCAATATCTGTTGAACAGGCGATAGATAATTTTATTCTAAAAAGAAAAAGCTCATTTGGCATTGAAGAGGTATGGGAGCACCTTGATTCACAAGGCTTCAAGATTACCCCAAAGACTGAAAAAGAGGCCCATTCTGTACTGGAAGATAATACTCAGATTTTTTCAGATGAAGTTTACGGGTATACTCCCCGCCAGGCATATTTTTCCGGTGCCAAATTCATGATTTCCCCAACCCGCGAAGAGATCGATTCAGATATTCTCATTCCAGGTCACCGGTTTATTCCTTTTTATTCTAAGGAGATACTTCCCTGGGATTGCCGGCTTATTGCACCTGACGGCAGGGAAATAAGTAAAATAAAAATAGAGAGAAAGATTAAGGATATTTATATCTATTTCACTCTCTTTGGTATAGAGAATTTACCGACTATTCTTTTAACTGACAGTGAAGACAATAAAAAGGCTGTCCAGGAGGAAAACCCTGAATCAAAAGTAACGATAACTGCCTTTTCTATGAAGGAAGTCTATGAAGATTTCAATTTCCGGGAAGGGGATGGGCTTATACTTACCGTACAGAGCTGGAGGAAAGGCCTATTTTCAATTGAACATATAAGCCTGGATAAGAGAAATGAGAATCCGGAAGCGGAGAAGATATGGACTCAGCAACTTGAAGAGGGCTTTGATATAGCTTTTGATGCCTTAGATCTTCCCGCTGAAATAGAAGAACAGATCGCTTATGCCTTCTATTTCGCCGGGAAGGAGTTTTTAGAAAATCCGGCCCTGCACCTGGGCGGCTTTTTAGAAAAAACAGATTTTTTAGGATTTCAAAGGTTCGGTGGTGAAACCAACCTCTGGCGGAGTGTTGAAGACCTGGAAGAAGCGTACATCTCTTCATGGGAGCCAGGCCCCATGACGGGAGTTGATCATTCTCTGGAGGACATTCTCGACGATATCGGACTGTCCCTTTCAGGAGAAGATATCGAAGCATATATGCGAGATGAGATGTTTCACCGGGGAGATAGCCTGGAATCTGTTCTTGAACGATGTTTTTCCGGCCAGCATATAAACTTCTACAATCAAAAGCAGGAACAGGCATTTTATCGCTTTATCGACACCTTATGGAAAGATGTTAAAAAGGGATATAATTTTTTTGCCGATCAGGAAGGCGGCAAGCTGAGAGAAAAAGGACTTAAAACCTTTGATTGGCATCTGAAATGGATGAGAGATATGGATCTCAAGGGAGTAGACTTACAAGATTTTCCGGGAGATAAGTTAATAGCTGCCGGGCAAGCTTCTGCAAAAATTAGCACGATTCTGGCCATGTTGAATGAGAACGAAAATATACCCCCTGAAGAAGCTGCCCGGGTGTACAGCCTGCTGGACGATCTGGAAAAGTTTATTATCGAAAATCTGGATGAAATTGAAGATAGCACAAAACATAAATTAAAACCCGGTCCAACCTTGCTACGAAAAGGAAAACCATCTGCTATCTATGTCCTGAGAATCTCACTTAAGGGAATAAGGCCTCCTATATGGCGCAGACTCCAGGTTCCTGAAAATACTACCCTAAAAGATCTGCACGATATTTTCCAGACAGCTTTGGGCTGGAAAGATTGTCATCTGCATAGTTTCAAAATAAATGGCATATTCTATGCAGAACCGGACCCCAATAGCTGGATAGAATTTATAGATGAAGCGACGGTAACCCTGGGGGAAACAACCGGGAAAGAGAAACTAAAATTCACCTATGAGTATGATTTCGGCGATAGCTGGGAGCATCAGGTAACCGTGGAGAAGATTTTACCCCTTACAGACTTCAAGAAAGGCGAATGGGATAAGGTAAAATGCCTGAAGGGGAAAAGAGCCTGCCCACCCGAGGATTGTGGAGGCATATGGGGATATGAAAATATTTTACGGGCCTTAGAGGATCCAGGCAGTCGCCGCTATAAGGACCTTATTGACTGGGTCGGAGATTTTGATCCTGAAGAATTTGATCCTGAGGCTATTAACCAAAAGCTTTTGAGAAAATGATGATCTTGCGGATCAGATAAGCACTGTGCTGGGTCTGTCCAATCAACATGATCTTCAAAAAAAAAGGCGATAGATTTCCGCTTCCCTTTTTTCAAACGCTACCTCTTCCGGTATTACCGAAGGTTCCATTTGCAACCCGATAAAATCTTCTAATTCCGGTATTTCATGTTCTAAATCTTCAGCCTGTTCAGGAAATTCCTCAGTCAGCTTGTTAAATTTTTCTAAACTCGATCTTTCAAAACTTAACCTCAAGGCAGATATTTTCTTAGGACCGAGGCTCATGTTTATTATCCCTCCTTCCTCAACCGGCTGCTTCTCTTCTCTCTCTTCATTCAGGTTTGCGGTAAACACCTCTCTTGGATTTTCATGAACAAGGAGCTGTCCTTTTGATTCTTTTTCTGTGGGGTTATAAAGAATGATGATCAAATCATTCGAATTATCCTGAGTCTTTGCCATTTCTGAAATCTGGACTTCCTCCCTTCAATCCAATCACCCTTGTGGGAGATAAGGGAAAGAGGGAATGTGTAATTCCCGGGACATTGAGCATCCGGGGTGTATATCTGCCAACCGGCATTGACATGTCGATCTCATCTCCTTTTAAAAGAATTACAAAGAAGCCAATTCTTTTCTTAAGGGCTCTTGCTACGAGAAAGCAGAAACGATCCAGTTTCTTTAAAAGATTATCTGCTGAAACTTGAGACCGTGATACACCAAGGGCTTGAATCACCTCTTTTTCATCCGAGAGAGTTTTAGATTTGGCCAGTTTATTAAGCAAACCGACCGCTCTAAGATCGCGCGGAGAAAATATTATGGAAAGCGCATCCTGGATGGAATAAGCCCCCAGATTTTCAAGCCTGTAGATAAGATATAGAAATTCGTCTATCTTCAGATATAATGGCCATTTAATCAAGAAGGACTTGATACAAATAGAAAAATAATAAATTCTGAATACCGGGAAAAGGGAGGATCATTATGGGAACTCCATCGGTTGAAAAGAAGAAATATACCTACCAGGATTATCTCAAAACGCCGGAAGATGAAAGATACGAACTTATTGAGGGAGAATTACTAATGATCCCAGCACCCGTCCCCTATCACCAGTGGATATCAAAAAATATCGAATATGAATTGGAAAAATTCGTTCGGGATAAGAGAACTGGCAGAGTATTTGATGCCCCGTGTGATGTTTGCCTTGACGACGGGAATGTCTTTCAGCCCGATATTTTGTTTATCTCAACCGCCAGGTTAAAGATAATTGGCGAGAAGAACATCCGGGGCGCGCCGGATCTTATTGTAGAGATACTTTCCGAAGCAACAGCGGATCGAGACCTGGTTAAGAAGAAAAAGCTCTATGCAAAATTTGGAGTAAGGGAATATTGGATTGTAGACCCTGGTGAAAGGAGAGTTGAGATATACTCTCTGAAAGGTAGGGAGTTTTCCCTTCACCATACCTATCTGGTTAATGATACTCTCGAATCTCCCCTGCTTTCAGGTTTCAAGATAGGGCTTGACAGTGTTTTTGAATATTAGAAAGCTATCGCCTTTAGAAGTAAGAGGCAAAAAATGATTCACCTTGAAAACGTATCAAAGCGGTACGGCCGGCATGTGGCAGTAGATCAGTTGAATTTCACAGTTAAAAGGGGTGAGGTTTTAGGATTTCTGGGGCCGAACGGCGCCGGAAAATCTACCACCATGAATATAATTACCGGATATATCTCGGCAACCGGGGGGCTCAGTAAAAGTCGACGGGCTCGATATATTGGAACAGCCGGAAGAGGTAAAGAAAAGAATAGGCTATTTACCTGAATCGCCTCCCCTGTATGGAGATATGACAGTCCGGGAGTATCTGAGTTTTGTGGGCGATATAAAAAAGGTTGAACGCTCTACCAGGAAAAAGAATATGGATAAGATCATGGATCTGCTTAAAATCGGTGATGTGGGCAGACGATTGATCAAGAACCTCTCTAAAGGATACCAACAGCGGGTAAGTCTGGCTCAGGCGTTGGTTGGCGATCCCCCGGTGCTGATTCTGAACGAACCTACTATTGGTCTGGATCCCAAGCAGATTATTGAGATCAGGAATCTTATTAAAGGGCTGGGGAAGGAATATATAGGGCAATCGCATCTAAATTCCGGGTGAGAGGCGACGAATATGGCGGAGATGTATACTTTTGTATACATCTAGATTTTATTCTTCGTCTATGAAATGCTCCTCCCAGATCATTCTTTTGGGAGGGAATAGCAAATGGACAAGGAAGGTGCGTTTTGGCATCATTTCGCTGACATGCAAGACCCGCGTATGGATCGAACCAAGCGACATAAGCTGGTGGATATCCTATTCATCGCGGTAGCTGCGGTCATCGCCGGTGCGGACACGTTTGTCGAGGTTGAGGAATATGGGAAGATAAAACACGAGTGGCTGAAAGGATTCCTGGAACTGCCCCACGGCATAGCATCACATGACACCTTTGGGCGTGTATTCTCTGTGATCGATCCGCAGCAGTTCAAGGAGTGTTTTCTTAGGTGGATACGAACGATAGCGAAGGCAATCAGTGGCGAAGTGATAGCACTGGACGGGAAAACGGCCCGCCATTCCTTTGACAGAACGAATGGCAAGTCGGCCATTCATGTGGTGAGTGCGTGGGCGAGTGAGAACAGGATCGTCCTTGGGCAGGTGAAAGTCGATGAGAAATCGAACGAGATTACGGCAATACCCGAACTCCTGTCCGTGCTGGAGATACAGAACTGCATCATCACGATCGATGCCATGGGATGTCAGAGAGCGATCGCGGAGATGATTCAGGCCAAAGGAGCCGACTATGTCCTTGCGTTGAAAGGCAATCAGGGCACCCTGCGGGAAGATGTAGAGCTGTTTTTCGAAGACGCGGAAGAGCACGATTTCAGGGACACCGACTATGACTACTACAGAACGTTCGACAAAGATCATGGCCGTATTGAGACCCGGGAATACTGGACTGTCTCTGATCTGGATTGGCTGGAGCAGAGGCAGCAGTGGGCAGGCCTGAGGACGATTGGCATGGTGAGATCCCACCGGATCGTAGACGGGGAAAAGACGGTAGAAACGCGGCACTTCATCAGCAGTCTTGGCTGCAACGCCGAGCAGTTTGGTCGTGCAGTGAGACAACACTGGGGAATCGAAAACTCACTGCACTGGGTGCTGGACATCGCATTCCGGGAAGACGAAAGCAGGATACGCAAAGGCCACGCCGCCGAGAACTTCGGGATGCTGCGGCACATCGCCATCAACTTCCTGAAGAACGACAAGCTGTCCAAGATCGGCACCAGTGCCAAACGGAAGAAAGCGGGCTGGGATAACGACTACCTTCTCCAAATACTCGGTGGAATTTAGATGCGATTGCCCTAGCCCCAGGGTCCCTTACCAGCCCCGGCCACCTCACAGGCGAAGGGCCAGGCGCTGTTATCGAAACCGGCGTATCAAACCCGCCGTTCCTTCAGTATGTGTTATGGATACAGCAAGAACGTTCAAGCCTGGTATCAGAAACTAAAGCCACATTGATAAGCCTGGGTCTGCGCCAGGCCTGGACAATCGGGTGTAATGATCGACCGGTGGAAAGAGGGTTTTAAGCTATTTCCTGCTTGCAAAGACAAAAACGCCGGTATCAACCCTTATGCTAATAACCCTTATAAATCTTGTTTTTTGGGCAACATTTTAGTCCATTGCGGCTTTAGTCGCAATGGGAAAAATATGCGGTAATAAAGTGTAAATAATCCTTATTTGAAGAGCTCCGTTTTCGAAAACCATTCACCGAGCCTAAAACTTGATCAAGAGCATTAATTAAAATCTTCGGTGGACATTTCAAGTCCAGGTGGTATGAT
>CAZERV010000002.1:20392-55558 GCA_964514815.1 uncultured Spirochaetaceae bacterium | reverse complement strand
TTTTATTGATTGATGTGCCAAAAAGTGTATATTTAATAGCTGGTGAATTATTGCTATTCTATAGCAATTTTGATTATAATTTACGCTTTAGTAGTATTAATCACAAAAGGAGGTGCTTGAGATGACAGAAACAAAACCAAGAGTGTTTATCTCTCTTTTTGGGTGGGAGTTCACGGATCGATTTTTTTATAATCCCTCAAGAAAGAATATATTAGCCACAGCACGCAAATCTCTTGACTCACTAGTGTGAGTAATTTATACTCATAGTATGAGTAAAAGACTTCAGGTCGTTATTGACGATGAAGAGATGCGTCAGATAAAAAATCTAGCTCTGCGGCAACACCTGACTATATCTGAATGGGTCAGGCAGGCACTTCGAGAAGCGAGGCGTCGAAAGCCGGTTGAGAAGGCCGAAAAGAAGATCTCGGTTGTCCGTGCAGCTTCCAGACATACCTTTCCTACCGGAGAAATTGAGCAGATGCTCGCTGAAATAGAGAGTGGATATAAATAATCTTGGTCTTTGTTGATTCCAACATACCTATGTACCTCGTTGGGGCCGCTCATCCTCACAAACAAGATGCGCAACGTCTACTTGAACAAATTATTACGGGAGGGAAACGACTGGTCTCAGACGCCGAAGTGTTTCAGGAAATTCTACATCGATACGTGGCGATCAATCGTAGAGACGCAGTTCAACCCGCATTTGAAGCGCTTCTCGGAATAATAGACGAGGTTTTTACCATTGAGCTTCGCGATGTCGAACGGGCCAAAGATATACTCATGAGCTACGACCAGCTTTCAGCACGGGATGCGCTTCATATCGCTATCATAGAACGGAATCGTATATCAATTATCATGAGTTTCGACACAGGATTCGATATTTACCCCGGTATCAACCGGCTGCCCCAGTCGAACATAGCGCGCCTTCTCTCGCAGTAGTGCTGCACGTTTTCCCATTTGGCGTACGGAGCGCTCCGGTGATCCTGACAGGGGATATAGCCGCCCACTTCTACCAGCCGGCTTCAGACGTTCGATCTCCTCATCCACCGCGCCAAGAGGTATCCGGAGGCGGGAAGGACCTCCACTGGGAAGGCGTTCCGGGCGGGGTAGAAAAGTGCTGGAAAAACCAAATATGACTATTATAATTCTAAATAAACTGCTATAAATCATAGATTGCTAAGAATAGGAGGAGTCATGAAATCTATTTTGAAGTGATGTTTGCTTGCCCTTTTGGCAGCGGCCCTCATGGGCTGTATCGAAACAATCACTCTCATCCGTCTGAACCGGGACGGGAGCGGCACCATCGAGGAAACGGTGATCATCAGCAACAGCTTCATAGAGATAATGGCAGATATGGGTGGGGGGTCCGGGGAACCTGCCGAAGAGCCGGATTTCCTGAAAGAAGATGAGCTTTTAGAGAAAGCCCAGGTCATGGGTGAAGGGGTAAAGCTCGTCTCGGCCGAGAAATTGAGCACAGAAAAGGGAAACGGGTTTAAGGCAGTCTACAGTTTTAAGGACATCAACCAGGTCAGAATAAACCAGAACCCGGGTGAAAACCTGCCGCAAACCGGGGGCCCGGAAGAGGGAGCCGTGGAGGAGTTCATCACCTTCCGGTTCAGTAAAGGAAACCCTGCCACTCTCATCGTAATAAACCCCCCCGAAGATGAGGAGTATGAAGAAGAGCCGGGTGAGGAGGAATACGGCGGGGAAGAAGACCCGGGTATGATGGATATGCTTAAAGGCCTGTACCAGGATATGTTGATCAGGATCGCCATCGAAGTAAATGGCTCGATAGTCGATACCAACGCCTCCTACCGGGACGGTTCCCGGGTGACGATCCTGGAAATGGATTTTGCTAAGCTCCTGGAGGACGAGGAAGCTTTCAAGAAACTGATCGCCAGCGAGCCAGAAACCCTGGAGGAGACCAAGGAGCTGATCAAAGATAATCCGGGAATTAAGGTAGAGCTTCAGGATGAGATCAGGATCCGTTTTAATTGAGCTTAGCCGGCCCCGGTCACCCGGACATTCGATAGGCGGATTGTTTCGGGACCGGAGAAAGAAGCGGCGCTCTGCACCTCCCGGGAGAAGTAGAGCTCCTGTTGAATGTCCCTGACATTGCCCGAGACGGACCCGCCGGTGACCGGAAGCCTGTCTTTACGATCCGTGCAATAGCCGAGCCTTATTTCCCCGCCGAAATCGCCGGTTATAGGATCGCATTGAAAGTCTGAAAAGCTTACCACTTCAAGGCCTGAGCCAGCCCGCAGCTCGGAAGCGGGCCGGTCACCAGGCAGCACGGTAACATTTTTAAGATTGCCGGTCGGTTCTGAGCCCAGGTAATGGGTGAACCTGATCGGTCCCCAGTAGCGCTTCAAAACACCCTCTTCAATGATTGAAACGGGCAGAAGCGAAAATCCGTCCTCATCATAGGGGGCGGAGAGAGGCGAGTTGGGAAGATAAGGGAGAAGCTTGAGGCTGAGCGCATCTCCTTTTATATTGTCCCCCTGCACCGGCTCACCAGGCTTCAGGGTGGAAAGCTGCTCATAGACGCTCTTCGCCGAAGACTGGGAGAGATAGTATTGAAAAAACTCACTGACCGGATCTCCCGTTAAGAGCACCGTAGAGCTCTTCAGCGAGGGTGTGGGCCCGGCCAGAGAACGGTCCCGGCTTAAGGAAAGCTGCTTTTTCACCTCTTCGGAAATCAGCTTCGGCAAGAAGTCCGAAAACAGAATCTCCTTGTAAAGCTCCACATCCTCACGCTCGCCCTTCCATTCGGTAATCAGCTCAAGCAGCCCTTTATATGAGCTATATTGCCCATCCACCCCGGAGGAGTTAAGGATTCTCGTCCTGACTTCATTCAAAAATAGCTCGGCGGAATTGATCCCCCCCGTACCGCCGGTGTCCTCCTTGAATACCTCCTCCGTCAAAGGCTCAAGCCAGTCCCCGAGGGGGCGGGAAGAAAAGAGACTCACCGGTATCTTTGCGCTTTGAGAGCCTTTCTGAAATCCGGCCCCACGCTCCCCGGCCGGCTCCGGCAGAGGATAGTACTCATTTTTCACGAACCCGGCGGCAAAGACGCTCTCCTTGACGATCCTTTTAACCTCTTCCCTGGTATGAGTCGGCTGGATCCGGGCGGTCACGGAGCCCCGGTACCGCCGTCCTCCCTCCTGAAAATCGTGATATACGGTAACCGAGATGCGGCGCACCTTCCCGGCCCGGCTCATATCAAGACTCCTGCGCACGAAAAAAAGCTCCCGCCCTTCGGTTTCCTGGTCTATTATTTTCCATGCGTCCGCGCCTTCGGTTTTATCGAGAATTTCTTTTAATATTTCAACCATCAGCCTAACCTCGCCACCGCTTTTAAATAGGGACCCCCTGAAGAGGTCTTGACATACTCTTTATGCCCCTTACCGCACATCCCGCTCCCGCTTAAAGACATGTCCCCGGAAACCATGGTTATCGATTTCAAGAGCTCCGGCACATAGCCGGTCATAATGATAGGAGAGATAATCTTCCCGGTCAAACGCCCGTCCTTAATCTCCCGGCCATAGAGAATGACGCACTGGATCCCCCAATTTTTCGGGTCCTCCATGCCGCTCTGATACCGCTCCAAAAGATACCCGTGCCTGATCGAGGCGATCATCTCCTCCAGCGTATCCTCTCCCGGGGCAAAAAAGGTATTGGTCATGCGGGCATAGGCCTTACGCTCAAAAGATTCCCGCTTCCCGTTCCCGGTAGGATGAGTCCCGAGCCTCAGGGAAGAAAGAAGGTCGGAGATCCCTCCTTTTAAAATTCCATTCTCTATAATCACCGTATCCGTGCCCAATGTGCCTTCATCATCGAAAAGATAGGAAGAAACGTGCTCGGCCGCCCGGGCGCCGTCATGCATTGTAACCAGCGGAGAGGCGACCTGCTTGTTCAGGTATTCCACCGCTCTGGCCCTGTTTTTCACAAACATATCCATTTCCACCCCGTGCCCGAAGGCTTCATGGGCGATCAGGCCGGCTATATCGGGTGAGCAAATAACTTCGTATTTTCCCGGCTCGACCCGGTCCGCTTCAAGAAGAAGTTCTCCGCCTCGAATTGCATCCTCCAGCGCGGATTCCAGCTCGGCAATTATTTCCACCCCTTTCAACCCCGAAAAAGATTTGAAGAAATACCAGGTCCGATTGTCCTTGCGCAGGATCGGAATAAGATAGGCCTGGCTCCAGATATAGGACTGCTCCAGCTCCTTTGCGGCTGATAAAAAGATCTTTGCAACCTGCACCTCCTCATAGACGACTCGAACATCGACCAGAAAGGAAGAAAGGCTCAAGGCCCGTTCCTTTAAACGGAAGAGTATCTGTATCTTTTCTTCCGGGCTGACTTTCTCCGGAAGGATTTCCACCTCCCCGAACCAGGATTTTCTTATCCGCTCTTCCCCGGCTACCGGGTAGCTGTTTACCCCCACGGGCAGATTTTTAAGAGAAGCTTGAGCGTCTTTAAGACGGCGGCGGATTTCCTCAAGCATTTCCTCGCCGCCCTGGGGTGGAAGATCATTGAAGAAATACTCCGTATAATTGAGGCCGTCATGCACCCGCACCACAATACCGCGCTCACCCCAGCCGCTGTCCAGCAAAGATGTCCCGTTCTTTTGCACCTGGTAGCGCTTGCCGGAGACATCGGTGGCTAAGATCGAGACATAGGAAAACTCTGAGGAGAGCTTTTCAATAATCTGCTTGAGCAGACCTTTTCTTTCTTTTAAATACGGTGAACCGCTGACCTTCACAGGCTTCCTCCTTCTTGCTCGGCCGGGGAAAAGCTTTTTACCAGGGCTGCCAGGGCCTCCCCGAGCGCCCGATGCGCCTCCGGATCAAGATGGACCCCATCCACCAGGCTTGACTGAATAACCTTGCCGGCATCGAAAAACTCACAGCCGTAATTGACCGCAATGTCCCGGAAATGCTTGAAAAACAGTTTCGACTTTTCCAATCCGCCCTCGAACATCTCCGGCCATTCGAAAATCCTTCCCAGGGGAGTAGGAGCGACCAGAAGTACCTGCGGAGCTTTCTCCATCCGACCGGTACTGCTCCTCATCGTTATATCGACCAGTACGCCGGCCCCCAGGGCAATATCGAAGGCGCTCAGGGAAAAGCGCTTTTTCAGGTCATTGGTCCCGAGCATGATGATGACCAGGTCCAGGGGCTTATTCGTTTCCAGGCAGGGTATAAGATATTTTTTCCCGCTTTTAAAGCCCTCTATCGGGTCATCACAGACTGTCGTTCGTCCGCACAGGCCCTCTTCAATGACATGGTATTCATCCCCCAGGCGTTCCTGCAGGATTCCGGTCCATCTCTCCTTCTTCGGGTATCTTTCCTGGGTTTTCGGATTCCAACCCCATGTATTGGAATCACCAAAGCAGAGGATTTCTTTCATCAACATAGCATCAACCCTGAAATTCGGGCAAAGTGTTTCTTACTCACTCAGAAGCGAGCCCGCAGGATCAGGGACTTGTAATCTTCCTGAAACCCAAACTTGATTAATGCCTCTTTATAGGGGCTCTCAGAGGCTGGCTCATTATTGATCGTTTCCGTACGGACCGCCTTCCAGGGATTATAGTCCCTGTCCATATGGACAGTAAAGAGCTTAAGAGACTCTGGCATAGATTCATGCTCCGGAGGCACGAGGAACTCGAGATCTTTTCCGCGGCGCCTCGATACCAGGACCACCCTGGTCCCACGGAAAACAATGTGGTTCGAAGGAAGCCTGGGCGGAAGCCCGGCCGAGAGACTCTTAAGCTCGATTCCGCAGAGGGAAGCCGGGTCCGTCGCGCATATCCAGTAGACGGCGTTTTCCGGAAGTCCCTTTTTCAAGAACCTGAAACCGGCGGGCGAGATAAACTGGAGGCCCGGAATTCACTGAAAAAAATGACCGCTCAGGATTTCACCGGAGAGCTCCATGATACGCAGGCTGCGAAAAACTCCGGCCCACTTCAGAATCGGAAGCTCGTTATCCAGTAGCTCCCTGAAGAGAATCCCGTAGCGCCTGAGAAGCTGCCGGACCCGGTCCTTTATTAGCTCCTCTTCTTCCAGGGCATCGGGCTCATCCGGTCCGGGCTCGAGAGAATACCAGTTTCCGTAAAAAGGACGGTCCGCCTTCCAGCGATTAAATCCTCTTCTGCGCATACCCCGCCGGCCGATTCCTCGCAATGAGCGGCCGGTCTCTGCCGCCCTCTCCGCCTCACGCGCTCTGAATCGATTCAGGATTCCCCTGCGGACTGCCGTGAAAGAGTCACAACTGATATTGCCCCCCCAGACCTCTTTCCACAGGTCTTTGCTTAAATCCGAGGGGTTGCCGCCCGTGTGTTCAAGGATGTCCCGGAAACTGAACTTTCCCCGCCTATCCGGCAGAAGATCCAGGCTCTCTTTCGGCTCCGGCCCGGCTCCGCCATTCTCTCGGAATAGCTCATAATCGGAGGTAAAGCAAAAGCTGAGCCTTTCTCTTCCCAGGCCGAACCACTCAAGCTCACTCTGGCGCAATAGATTATCAAGCCAGGACCCATTATAATCAGGAAGCCGGGCCGGAAAAATCTCGGTTTGCCAGGTTTCCGCCCGGGCCGAGTAACCGAATAGCCTTTCAAGCACGTTCTGCAGGTTTTCCGGTGATTTCCCCGGCTTGGTAAGCCCTTCCGGCTCGGTAAGCCCCTGAACCGAGGCCAGGAAAAGCCGAAGATTATCCGCAGGCAGGGTTTTAAAGGAAGGAACCGCTTCCCTGCGTTGAAGGCGCAGAAGAGCCTCGAGATTTTCAGTGTCGCAAACCTGAAAACCGGTTTCACCCCTGATCAATTGATCGAATACGATCACCCGGTCTTCTAAGAGGCCCGCCAGGACCTCATCAAGAGATTCTTGAGAAATCCCGAAAGTCTTCCTGATAAAATCAACCGGAACCGGCCCGTAGAAGCGAAGCCATTCGGAGAGCAAAGGGGTCAAGTAATCATCCGGACTTCCATCCGGCAAAAGCTTTTGCGGAAATGGACCTGTTTCGGTCATTGGGAAAAGCCCGGCCTCTTCGAGCTGCAGATCGAGTGCCTTCAGAATCCGGGCTACCGTCTCCAGGGCCGCAACCGCGGTGCTGCCGCTGCCCGGTAGCCTGAGCCCGGCCAGCCTGGCAATAACCAGCCCGGGGAGCTCAGCCCGGGGAAGCCCACGATCCCGCTCTACCGCTTCGAGCAGCCCCTCCCATTCGGCATGGGGAATAAGGATGCGCTCCTTGACCCAGTCCAGGATCTCATCGGGCTGCGGCGAGTAGCCGGGAGCGGTCCGTCTCAGTTTTTTCTCAAACTCAGAGACCAGCTCCGGAGCGAGCCTGGGCCTGAGGCGGTGAGAAAAGAGCACTTCCTTCAAGATATCTTCGCTCAAGCCAGAGACCTTACCCGCAGAAGGAGTGTCACCCTCATACATCAACTGGTTGGTCTGCCGCCAGACAAGGTTTTCGGCAAAGGGGGAAGGGGAGGCGGTATTCACTTCAGAATACCTGATCTCGCCCCTTTCCAGCTCTTCAAGCAGGGACTTCAGGGACTCCAGATCGAACTCATCCTGAAGGCAGGTTCTCCAGGTTTCCACCAGAATCGGGAAGTCCTCATAATGAAAGACCGCGTCCAGCAGCTTCTTGGCGCGCGCCCTGGTAAACCAGAGGGGCATCCGTTTATTGAAACCGGAGCGGGGAAGGAGGAGAGACCTACCCGCATTCTCCCGAAAGCGGGCGCCAAAAAAACCTGTTTTTTCGAGTTTCCGGCGCAACAGGCTTTCCAGTTTCTCAGGATCAACAAAAGAGAGCAGCTCCCCGGCCGCAGAAAGGGCTAAAGCGAAGGGCTGGTTTAGCCTGCCGCCCCAGAGGGTGTGAATGATAAGCCTCCCGGTATCGGAAAGCCTTTCCGGTCCGCTGGAATGCTCGATCAGGATGTGATGGCGGTGAGGCAGATCGGCTCCGGTCAAATCCTTCTGCCTTCTAAGAAAGCCGATCAATTCATCCGCCGCCGGTCTTTCCATGAAGTGCTCTTTCTCAAGGCAATCCTGAAACTCAGGCGTATCCAGCTTATCGTTCCAGCGCTCGAGAAAGAGACCGAGCCTGGCGCAGAAGCGGAAGTCCCGGTTGCCCTTCTCCGCTTTCCAGAAGGGACTCGAATTAACCGGCCCGCTCCAGGGGATCACCAGTACTTTCTGGTGGTCGATAGCGGCGATCTTCCAGGTCTGGGTTCCCAGGCCGAAGGTGTCGCCCACCTTTCTTTCCCAGACAAACTCCTCATCCAGCTCACCGATCCTGGCTTGCGAACCTTTAAGGCGCAGGGCGAAATAGCCCCGGTCCGGGATGGTCCCCCCGGAATGATAGAGCAGGGTAAGCGCGCCCTCCTTTCCGCGGATCGTGTTGTCCAGCCGGTCTACCGAGACCCGGGGCTTTAGCTCCCTGATCCGGGTCCCGGAATACCTTCCGGCCAGCATTTCCACAACCAGGTCGAAGCTTTTCCGGGAGAGCTTGTGGTAGGGATAGCTGGATTTCAAAAAGTAGTATAGTTCATCGAGATCCCATTCCGCGGTCCCGGGGAAAGAACATCCAGGGGGCAGATAACCGGCCTGGCCTCCTCGATATCCTGATAGATGATGCTTCTGGCCATAATGGTGGCGTTAAAAAAATCCCTGCCGTGGGTGGGATAGATGCAGCCCCGAGGAAACGGAGAAGGGAGTCTGGATCAGGACCACCTCATCCAGGTCTCCGATATCGATGCCCAGCTCCAGGGAGCTGGTAGCCACAGTGGTAATGAGTATTTCCGGGGGATGCCGCAGCATTCGCTGCCGGTCACTCTGCGGCGTGTCTCCACTACGAGTCAATGCCCTGATCGGTGGGAAGGAAAGGCCGGCCCGGATAAACAGGGCTTCGATTTCAGCCAGCGGGCCCAGGAGGTTCCGCCTGATGTCGTTGTTCAGGGCTTTTAAAGGGGAGATATAGAGGACCCTTACTCCGCCGACCGGCCAGGCTTGAAGCTGGATCTCCGTGGGAGATCCGAACTTCTCGGCGAACCAGCCTCCGATCTGGGGATGAAAAATATTCAGGTCCCGGCTCTCCTGCTTCATGCCGATTAAATTATAGCAGATAATCTTAATCGTTTAAATTGCCGCTTAATACCCGGAAAAGTTCTTTACTATCCTCTTATTAGAATATATACCTTTTGTCGAATCACTAAGTTAAAAGTAATTCAATTAGGAAAACACTCAAATGAAGTTCAAATATGTCTTAAAGGAGGCATATGGAAACTGTGGGCTCGCAAAAGGAATTGACCGTATCCCTCTATGAGTTGGTGGTTTCTCTGTCCGATACTCTCGACCTGATAAGCCCCCTGCTCTCAAATCATCACAGCCGTGTCAGTTATATAGCCTTTCGCCTGGCCGGAGAGCAGAAATTGGCCCAGGAAAAGGTGCTTGAGCTCGTTTTTGCCGGGGCTTTACACGATGCCGGTGCCCTGACCCTGAAACAGAGAATCGATGCTCTTAGCTTTGAATCCGATTACAGAGAAGGTGCCATTCGCAGGCACGCTTTGCAGAGCTACTCCCTTTTAAAGAGCTTCATCCATCTGGAAAGCGTGGCCGAATACGCTTCCATGATAGCCAGGCTGGATGCGGAGATCGTAGCCATACTCCGGGAAAGCCTGAAATGATATTTTCCGAGGGGATATTCAAATGAGCCAGGTCGGAGACCTGATTTTAATCGTCTATGTTTCTTTCTTCACTCTGCAGTTTGTCCTGGAAAGGCTTTTAACGGCGCTCAACTTGAAATATGTCCATGATCACGGGGAAAGACCCCCCAAACCGCTTTCCGGATACCTGGATACTGAGTCTTACCGGAAAAGTGTAAATTATACGCTCAAGAGCGGCAAATTCGGTCTCCTGGCCGCCTCGGTAAGCTCCCTTTTCCTGCTCTTCATGGTCTTAAGCGGGGGGCTTGGAAAAATCGAATTTCTCTTCCGCCTTCTCCGGGTCGGGTCTTATATCCGGGGCATTCTCTACATCTACTCCATTTCAGCGCTCTTCAGCCTGGTCAGCCTCCCATTTTCTCTCTACTCCCAGTTTGTCATCGAGCAGCGTTTCGGCTTCAATAGGATGACTATCAGGCTCTTTCTGCTCGATCTCCTAAAGGGTCTACTTATCTCCGTCCTGCTAATAACCCCTCTACTCTATGCCCTCTTTGCGCTCATGGATACGGCCGGAAAGTACTGGTGGATCTGGGCCTTTTCGCTCATCACTATTTTTCAACTGGTCCTCACCATTCTCTATCCCACCCTGATTGCGCCCCTCTTTAATAAATTCACCCGGTTGGAAGAGGGGCCTTTAAGAGAAAGAATCAAGGGCCTGGCCGAAAGCCTGAACTTTAAGACCAGGGGCATATTTGTCATGGACGGGAGTAAAAGGTCACGGCACAGCAATGCCTATTTCACCGGTCTGGGAAAAGTGAAAAGAATAGTTCTTTTTGATACATTGATTCAGGCCCTGAAAGACGAGCAGGTGGCCGCCGTTTTAGCCCATGAGATAGGACATGAAAAGAGACGCCATGTTCTGAAAAGAATGCTCGTGTCGATCGCAGGGACCTTCGTCGGGCTGGGACTCTTAAGCCTGGTGCTTGATTTCCAGCCCTTTTTCAAGGCTTTCGGTTTTTCTTCTTCCAGCTACCAGGCGGCGATTGTTATCTTCGGCTACTGCTCCGGTCCTTTTATCTTCTTCCTGAAGCCTCTCTTCTCCGCCTGGGCACGGAGGCACGAGTATGAGGCAGACCGCTTCGCAGTAAAGGCGGTTAAAAGCCCTGAGGCCCTTTCCGGAGCCCTTTTGGCTTTGAGCCGGGACAATTTGAGCAACCTCACCCCCCATCCCTGGTACAGCTTTTACTATTACACCCACCCTACCTTGCTGGAGCGGATCCAGGCCCTGGATCCAGATCCTTAGCGCCGGTTTCCGAAATCCTGTGTGTAAATCTTGATCTTCTTATAAAGCCCATCTCCCTCGCTCGCTGTCTCAATGCCGGCCACATTGCGCAGGGCGGTGTGAATCAAGCGGCGCTCAAAGGGATTCATGGCTTCCAGTAATTTTGGCACCCCGGTCCTCCGCACCTGCTCGGCTGACTGTTCCGCGAAACGGACCAGGTTCCTCTCCCGCCTGCTCCGGTAGTTCTGGGTATCGATGATGACCCGGACGTTTCCATTATCCATCCTGCCGGCCGCAATATTTGTTATCAATTGCAGGGCTTCCAGGGTCTGCCCTTTCTTGCCGATGAGAATCGCTGAGTCTTCCGTTTCGATATCGAGACCGATTTTTTTCTCCTCCCGGAAAGAAATCTGAACCACCGCAGAGAAACCCGCCCTTTCTAAAAGCCCGGAAAGAAAATCGACTATTTTCCTCTCGAAATCGCTTTCCGGATGCAGGGCTGCGTTTTCTCCGTCTCTTTCATCATCCAGATGAATCCTGATCCTTACCTTCCCGCTTCCGAATAGAAACCCGGCCCTTTTAGACTCAACAACCTCAACATCAATATCCTCACGCTTCAATCCCAAAGATTCGATGGCGTTATTAATGGCCTCCTGTTCGTTTTTACCTTCAAACTCTTTTACCACCATTTTATATCTCCATTATAAAATTACTTTCCTTTCCCCGATTTACCTTGAGCCGCCGCCGCATTGCGCTTCTTGTTGGTGTAGAGCTGCTGAAAGATGGTTAAAAAATTCTGAATGGTCCAGTAGAGCACCAGGCCCGACGGCATCTCGTAAAGAATAAAGAAAAACATGATCGGCATCAGGTAGGCCATCATCTTCATATTTGGATTTCCGGAATCGGGGGCCTGGGTGATGCGCGACTGAATAAAGGTCGTCACCAGCATGATGAAGGGCAGTATTCTCAGATCGCTCCAGCCGACGAAGGGAATGGCAAAGGGCGAAAAATCCCAGACCGACTCCGGGGCGGAGAGATCGACGATCCAGGGCGGGAGAAAAGAGGCTCCCCGGAGCTCGAAATGATTGCTCAACAGGTTGTACAGGGCAAAGAAGACCGGCATTTGAAAGAGCATGGGAAGACAGCCGCCCAGCGGATTGACCCCTTCTCTCTTGTAGAGCGCCGCCATCTCCTGATTCATCTTCTGGGGATTTTTCTTATGTTTTTCTTTCAGCTCATTGATTTTCGGCTGCAGGCTCTGCATCCTGCTGGTAGACTCGTAGCTTTTATGCGTCAGCGGAAAGAGAATGATCTTGATCAATATAGTAAGGAAGATTATGGCTATCCCGTAATTCGGTATAATACTGTAGAAGCGTTCGAGAATCCATCTGAGGATATTTGCCAGCCAGCCGATGAGCACGGAGGAGGAAACAGTCTCTTCGAAATGCATATTCGCCAGGTTGAACTCATTCTTGCCCGGATCATTGTATCTGGCCAGCACTTCCCGTTTTTTCGGTCCCACATAGAAACGGAAAACATCGGTATTCCTGGAACTCTGTATCTCCGGTCTGCTGAAGTAAAAGCTTGACTGCTCGTTGATCCCGCTGATCTTTCTGGTATCGTAACTAATATCGTACTGGGTGGCATCCGGGACCCCAATCACCGTGAAGTATTTACCGGCAATTGCTGCCCAGTTAGCCCTGCCTTCTATGAAACCCAGCTTCTCTTTTTTTGAGATCTTGACCTTCCTTTTCTTTCCGTCCGCGTAATAGATATAGTTCCGGTATTCATTCCTCCTATCCAGCTTTTTAAAATCCGGGCCGATCTGCGGCCCAAATCCCAGGGTATAGGCGACTCCGTTGAAATTTAAAGCGAGGAAATCATTGACACTGTTCTCGATCGTGATTTGGAGCTCGATCAGATAATCGTTCGGCTTGAAAATATAGGTCTTTCTTAAGGTAAAGGGCACTCCGGTAGGAGACATAAAATCACGATAAAAATCAACTTTCGCCCCGGTAAGAGACTGCACATAATGAAACAGATCGTTCACCGGCTCTGTTTCGAAATCGCCGAAATGAACGGTAAATGGATACCGGCCGCTCTCTTTGGAAAGAACCATCTCGACCGGAGACCCGTCCGCATTGGTATATTCCTTCAACCGGATGGATTCGATTACTCCGCCCTGATTGGAAAAGGCTACCGAATAGACATTGGTCTCGATGTTAATAGTCTCTTTTTGAAGCTCCTCCTCGAGGGCGGGTTTCATGAATTGGGCAGGCAAAGCCCTTCCTGTTTCAGCCGTTTCGGTTGGAATCTCGCTCTCGGTCTTCTTGGCAGCCGACTCTGCGGTGGCTGCCAAAGGTTCCTCCGGAGGCGGAAAAAATCTCGCTTGAACCACCATGCTGCCTACAATGACGATGAGGGCAAGGACCACTGCAATTATTGTTTTTTTATCCATGATGTTCTCGTTCTTGTTTAGATTTATCAGGGAACAGGATCATGACCGCCGGAATGAAAAGGATGGCATTTCAATATCCTTTTCAGGGCGAGAAAAAATCCTCTAAAAACACCGTGCTTTAATAAGGCTTCCTTGGCGTATTGTGAACAGGTGGGCTCAAATCGGCAAGAAGGCACAAACACCGGGGAAATGAGCTTCTGGTAAAGGCTGATAAAAAATACCAGAATATGCTTCACTTTTTAAGTCCGACCTGCTCTACCAGCGAGTTAACCTGATTGAATCTGTCCATAAAGCTAAACTTTCCAGGATAGATTATGAACACCAAATCGTAGCCTTTTCTCATCTGATGTTTAATGGAGCGATAGATTTCCCGAAAGACTCGCTTCTCTCTATTCCTCTCTACCGCTTTTTTAAATCTCCTTACCGGGCAGAGTGCAACTCTGTTCCAATCTAAATGGTTATCCAATATCAGGAGCCTGGCACCCCGGCACTCGACTCTTTTTGAAGAAGTAAAAACTCTTTCTAGATCCGATCTCCCTTTTAACCTCTCCTTTTTAGTAAGGTTTTTTCTCATCTGAAGCTGTTAATTTAGTCCGGCCTTTTCTCCGCCTCCGCATGATGACCAACCGTCCTCCTTTTGTCTTCATGCGGGCCCGAAAGCCGAATCTTCTTCTCCGTTTCATCTTACTGGGTTGATAAGTCCTCTTCATGCTATAGATCTCCTCATGTTACTTGCAATAACCTTTTTAAGCTTCTGAAAATGCTCTTTTCAACTCTCAATACCGGCGTCTCAATCATCCGCAGATTCCGTCTTTGGCGGTGTTCAGACCAATTAACAGGTATAAGAAATATACGTTTTAAGCCGGCTGCTGTCAACTGCTGTATTAGCCGGGAACGGATTTTGCAATAATGTGCTTTACTTAAGGGTTCCACTTGAAGAATGTTTGAGATACCTGCAATATCTAAAGGCAAGATCACGGGCCATCATCGCAACCTGGACAACCCGCGGGTCGTTAGGCGAAATTGTTTTATTTCATGGGGGGAAAATGAAGAAGAAACTAGCATTGTTAATTGTATTGGTCTTTGTCAATGCCATTACTCTTTTTCCGCAAGCAAAAGAAGATGACATTCGAAAACTACTCGAAATAAGTGGTTCAGGAGATTTAGGCATTCAAGTCATGAATGAGATAATCAATCAATTTAAAACCTTACTTCCGGAAGTTCCGTAAAGATTTTGGGATGCCTTTATGAAGGAGGTTGATGCATCTACCCTTATTGAACTGGTAATACCCATCTACGATAAATACTATACTCATGAAGACATCAAAGGATTGTTAGAGTTTTACACTACCCCCCTGGGGCAAAAGTTAATAAAGGTGCAACCAGCACTTACCGCAGATTCCATGGCAGTTGGTCGGCAGTGGGGTCGAATGATGGGAGAGAAAATAGGGCAACGTCTAATCGATGAAGGATATATCGACGTATAGCAGGCAACTTCGCTACTCCTACTCCCCTGCGGGGACGAAGACGCCCCCTGCGGGCATCTGCGGCCTTCGACCGCAATAGACTCCGCAAAAAAGAAGAAAAGATTTTAAAGCGTTGTTTTAATTTCTGAAACGGCTATAATTCGGGTGGAATAGCATTATGAAAAAGCAGGCGGGCAAGAATAAACAGTTACCGAAGATTAAGCATGATAATAGTGTAAAGAGTTCCGGGAGAAACGAGCTTTCTTCGCTGTCCGGGAGGCGGAAAATAAGAGCCATTTTATTTTGGTCCTGAACAAGACCCGGAAATTTTTGACCCTGGAAGAGATGAGGAAGCTGGTCAGGGTCTGCCAGTCCTTTAAGGATGCGCAAGATGCTTCCGCCCGGCTTTACAACTGGTTGGCCCGAAACAGGACCGATATCCTGGCGGATGCGGAAATAAAAAACAAAGGTGTCCCGCTTCTGGCGGCCATGTATGAGACTTTAAAGGCCAGATACAAGGTTAAAGATGAAACCGGCGCCGGCTGAGCGGATAGCGTTTTAAGCCGGCCCGGCGGAATCCGGAATCCGATAGAGCCATGAAAAGTAAAACCTCCTATCAATGTCAGGTCTGCCGGCACACCGAGCCAAAATGGTTGGGAAGATGCCCCGAATGCGGGAGCTGGAACAGCTTCGAAGAGATCGTCTCCAAACCGAAGCAGGTCCGCTCCGGCCCGGCGGATGAGCCCATTCCCCTCCCCCTGGATGCGATTGAGACCGGGGAGGACTTGCGTTTCGATTCCGGCCTCGGCGAGGTGGACCGGGTCCTGGGGGGCGGCATCATGAAGGGCTCGGCGATCCTGGTCGGGGGAGAGCCTGGCATCGGTAAATCAACCCTCCTCCTTCAGATATCTTCCCGGTTAAAGACAAAGGGCCGCATCCTCTACATTTCCGGGGAAGAGTCCCCTGGCCAGATCAGGATCAGGGCGGAGCGCCTGGGCATTAAGAACAGCCTGATCGAGGTCTATGCAGGTACCGAGCTTTCTGCGATCTTAAGGACCTGCGAGCAGCTTAAGCCGGCCGTCGTGGTGGTCGATTCGATCCAAACCGTCCATTCCGAAGATATCGGGAGTGTTCCCGGTACGATCAACCAGATCAAGCTCTGCAGCCAGGAGCTGGTCGATTGGGCGAAACCCAGGGGGGCCGCCCTTTTTCTGATCGGGCATGTCACCAAGGAGGGATTCATAGCCGGACCCAAGGTGGTGGAGCATATCGTCGACACGGTCTTATATTTCGAGGCCGGGGACTCGGATATCAGGATACTGCGGGCGGCCAAGAATCGCTTCGGCTCCGTCGATGAGATCGGAATCTTTCGTATGACCGAGAACGGCCTTAAGCAGGTCCGGGACCCGTCCGGCCTCTTCCTGACTCTCAGGCAGGGGGCATCTCCTCCGGCCGGTGTGGCGGTGGCCCCGGTATACGAGGGCTCCAGGATCCTGCTGGTGGAGATTCAGAGCCTGGTGGTGCCGGCTAAAGGGGGTATCTCCCGGGTTTTTTCCGACCGGATCGACTCCGGCCGGGTCTCGCGGATGGCCGCGGTCCTGGAAAAGCATCTCAAGACCCGCTTTTCCGATCAGGACATCTATGTCAATGTGGGCGGCGGGATCCGGATAAGCGAGGTGGGAATAGAGCTCCCCTTGAGCCTGGCCCTCTATTCGGCCCGGATGAACCAGCCGCTGCCGGCACTGACCGCGGTGATGGGAGAGGTAAGCCTGGCCGGGGAGGTCCGCTCCATAAGCCATCTGGATAGGCGGATTAAGTCCGTGCGGGAGATGGGCTTCAAGCGTCTCGTGCACCCGGCGAACAGGCATTCCGGGGAGATCCCGGCAGATTTCAGCCATCCCGTGGAAGGGATCGCTGAGGCCGTTCGCACCTGCTTCAGCCTGCCGGGCGGCGAATAAAATCCAAATGGCATACGGGAAATGGTATAAATTAAAATAAAACGGCGAGGGTTTGAAGCATGAAGAGCAATAAAAACCACCTTGCGATCCTTTTCTTTATCTTTTGGACCGCGGTCTCCGCCTCCGGGCAGAACAACCAGACCATACTTCCCCTTTCCTGGCCCGGATACGAGCACCTGAACAAGTTCCTGCTGGAGACCGGGCTTCCCCCCTCCTTCGGCAGCAAGCCCTACTCGGCCGACGAAGTGAGGCGCTACCTGGACCGGGTCGACCCGAACCTCCTATCGGAGGCGGGAAAGAAGTCCTACTACTTTGTCCTGGAGAGCCTCAAGACCAGGACCCTCTTCCGGCACGAGGAAGGTTTCGGGATCAATGCCGCTTTGGAGGTGAATATCGAGGGCTACTATCATACCAACTACCAGGCCGACTGGATTTACGGCTACGAAGAGCGGCTTCCCCTGCTAAAGCTGCCCATCGATGCCTGGTTCCTTGATAGCATCTATGCCAACTTTACCGCCTCGGTGAAGGAAGAGTTCCAACTGGCCGAGGTCAACATAACGCCCTATAATTATAGTAATATCATCACCGGGGGGGACCAGATCGACATGTATTTTCCTTTTCGGGCCCTGGTGGCCTGGGGCGGGAGACGCTGGAACCTGGTCTTCGGCCGGGACAAGCTGGAGTTCGGAAACGGGTATACCGGCAACCTGTTTCTCTCGGATTATGCCGATTTCTACGATTTTCTGCGCCTGACCACCTACTGGGACGTGTTCAAGTTCACCGCAGTCTACATCGTCCTGGACCCGGACATGACCGATGCCGAAAAACTGGCAGGCACCATGGGAGACAAGTATTTCGATCCAAACAATATCCAGCCCTACAAGGCCTTCTTCGCCCACCGGATCGAGTTCACCCTCTTCGGCCGGCTCAACCTGGCCATAAACGAGGCCCTGGTCTTCGGCGGCCGGCTTCCCGAGCTCAGGGACCTGAATCCCCTGATGATACTGCACAACTGGTTTCACTTCGACGACTCCAATGCGATCATGTCTCTGGAGGCGGAGCTCAATCCTTACCGGTGGATCAGCCTCTACGGCCAGGTGGTGATCGATGAGTTCGTGACCCCCTATGAGAAGGCGGTGGGCTCAGGGGATGACCGGCCCGGCGCGCTGGGCTACATCCTGGGGGGCGCCACCTTCATTCCGCTGGGCAGCGGGTACCTGGAGCTGGGGTGGGAGTGGGCCAGGACCGACCCCTGGCTGTACAACCGCTGGCACCCCCTGACCCGCCTCACCAGCCGGCGCCACTTCTATTCCAACTACCTGGAGTCCATGGGCTGGAAGTTTATCGACAAGGCCCTGGGCTACTACACCGGGCCGGACAGCATCGTGCTCTCCTTCCGGGTGGGCTACGGCATCCCCGGCCTCTTCGATACCCTGCTCGAATACCGGATCGTCACCAGGGGGGAGCAGACCCTCGATACTCCTTACGTAACAGAGGCTTGGGCCCACCTTCTGACCACTCCAACCGGTACGGCCGAGCAGTCCCATATCGTCCGCCTCCACGGCGATGTAGAGCTTTTACCCATGCTTTCCCTGGCAAGCGACCTCTACTGGGTGGCGATCATCGACCACAACCATTCCGCCGGCGGGCTTCAGCTCGATTTCCAGGTCGCGGCTTCCGTCCAGTTCAGGCTCTAGGCCTCAGACCACGGTTATGCCGTGCAGTTTGAACAGCCTCTGGGCGAGCCGGCGGGCCAGGAAGATCCAGTAATGCGGGTTTCTCTTGATCAGGACCCCCCTCCCTACCGCCGGCCTGAGTCAATTTTCTCAAAGAGTCTTGGCCTTCAACCTCTCCAGCGCCCAGAGGGTGTATTTTCTCACCCTCTTATCCGGATCGTTTTCTAAGGCTTTAAGAATCTCATTCCCCTCCTTTGTCTCCAGCTTTTCCAGGGCCCTGATTACCTTGACCCTCACCTCATCATCCGGGTCCCTGGCGGCCAGGACCATCCCTCTAAAGGCAGATTTGGTGCCTACCAGGGAGAGGAATTCGGCGGAATCCCTTCTTACGGCCGGATCGCGGTGGGAGAGTTTTCTGATCTTGTACTCCACATGACCGGTTGCTTCCAGGATCTCGGCAACAAAGGGCTTGAGGGAAGCTATGTCTTCTCTCAGAACCTCCAAAATAGCGGGTTCTCCCGCTTCTTTCTTTTCTTTGAACACGGCGGTTATTTTTTCCCTTAATGCGGGAGATGCGTCTTTGAAATTCTCAATAATCCGGGCGATCTCATCCTTCTCATTTTTACCGGCTAAGGCCCGAATAATCTCGTCCGTCAATTCCTCGTCTTTAGCGAGCCTCTCGATGAGTATGTCTATCGAAGACAGGGATTCGGAGAAGCCGAGACCCTGAATTGCGCCTGCTTTTACATCTTCGATTTCATTTTCATCAAACAGGAGATCTTTTAATCTCTTCAGCGATTCTTCGGACCCGTATGAGCCGAAGGCCCTGGCCGTTTCTTTTCGCACCCTCTCAACCGGGTCCCTCAGCATGGACGCAGCCAGGTTAAGGGAACGGAAATCCTGAAATTCCACCAGCGACCAGACCGAGGCAATGCGCACATCCGGATCGGCGTCCTTTAAGGATTTCTTGATCGCGGAGAGAAACCCCCTTTCCTCTGTCGCAGCCAGGGAGGCAATTAAGGCGGCTCTCACCTTAGCATCGGGGCCCTCCATTAATCTGGTCACTTTATCGTTAAACAGGTCGGCCGGGAAACCTGCCAGTACTTTTGTAAACTCCCTGGCTTCCCGGACCGGCAGGGTGAAGAGGTTTTCCAGTATGGTCTGAAGGCAGTAAGGCACCCCCATTTCACCCAGGAGTTTCAAAGCCTGTATCCGGACAGGGTGAGGATACGCTTCTCTCCCGGCTTTCAGGATTTTAAAGACCTCCTGGAGCACCAGGGGCCGGGACATGTGCTTCAAGGTGGCCCTTAAGGCGTCTTTAGCTTTGAAGTCCGGGTTTTTAAGAAAAGTGAGCAGGGTATCAGTGTAAAAGAAGTCCCCCCGCTCGGGAAGGGCCTCGATGAGCAGTTCGATGATTTCCCGGTCTTCTTTCCACTTTATCAGCTCCCGGTCGAGTAGTTTTAGCGAATCTTCCGCCCCTCTCTCGGAAACCGATCCTACCGTGTACCGGTAAAGCTCTTTCTCCTCCGGAGTGTTTTTAAAATGGGAAAATACCTTTTTGGCCAGGGCGGTAATATTGGCTCTCTCCCCGGCTTTGGCAAGGATTCTGGCGCAGATCAGGAGAGAGGCGGGATTGTTCGTGTCTCTGACCGCGGAGAGAAAGGAGGTTACCTTTACTTCGCTTGCCTTTTCCAGTAGCCGGTAGTTTCTTTCCAGGGCTTCCCTGTCGCCCAGGTCCGTTTCCAGGCAAAGACGCTTCAGGGTTCCGCATTGTTCAAGAAAAGAAGCGGCCGTGTATCTGAGCTCTAAATTGGGCGCGCCTAAAAAATTTAGGGCAAAGCTTTCATTTTCCTTCGAATCGGGCCTGAGCAGCTCCAGGACGTGGAATATCTCCTCTTCGGTCAATTTCTTCGCATTAATTATATAGAGATCGGGAAACTCGGACTGGATTCTTTGCCAGGCCGCCTTTCTGACTTCAAAGGCCGGATCGCCGGTTACCTGTTGAAAGAGCTTTCCGTAGAGCTTTTCCCCGTCTTCGGTTAAATACTCCTGGCCGACGGTCTTTCTGATCAGGGGATGGGGGTCCTCGAAAGCATCCCAGATCGCCCGGATAGAGCGATCGTCCCGGTCGTTGAGCAGGATCTTGACGGCGAAGTACCTGGAGGGCCACTCAGGATCCCCGGCCATTTCCCTGATCTCCGCCAGCTTTTCTTTGAAGATCTCGTAGGCATCTCTGCTATTAAAGGGCTCCCCGATACCTGCCATGGCCACTTTACGCATGTGCAGGAAATCTTTGCTCTCCTCCAGCCAGGTAAACAGAAGAGGGGCCAGGTTCTTTTTCTCCAGGCTGATCAGGAAGCACTTGAAAAGACCCTTTTCAGGTGCGTATTTGAGGACCCGCTGAAAATCTTTTTTTCTTTTTCTCATCTGCAGGTTTGCCACCCAGATATCATCTATACCGGTCAGGGAGAGGATCTCAGGACCGTTCTTCTGGATAAACTTTTCTATAAGCCCGGACTTTCTCAAGATAGACGGGGGTGAATACTTCTGCCGGAAAACAGGGATGAACTTTTCCGGGTTTAGACGAACCTTTTTCAGGTTTTTTTTAAAACGCGCCCTTGCCAAAAAGGACCAGAGAATCAGGGCGCCTGCCACAATAATGATTATCAGTGCCCCTGTTATGTACCGGCTGGGAATGCTTTCCAGGAATGTTTTAATGATTTCCATGGACGACTCCTTTTTTTTAACTTTATTATGAGAGCCTTTTGAGGACCCTATATATAGGAATGGGCTCGGTTTTCCCTTTTACCTTGACGGGCTGTCTTTTTTCAATTTTAAAATGATCGGCCAGATATTTCCGGGTTTTTTCGGTTATGATGACCTCACCGGGCCCGGCCACTCCCTCCAGGCGGGCGGCTAAGTTAACGGTGTCTCCTATTACCGTATAGTTCATCCGCCTGGAGCTGCCCAGGTTTCCGGCCACGATAGGCCCGGTATCCATGCCGATCCCGATTTTCAGAGCGGATGCTTCCCCCTTGAAGAAATGCCTCTCCTTTGATCTGACCAATTCCTGGATCTCAAGAGCGCAGGAGACGGCCTGAATCGCGTCCTCTTTGACGGTCTGGAGGGGAAC
Organism: uncultured Spirochaetaceae bacterium; assembly: GCA_964514815.1. Taxonomy (GTDB): domain Bacteria; phylum Spirochaetota; class Spirochaetia; order SZUA-6; family DRHE01; genus CAZERV01. The sequence continues at coordinate 33,924 of CAZERV010000002.1, read as the reverse complement.
GCCCCAGGCGGCCATGATACAGTCGCCGATAAACTTGTCGATGTAGCCCTTATGTTTGATGACGCTCTCCACCGCCTCGCTGAAATATTCATTGAGGACCTTGATAATGTATTCCGGGTCCTTGTTTTCGGAGAAAGAGGTATAGCCGCGGATATCGGCAAAAAAGATGGTAGCCTCCTTCTTATCACCCCCCAGTCTAACCAGGTTGGGAGATTCTACCAGTTGGCTGACAATCTCTTTGGACAGGTAGCGGGAAAACATGTCTTTAATCACTCTTCTTTCTTCAACCACCTGCTTCATCTGTCCCTGGAGCTCCCTTTCCCGGGTCTGGTCTGTAAAAAGCAGGGTAATTCCATCGTATTTCCCCCGTTTTCCCGACAAGGGGGAAACGTTTAAAGAGAAATCCATCTCCTTCTGCCCGGTGCGATAAATCCCTTTAAGACCTAAAAGCTCCTTTTTTTCGGTTTTACTATCCTCTATTGCCTTGACCAGGTTGAGGCCGATGCCTTTGCCGAATAAATCCTTGATTCCCCGGCCGACATGCGCTTCGTTGAGGCCGAAGCTCTCCGCCGCCGCCCGGTTAAAGTAATGGATCCTACCCTGCTCGTCGGTCGTAATCAGCAGGTTCGTCATGGAAGAGAAAATATTTTCCTGGTACCTTTCCAGTTCTTCGATTCGACTAAGGTAGTCCTTCAGGTCCTGGAAGAGCCTTGAGTTGTGGAACATGCCCCCGGCCAGCTTGGCAAAGGAGTCAAGAAAGCGAAGCTTTTCTCTGCCGTAGAACTCAGGCTTGAGGGAGTTGAGGAAAAGAACGCCTATCTTTATATTCGGAGTGGAAAGGGGAAGGGCGATCCCGCTCTGCATACCGGGATTAAGGAGCAGCTCCACGAAGGGGCTTTTTCTTCTTTCCAGGAGAAGCACAGCCTCGTCGCTCTCTTCGATAAATTCCAGGAGCTCCGACCGGGCGGATAAGATATCGGGCACATGAAACTTCCCCCTCCGGTATACCAGCCTGAGATCGCTCCTTCCCTGTTCCTGGTCTGCGTGTATATAGAGGCAGGCCAGGTCGGATTTGCTTATGTCCAGGGTTTGTTCTACCAGGACAGATGCCATGGATTTGAAATCAAAGTCCCTGGAAAGCAGGGCTCCGGCCCTGACCAGTTCTTCGAGCGAATCATACTCTTTAATTGCCATCATGAACTCCCCATTGAGTATATAACAAGAAAAAATAATTGGCAGTGATTTTTAAATTTTTTGGCAAGCGTGAAGTGGGAGTGCTCTATTCAATGCCCACAAAGACTTTTATATATTGCTGGCGTTCATAGTGCTCGGGCCGATGGCTGGCTTCCCGGCACATTCTGCCCTGAAAATCGTTAATCGATTTATACTCGTGATTTTCCATCCAGGCTCGGAGCTCTTCCAGCATGATACCCACCTGGTTCAGGCCCTTGAGATAGAAATGGGAGCAGGCCTGAACGGCATTTGCGCCGGCAAGAAGCTGTTTGATCAGGCCCGCCCCGTCATGGACCCCGGTGGATGAGGCCAGGTCGCAGCCGACTCTACCGGCCAGGATGGCGATCCAGCGGAGGGGAAGAAAAATCTCTTCCGGGGTGCTGAAGCGGTTGCCGGGAATGAGCTCAAATTTATCGATATCGATATCTATTTGATAAAAACGGTTGAAAAGGACCAGGGCGGAAACTCCGGCTCGCTCGAGACTTTCAGCCGCTTTGGGCAGGGAGGTAAAATAGGGGCCGATTTTTACCGCCAAAGGCAGCTCGATCCGGCTGCGGACGGATTCCACTATCTCGGTGTAGAGCAGTTCGATGTCCTGGGAGGAGCGCTCGAAATCCGAAGCGATAATACCGATGTTGAGCTCCAGGGCATCGGCGCCTGCTCCGGCTATCTGTTTGGCGTAATCGGTCCACCATTTGGGAGACACGCAGTTCAGGCTGGCGATAACAGGAATAGCTATCGACTCCTTGGCCTGCCTGATCAGTTTCAGATATTCCTCCTGTCCCATTCTCAATCCCATCTGTCTCACATAATCGAAGGCCTCCGGATGAGAGTACGGCCAGGCTTGCTGCTCCAGGTTCTTCGTTTCCGATTCTATCTGTTCTTCGAAGAGTGATTTCAAGACAACCGCTCCTGCACCGGCATCCTCGCATCTACGAACTCTTTCTACCGTATTGGTCAGGCTGGAGCTGGACACGATGAGCGGATTTTTCAGCTTCAGACCCATATAGGTGACGGAAAGATCGGTCATGAGAACCTCCTCTTATTCCCGCTTCCGAAAAACGTTAAGGCCAATACCGTGAAAAGTCAAGCGATTCCTGGGAATGGTCATTTTTCCGTTCCCACTAGGACAGGGAGGTGATTTCTGTGCGGATTTTAGTAAAACCGGGCTTAAGGATATCGTAGATGATCTTGATTCTTTCATCATGGTGAATAAAGGAAGATTTCATGGCATTAATGGTCATCTTTTCCAGGTCCCTCAAGGTAAGGTTGTAATGCTTGACGGCCAGGTACAGCTCTTTTCCGAGGGTGGTATTGCTCATCAACCTGTTGTCGGTACAGAGAAAGACCCGGAAATTATTCCGGTAATAGATCGGGAAAGGATGCTCGTCGAAAGAAGAGGCCGCCCCGGTATGGACGTTTGAAGAAAGGCACACTTCCATGGGTATTCTCTTGTCCCTGATAAAGCTGGATAAGGAGCCCATCTTTTCAATCCTGGTGCCGTGGACCATCATGTCTTCGATCAGCCTGGTGGCATGTCCTATCCGGTGGGCCCCGCAGTACTGGATAGCCTGCCAGATCGATTCCATCCCGAAGGCCTCGCCGGCATGGATGGTAATGTTGAAGTTCTTCCTGCGGATATACTCGAAAGCATCCAGATGTTTCTTTGGAGGATGCCCGTACTCATCCCCGGCCAGGTCGAAGCCCACCACGCCTTTCTCCCGGAAAGACACGGCCAGCTCTGCCGTTTCCAGGGACACGGTCTGGCTTCTCATGGTGCAGAGGAGCAGGCCGTATTCCACTCCCGTTTTCTTCTTACCTTCCTCCAGGCCTCGGAGAACTGATCTTACCACACTTTCCAGGTTCATTTTATCGGACAGATGGAGGACCGGGGCGAAACGGATTTCCGCATACACCACATTGTCGGCGGCCAGGTCCTCCAGCGCTTCCCGGGCTATTCTTTCCAGCGCTTCCGGAGTCTGCATGACCGATAAGGCAATGCCGAAGCCTTCCAGGTAGAGGCGCAGGCTTTTCCGGTTCGCTCCCCGGCACAGCCATTCAGCCAGGTCCACAGGATCGTTAGTCGGCAGCTCTACCTTATATTCTTTAGCCAGCTCGACAATCGTCTCCGGCCTCACGCCCCCGTCAAGGTGATCGTGGAGCTCTACCTTGGGAATTCTCTTGATCATTTCCTCCGTAACCATGATCCGATTCTAATACTGCGGCTGAACAAAAACAAGGGGTCGTAGGTCGAAGGTCGTAGATGCCCGCAGGGGAGGGGGGGAGGAATAGCACATTTCCTATCTCAGCAGGGAGGTCAGATAAGGGATCCCGATAAAAGTGCCCAGAGAGCTGCCCAGGGAGGAGAAGAAGAAGACGAGCAGGACGTGGGTTATCCTGTTTTTGAAAAAACCCTTCAGGGTCAGTAGATCCCGGGGGAGGTTTTCGAAATCCGTTACCCTTGGTTTCCTTAAGGCGGTCTCCAGGATGCCTGTAAAGATGCCTACCCCGATCGTCGGATTCATCGAAGTAATGGGAGCGGCCAGAAAAGCAATGATAATGGTCAGCGGATGAGCGAGGGCAAGCAGGGCGCCCAGGGCAGATAGGGTCCCGTTTACCAGAAACCACTTCCAGATCATGGAAAGGCTCAACTGCCAGCCCGATTTAAAAAATCCTATCACAAAAAGCCCTACGACCAGGACCGGAACGAGGTAAGGAAGGATCCTGGCCACTTTCCCGCGTACAGGAATTTTTTCAAGAGAGGATAAATCGTTTTCCAGTGTCTTCCGGTCCAGGGCGGAAAGGTTTTTAACTATGCCGTTTACATGACCTGCCCCGATAACCGCCACGATCCTATCGCCATCCGAGTTGAAAATCCTGGTAGCCAGAAACCGGTCCCTTTCATCGATGAGCACCTCTTTTACCGCCGGCAAGAACCCGGCCAGCTCATCCATCATGCTTTCCAGGGTATTCTTTTGCTTTAATTTCTCGATTTCTTCCTCCCCGAGTTTTTCATTTGAGAAGATCGAAGTGAGCATGGCGGCCAGCATTTTATTTTTCCCCCAGAAGCTGGATTTGGCCCAGGCCCTTCTCAGGGTGATCTGTATATCCCGATCGCAGAAGTTGTAGGGTAGGGATAATTCTTCGGCCGTGTCTATGGCGGCCAGCATCTCCTCACCCGGAGAAACCCCCAGATCCAGGCCGAGTCTTCTCTGAAAGGACGACAGGACCAGATTGGCCAGCAGTAAAAAACCTTTTCGCTCTTTTAGCACTGCAGTGATATTGAGATTTCGCCAGGATTTTTTTTCAGTCAGGGATTTATGCCTGGATTCATCTATTTCAATACAGACCCGGTCGGGAAGCTCGGTCCGGATGACCCGCCTCACCTCTTCTATGCTTTCTTTGGATACATGGGCGGTGCCGAGCAGGATGAACTCTCTTTTTCCAAATCGGACTTTAGTAATGGTTTCAGTCATAAACGGTAAATAACCTCCCTATTCCCCCCCCCATCCCTTCCGGTCCATTCTTTCTCCTTTAAGGAATCTAAAATATATAGTTATTGGGGCTTTTGGACAAGCTTGAATCTTTACTGGGCCGGTGGTAGAATGTGAACCCGATGAAAAAAAAGTCGCTCATGGCTTATTTCCTGATTCCGGTGCTCTATATCGGGGTGATCATTCTTTTCATCTTCCTTCAATTTTCGGCCAAGATTGAGTTTCGCGATAAAGTGGGAAACCTCACCATATCCGGAATTAATTCTCCCAGGACCCTGTTCGGCCGTTCTGAGATCAAAGAGCTGAAAGTCAGTTTCAACGATTTTAATTTCCTATTCAACAGGAGGAATCCTTTAATTGCCACCTTTAAAGGGAGTTACCGGAAAAAGCTCCCTATCGAGTCTTATCATACCTTTACCGATGCCGCGGAAATACAGTTCCGAGACGGCCTGTCGGTTCGTTTCAGCTTAAGCGGAAGTATGGGAGACAGAATAACACTCGAACCGATCGCCTCTGATAAAATGGCCGGTCTCACTTCCCTTTCCATACCTTTCCGGATAGATGAAGGAAGGGCGGAGCGAATTCCGGGAATCCCCCTTTTGAAATTGGAGAACGATTTGGGTTTGTTCTTCGTTTCCCTGCCGGTGGGTTCCGACATGGATCTCGCTGTCTCCAGGATGGTTATGAATACCGATACAGCCGCACCGGTTATAATCTTTGCGCGGGTAGAGAGTGAGAACAGCGAGCCGTATCTCTACTGGTTCACCCGGGATTTAGAGCATCTGAGCCCGGGAGAGTACCAAAAACAGGTCAAACCCTTTCTGGATAAAGCATACCTTTCCTGGCAGCAGCAGGTGTTTTCCACGGCGGAAAAACAGGAAGATATCGAAAAAGCGGCCATGGCCCTGTTTTCCGAGGCGCTTAAACGGGGTGAGTACCGGAAAACCTTACTCGTGTTTTCCAGGCAGGTCCGGCCGCTGGTCCTGATGAATCCTTCGGACACGTTTCCCTTTCTAACCTCTCCTTTCCTGGGGAATTTGGCCCTGTTTTTACAGAAACTGCAGGTTCAGGCTATCGAACAAATCAGGGAGGTGACCGACTCAATCAAAGAAGCGGATTTTTCCGTCCTTCTCACCCCGAACCTGATTCGTATTACTCTCAATCACGGGCCGTTTTCTCTGGTTGAGGAGGTTATTCGTCTGGCAGACAGCTCAGACCTTGAATCCGAGCCGGTCCCTGTTCTCCTCAACATTTTGGATACCTACCTGGAAGCGGCAAGCTGGGTCTCGTTCAACGAAACTGCCGCCTCTCGCATCACGAGTATTATAACTAAAAGGCTGCTTCCGGCACTTGTCCGCAGCGATAAGGGGATTTTTCTGACCACCTCTCCTGAAGGAGAGGTGGACCTGCTGCAATCGATCAAAGCCGGGCGGCTCCTGGTTCGGGCAGGCATTATAACCGGAAAACCGGGCTTGAGCTCGCTCGGCAGGACCATGATCCTCTCTGCCCTGAAGTCGGCCGATTCCCGGGGTTTTTTACCGGCCCGGCTCTTGCCGGGAGAGGGCAATGGGCTCATTCCCGACCAGGAGTCCATCGCTCCGGAGGAGATATATTCCCTGATCGCCGAAACACACTACACTCCCGAGGAATATCCTCTCTACCGTCAGCTCTACCCGGGCAGTTGGATCTGGACCGCTTCAAATATCACCGCTTTAGAAATAGATCGAGAGAAGTATCGCTTTTCCTTTTCTTTTCCTGAAGGGGATGCTCATTATCTAATAATCCAGGGCATTCAGCCGTTTAAGAGCTTGAAGCTCCACGGAATATTCTGGAAGCCGGACCCCGGCTATTTCCGCTATACCGACGGCTGGTTTTATGAGGAATCGAGCCAGACTCTCTATGCGAAGATTACCCATCGAAACCCTGAAGAAGAGATTCTGATCAATTATTAGCGCTTTATCTATTTCAGGCGCAAATGCACAGGCACGGCCGCTTCAGCCGGTTTACTTCACCCCGGATAAACAATATATTAGATAAATAATTATGAAAAAACCGTCGGAATCACGGCTTTTGAAGCTGCTTCATCACAGGTGGAATAAGAATACCATCCTGTTTATGGATTATCTCTGTGAAAAATTTTTCTTCAGCGGCTGTTTCAGTGAGATCCAAGTCATCGGAATCGATGATATCAAGAGAAAAACGAAGTCCGGCACACGCCTGATCTTCATTCCCGATCATCAAAGCGAATACGACTGGCTGCTCCTGCAGAGCCAGTTGTTTCAGGCCGGCATCAGAACGGCTATCCAGGCGGGGGATAATTTATTTGTCGGTCCCCTCGATACGATCTTCCGGCAATGCGGCGCGTTCATGAGCATTCGCCAAAAGCATGAGTTTTATTCCAGCCGCTGGATTTCCAACCTCCTGCTGAAACGTCTGGGCAAGAAACCAATAGTTATTACAAAAGACATGTACAGCCGGTTATACGTAAAGCAGCTCAAAAAGATCCTGGGCGAAGAGGGCTTTAACTTCATGGTATTTCCCGGCTATGAAACGGACCCTTACTCCGGGGAAGTAAAATACGGCCGTTCCTACAGCGGTGAGTTCAATCCCCTGTCTCCCTATGTTTTCATAATGATCTCAAAAGCCCTCAGAGAGACGGGTATCACTAATGTGGAATATATACCGGTCAATGTTTCCTATGAGAGAGTTCCGGAAGACATTTTGTTCCGGGAGTTCAAGGCAAAGAGCAGAAAAACCAGGATTGCCAAATATATTTATGACCATTACTATACTTTTATCAAGGCACCTTTTTCCAAGGAGCTGCATCAGCTAAAGTCCAGGGTCTGTATTAAGTTTGGGGCTGGAATCGAAGCAAATTTCAAGATGAAGGCCCGGCAGTTTACTGAGATTCTTCATTATCAAATCGGCAAGTTGATTCGGGTCTACGAAAGCATGATCGTTTTCTATTCTTTGAATAATAAGTTCATCATTGGTAAAAAAGAATTGAAGCAGAAAATCTTAAAGAATATTGGAAAATTAAAGGCCCAAAATATCGATTGCTCTCCTTTGTATAGTGAAGCGGGGCGTCTTTTAAGCCTGGATGCCATGTTGAACAGGATTACCAGGCTCTTTAACTTCCCCCAGAGTCCTATCATCCCTTTAAAATCCTATTTGACCCTGGAATATGATAAGAACGAGGTGTTCATTCATCATCCGCATCTGGCCTCTTACTATGGAAATAAGTTAAAATATATCTTGAGCCATGGCTGAGACAACAAAGAGCTTTTTTTAAAGAGGAGTCCGTTCTTGACCGGGGAAGAGAAAAAATATCGGGAGGAAGGTATGAATGACGAACCTTTTTCTGCGCCACCTGCGGGGACTACGCCCGACGGCGAATTCGAATTAGAGGAAGATGTTCAGATTGACGAGCCCAGGATGTACCTGATTATTCTTCATAACGATGATTATACGACCATGGATTTTGTAGTGGAAGTCCTGACGACCGTATTTCATAAGCCGGCTGCCGAGGCGACCAGGATAATGCTGGACGTGCACCGCAAAGGGTGGGGGAATGTGGGGGTCTATACTTATGACATCACAGTTTCAAAAATCGAGCAGGTGCACAACCTGGCCAAAGAGAGAGAGTTTCCTCTCAGGTGTACGTATAAGGAAGCATAAGGACAGCGCTTGAATATTAATCAGGAATTGAACCAGATTATCCTCGCCGGTTATGAAGAAGCCAGGTTGAGGCATCACGAGTTTATAACGCCTGAGCATCTCTTATATGCCTCCTTATTCTTCGACCAGGGTCTTGAGATTATCGGCCAGTGCGGGGGGAATCCGGACAGGCTCAAAAAGAAACTCGAGCACCATCTTTCCGCTCACATCCCTACAATCGATCAAGCGGAACCGCTGCAATCGGTCAGTTTCCAATCGGTCCTGGAAAGAGCCCTTCTCCATTCTCTTTCCGCGGAAAAGGATGAGATCGATTTAGGAGATTTGTTGGTGGCTCTTTTTGAGGAGAAAGAATCCTTTGCCTTATATTTTTTGAAAAGAGAAGGAATCACCAGGTATGGCCTGGTGAACTACATCTCCCATGGTGTGGCCGGTATTACGGACGGATATTCCGAAGAGCCGGAAGCTTTTCCTGCCGAAGACGTCCTGCCTGCCGAAGAGACCGGGAAAGAGAAAACCGGGGAAGATGAGCCAAGAATAAGCAGGGGCGCCCGGATTCTAAGCGCCTTCACCACCGAGTTAACGGAAAAAGCACGCCGGGACGAAATGGACCCGCTGATAGGCCGCAGGGATATCCTGGAGCGGACCATACAGGTCCTTTGCCGCCGAATAAAGAATAACCCGGTTCATGTGGGCGACCCCGGGGTGGGAAAGACAGCCATTACCGAGGGGCTCGCCCAAATGATCGTGGAGGATAGGGTGCCCAAGGCTTTAAAGGAATACAGAATCTACTCTTTAGATATGGGGGCCCTCCTGGCCGGGACCAGGTACCGGGGCGATTTTGAAGAAAGGATGAAGAGGGTCCTGGCGGAGCTGCAGAAACAGGATAAGGTGATTCTGTTTATCGATGAGATCCACACGATTGTCGGCGCCGGCGCCGTATCCGGGGGAAGCATGGATGCCTCCAATATTCTGAAGCCGGCCCTGGCCTCCGGAAAGGTAAAGTGCATCGGCTCGACCACCTACGAGGAATATAAAAAATATTTCGAAAGGGACAGGGCTCTTTCCAGGCGCTTCCAGAAGATTGAAATTGCCGAGCCTTCCGTGGAGGAGACTTATCAGATTCTCCAGGGGTTGAAGAGCCACTACCAGTCTTACCATGGGGTTGAGTACACCGATGGAGCTTTACAGGCCGCGGTTGAGCTTTCGGCCAAATACATTCAAGACCGCCATCTGCCCGACAAGGCGATCGATATCATCGATGAAGCGGGCGCCTGGGCCAATGTTTTTTCCGACCGGGGAGAAGGAAGCGAAAAGCTCAACAGCCCCATCCTCATTTCAACCCGGGAGATCGAGACCGTGGTAGCCAAGATCGCCAAGATTCCGGAGAAAAGCGTCTCCGCCTCGGAGGCAGATAAATTGAAAAACATGAAGGCGGAATTAAAGAAGCGGCTTTTCGGCCAGGATGAAGCCATTGCCAGGGTAATCGAGGCCATAAAGGCTTCACGGGCCGGGTTTCATAAGCCGGATAAGCCTATCGCTTCTTTTCTCTTTGTCGGCCCCACCGGGGTGGGTAAAACTGAGCTGGCCAGACAACTCTCCGACATCATGGGGGTCCCCAACCTGCGCTTTGACATGAGTGAGTACCAGGAAAAACATACCGTTGCCCGCCTCATCGGCGCCCCTCCCGGGTACGTGGGCTATGAGGAGGGGGGATTATTGACCGAAGCCATCCGGAAACACCCCTATGCAGTGCTTTTGCTCGATGAGATCGAAAAAGCGAATGCGGACATCTTCAACACCCTGCTCCAGATAATGGATTACGCCACTCTTACGGATAATACGGGACGAAAAGCGGATTTTAGAAACATCATTCTCATCATGACCTCTAATGCAGGCGCCAGGGAAATGGGCAAAAAACTGGTGGGGTTCGGGAAGCGGGAGATCAAGGATGACGCCCTGACAGATGCGGTGACCGCGATTTTTTCCCCGGAGTTCAGGAACCGGCTCGATGCCGTGGTTACCTTTAATGATCTAAATGAAGAGATTACTCTGCAGATAGTTAAAAAAGAGCTTGAAGAGTTTAAGGCCCAGCTTCAGGAGAAAAATATCACTCTCACTGTAAGCCCGGACTGCCTTAAGTGGCTGGCCCATAAAGGTTATTCCCCGGATTTCGGGGCCCGGGAGATTTCCCGCCTGGTACAGGACAAGATCAAGTCATTCTTCGTGGATGAAGTGCTGTTCGGAGAATTATCCGGGGGCGGAGAAGCCGAAGCGGACCTGGTCGAAGATGATGTAGTCATCAGGACCGGTGGGAAGAGGGCGGATAAGCAAGATTCATCCCCCACCGACGGGAAGAAATAGTTTTAAAGCGTCGTTTTCCTGCAAGACATAGGATATTTTTTTCTGCTCTCTGTTGACGAAAGGAATGATGTATCTCTGATGCTCCTTCGAGATATTGTATTTTGTGAGTAAGTCCTCAATGCTCGTTTCCTGCTCGATTTCCAGATGGCTGCCGTTTTTTACCCCCTCTATTTTTAAGGTAGCAGGAAAGGTTATTGATATTTTCATGTTGTTTTAATATAAAACCTTGATTTTTTTCACGATTTCACCCTGATAGGGGAACCGGCCGGTCTCGAATTTGGAAAATATTAATTTGCCGTCTACTATAACATCAAAACTGTTGGGCTTGCCGGGAATCAATTCAGCTTTTAAGCCAAGCTCTTTTTCAATTTCTTCCGCCAAACTGGCGGCTCTGGCTCTATAATTTCAAGAGGTGCAGTGATGAATTTCGATTTTTATGTTTTCTTGAGCGGATTGAGAATCATCTTCTTGCTGACCATCGGTATATATTCCCAACGTCACAGCCGAGAAAAGAAGTAAGCCAATTATAAATTTTCTTAACATTGTGAATCTCCTTTATGATATTCTATGGAATATTTCCATAATAATCTATATAATAGCATAAACAGCACAATCAAATTACTTTACAATAGCCAGGGTAGTCCAATTATGTTAGAGACCGGTCATAGAGTGATACTGTCTGACGCCCGGAAGCTGGGCTTCATTCCTTCCGGGAGCATTAATATGGTGGTCACCTCGCCTCCTTATCCCATGATAGAAATGTGGGATGAGCTATTTAAAGAGCAAAATGAAGAGATTAAGAAGGCCCTGGCCGGTTTCGACGGGAGAAAGGCATTCAATTTAATGCATAAAGAACTGGATAAAGTTTGGAATGAATTATATAGAGTTTTAACGGCCGGCGGAATAGCCTGTATCAATGTCGGTGATGCCACCAGAAAAATCGGAAACAACTTCCAGTTATACCCCAACCAGGCCCGAATATTGAGTCACTGCTTTAAAAAAGGGTTTGACATCTTACCGGTAATTCTCTGGCGAAAACAAACAAATGCTCCCAATAAATTTATGGGCTCAGGGATGCTGCCTGCCGGAGCTTACGTAACCTTAGAGCACGAATATATTTTGATTCTTCGCAAAAAAGATAAGAGAGATTTTATAAGACCGGATGATAAACTAAAACGGCGCCGGAGCGCCTTCTTTTGGGAGGAGAGAAACAAGTGGTTTTCCGATGTCTGGGATTTTAAAGGCACCAGGCAGAATATGAATCATAAAGATCTGCGGGAAAGAAGCGCTGCTTACCCTTTTGAGCTGGCCTATCGACTCATCAACATGTATTCTGTCAAAGGTGATACCATATTGGACCCTTTCCTGGGCACGGGCACCACCATGTTTGCCGCCATGACTTCGGGCAGAAACAGCATCGGCGTAGAAATCAATAAGGCTTTCCCGGCTCTGATTCATTCGGAAGCAGCGAAGATGATAAGCTCGTTAAACGGTTATATTTCGGAAAGGTTAAAGAACCATCTGCTGTTTGTTGATCAATATAGATCGGAAAAAGGCGATTTGAAGTATACGAATAAACATTACCATTTTCCCGTTATGTCCAGACAGGAAATTGAGATTGTCATTAATTACCTGGAAGGAATAGAAATGCTGGATGATAATACTTTTAGCGTAAATTACTATGATAATGCTATCATCGAAAAGCAGTTTATTAAAGGATTGGATGCTTTTTCAAAAGAAAAAGACGGCCGGCAGTTGAGTCTTGAGTTATAATGGTTAATGCAAATAAAAATGATTTGAATTATGATTCAAGAGATATAAAGTATATATTATGGCAGAATCCGATCTAAAGATGTATTTTCGAGTATTTCTTCAAGAACCTGCCGAGATTATCAGCGAAGCAAAGCATCTCCTTTCACTTATCGATTCCGAGGCAAATTATAAAATCTTAGAAGATGCATTCGGCAATACTGTTAAGCTTTTTAAGGGGTTTCTTAAGGGATATCAGGCCAGTAAAACAAAATATCATAACTTGGACCACACTCTCGCTGTCTTTCTTGCTGCAGCGAGGCTGGTACACGGCACAGTTGTCACCGGCAGGGAAATCGATACAGATATTATTTTGCTGGGACTCATTTCGGCCTTATTTCATGATGTCGGACTGATCCAAACTGAAGACGATCGTGAAGGTACAGGAGCCAAATATACCATCGGCCATGAAGAGCGCAGTATTGAATTCATGAAAGATTACCTTAGAGCTAAAGATTTTTATGTAGACCATTTAAATGACGGCGCGCATATCATTGGATGTACAATTACCGATCTTTCACTCACCGAGATCCCTTTCCGGTCAAAAGAATTAAAGCTAATGGGGCAAATAGTGGGATCGGCCGATCTTCTGGCCCAAATGGCGGACAGATTGTATCTTGAAAAGCTTCTCTATCTTTATAAGGAGTTTCAGGAAGGCAAGATACCAGGGTTTGAATCCGAGTTTGATCTTCTAAAAAAAACGGAATCATTTTATAAAAATGTGTCCAAAAAACGGTTGGAAAAAGAGCTGGGAGGAGCTACGGCCCTGATGAGAGCTCACTTCAAGAACCGCCGGGGAGTGGATAGAGATTTTTATCAAGAAAATATTGAAAAGAATATCAAATATTTAACAACGGTTATCTTAAAATATGAAAAAAATTATAGACAGATGCTCAGGCGGGCGGGAATTGTTGCAGACCTGGAGAAAGTAAGCACTTAAGAGTGCCGGCCGGCTTT
>CAZERV010000002.1:0-20292 GCA_964514815.1 uncultured Spirochaetaceae bacterium | reverse complement strand
CGGCTTTCTGCCGGACTTGAAAATCAAAATGGAAAAAATATATATCTCCGATTTAGACGGAACTTTGCTCAAGAATGACGCCACCCTCTCTGATTATACAAAAAGCAAGCTCATAGAATTGTTGCAGAGTAATGTCAATTTTACAGTGGCCACTGCAAGAAGCCTTGTCTCCCTTCAAGCGGTTTTAAGAGGCTTACCGATCAAGCTGCCGGTCATTGAGTTTAACGGGGCTTTCATATCCGATTTCAATACGGGAAGCCATAAAATAATTAATGCGATCGGCGCCTCAATTGTCTTCGAGCTGCTCTCCCTTATCCGTAAATATGGCTTTTTCCCGTTTATCTCGAGCTTTGATGGGAAAAGGGATTCTCTCCACTACAAAAAGATTGAGAATGAAGGAATGGAATGGTATTTACGAGACAGGATCAAGGCAAATGATAGGAGATTGAAAAAGAGCGGGTCCCTGAGAGAGACTCTTAAAGAGGATATCGTCTGCTTTACAGTAATTGATAAACCGGAAAGATTGATTGATTTGACCCTGGAGATAAATGATAACTATGCGGATGAATTGGAAATCCAATTTATGAATAATCAATATTCACCGGGATGGCACTGGCTCACCATATATGATAGGCGAGCCGCTAAAGATCGAGCAATAGTTGCCCTGCTGGCTGAGTTAGGTTTAGCCACGGAGAATCTGACGGTATTTGGGGACCATTTAAATGACAGAAAGATGTTCAAAATAGCGGCAAATGCAATCGCCGTAGAAAATGCTCAAGGGGAATTGAAAGAATACGCCACCGAGATAATAGGCCCCAATGAGGAAGACAGCGTCGTTAAATATATCATCAATGACTCAGCGCGCTGATTTATTTGCCGGCCGGCTCAAGTTACTTTCGCTTTCTTCAGGATGCGGGAAAGCAGGCCCGGAAAAAATTGCTTAAGGAGCATGATCAGGCGGCCTTTTGCCTTAAAACCGACCCATAATTCTTCCTTGCTTTTGACAATGGCTTTGATGATTTTGGCGGCACATGCCTCAGGGCTTATCCCCTTAGCCTGATTGTCATCAAGCCGGCCATGGCTCTGACCGTCGCCCTTGAGAGAATTATAGGAAATGTTTGTCCTGACGAAGCCGGGCACCACCAGGGTGACCTTGATATTATCCCGCCATACTTCTGCCCGGAGAGAGTCGAAAAAACCGTGCAGGGCATGTTTGGCGGCGCTGTAGCCCGACCTGAGCGGAGTTCCTATTTTGCCCATCAGGCTGGTCACTACCACAATATGGCCCGACTTTCTTCCTGCCATGCCCGGCAAAACTCCCAGGGTTATGGAGACTGCGGCTAGAAAGTTGATATCCAGCAGTCTTTTCACTACAAAAAAGCGAGTTTCCCCGGCCCTCGAGCGCTGGCTGACTCCGGCATTGTTCACCAGGATATCGATCCTGCCGAAATGGGATTCGGCCTGTTTGACTTTTTCCGGAAGAAGATCGAGGTCTGCCAGATCAAAAGGGAGAAGAAATATATCTTCCTCCCCGGCCCGGCATTGATTTTTCACTTCTAAGAGACGATCTTCCCTGCGGCCGGAAAGAATGAGCCTCGCGCCCAGGCGGGCCAAGGCCAGGGCTAGAGCCCGCCCTATCCCGGAGGAGGCGCCGGTGATCCAAACAACCTTCTCGCTGAGCTGCATGGTGACTGGGATCATACCCTTTTTATATAGATTAAAAAAGATTTGGACTAACTTTTATTTTTAATTATATTGAATTCAAGGCATTGGGGGGAGCCGGACAGGTCCCCTCGATTAAGGCCGCCTCGTATGAGGGGCCGACAATAAGCTTTTCGGAGGTATTGTTATGCCAGGCAAGACATTCACATTCGACCTCGGCAGGATCATGGACGAGGCTTTCAAGGCCGCCCGGAACTTTAGCGAGACTTTTGAGCAGGGTATGGCCGAGGGGTTTCACAAACCGTGCGGTTTCGGCGGCGGATTTAACTGGAGAAATTACCAGGACTTTTACCCGTTCTATTCCTATCCACCGGCCAATATCTATCTTACCAAAGAGAGAAACCTGATCTTTGAGATAGCCCTGGCCGGTTTTGAAGAGAAGGACATCGATCTTAAGTTCCGTGGCGACTACCTCTATTTTTCAGCCAGGATTTCTCAGAAGCCTGAAGTTGAAGCCGGAGCTCAGTATTTTAAGAAAAAGCTGAAGCTCAAGGATATCGAGGAGCAGCGCTACTATGTGCCGCAGGATAAGTTCGACCAGGAAAATATTCAGGCTCACTTCAAGAATGGTCTTCTAAAAATCGTGGTACCGTCTCGTGAGGATGCGGCTGAGAAAGAGGGGTTTAAAGTCAATATCAGCGGTGAGGATGAGTAGGGATCTCAATCGTCCCCTCGCGCCTGCCGGGCGCCTTTCAGAGCATAGTTTTCCTGGGAGGAACGGCGCTGCGATTCCTATTCCAATTGCCACGGTTCTCAGAGGACCTGGACTTTTCCGCCGTCGGATCCGAGTTGGGATTGTCTCCTCATACGGACGAAGTGACCTCGATCGAGATCAAGATCGACAGTAACCCGCCCGACGGCGCCAAAAGCGTCCCTACTTACGCGGGATCACCTTCTGCAAGTGCTTGGGAGTTGATCAGCCTGCAAAAGCTCTTGAAACCCTCTTTCTGATTTTCCGCCCCGAGCTGGCTTTACTTTGTCCGATTTAGGAGATTGGGTAACAGGTCTGCGTGGTTATATGCTGTGGAAAGGACTTGAACCTTCACGGGATAATTCGCACTAGCCCCTCAAGCTAGCGTGTCTACCAGTTCCACCACCACAGCAGGCGAAAATACTATACTAAAACGGAAATATATTGTCAAGGCGGGCAAAGGCCGGAGACATCGTGCGCAAATAAAGGTTAAAATAGCATGTAAAGAGACGGGGCACAAATGAAAGGTAGAACAGAGATTGTAGATAACTGGCTTCCCCGATATACAGGAATGCCCCTGAATAAATTCGGTAAGCTCATTCTTTTAACCAATTTCTACAATTATCTTGAGAAATTTTCCGAAAGATTCAATGTTCCTGTTTTCGGACATGGCGGTCCCATGCAGGCTGCTACCAGCAGTCATGGAATCACAATGATTAATTTCGGAATAGGGTCTCCAAATGCTGCCACGATCATTGACCTTTTAAGCGCCGCTAAGCCAAACGTAATCCTTTTTCTGGGCAAGTGCGGGGGGCTCAAAAGGCGAGTGGAAATCGGACATTTTGTGCTTCCCATTGCTGCCATCCGGGGAGAGGGAACAGGGCTCGACTACTATCCGGTCGAGGTCCCGGCCCTTCCTTCCTTCCGGCTCCATACTTTTGTCGGACAAGAAATTATCAGCCGGGGTCAGGATTACCGCACCGGGGTTGTCTATACGACCAACCGGAGGATCTGGGAGTGGGACAATGAGTTTAAGAAGTACCTCAGGCACCTGCGGGTGATCGGCATCGACATGGAGACCGCGACCATTTTTCTGGTGGGGCATTTTAATGAGATTCCCCGGGGCGCCCTGCTTCTTGTTTCAGATACTCCCATGGTTCCGGAGGGAATAAAAACTACCGACAGCGACCGGGGGGTCACGCAGAGGTTTCTAGATCTTCACCTGGATATCGGGATAGCAACCATGGAACGACTTTGTGAGAGTGAAGAGGACGTGAAGCATCTTCGCTATTGATCATCATACGTTCTTACAACTCCCGACCCATTCATGTATTTTTGGGCTATGGAAAAACGAAACATTATCATCATGGGCGCAGCAGGAAGAGATTTTCACAATTTCAATGTGTTGTTTAGAGATCGGAACGAAGTTCGGGTGGCGGCTTTTACGGCCGCCCAAATTCCGGATATTGAAGGTAGGCGCTATCCCCCGGAGCTGGCCGGACAGGCATATCCCGGGGGGATACCTATTGTGGCGGAAGAGGAGCTCGAGAGGCTGTTTGCAGAGAGCAGAATCGATGAGGTCATATTCTCTTACTCAGATGTCTCTCATCAATACGTGATGGAAAAGGCTTCCCGGATAATAGCCCTGGGCGCCGATTTTACCCTGGTAGGCTCCGGGAAGACCATGCTGGAAGCAAAAGTTCCGGTTATCTCGGTCTGCGCCGTCCGCACCGGCTGCGGCAAGAGTCAGACTACCCGCCGGATTGCGAAGATCTTAAAAGATGCGGGCAAGAGGGTGGTGGTGGTGAGGCATCCCATGCCCTATGGCGATCTTACCGCTCAGCGGGTCCAGCGGTTTAAGAGCCTGGAAGACATGAAGAGGCATAATTGTACTATCGAAGAAATGGAAGAGTATGAGCCCCATATCCGGCTCGGTTTTCCGGTTTATGCCGGGGTCGATTACCGGGAGGTACTGGAACAGGCCCAGGCAGAAGCGGATGTTATTCTCTGGGACGGCGGGAACAATGACCTTCCCTTCTTTAAACCCGATCTGTTTATTACCGTGACCGATCCTCTCAGGCCTGGTCATGAGCTTTCTTATTTTCCCGGCAGGATTAATCTAATCATGGCCGATATCGTGGTCATCAATAAGATCGATACCGCTTCGGCTGAATCGATCAATATGCTCCGGGAAAACATTCAACGGGAAAACCCTGATGCAGTAGTGGTGGATGCGGCTTCACCGATTTTTGTGGAAAACAGCGATGAGATTTCCGGAAAAAAGGTCCTGGTTGTTGAAGACGGGCCCACCCTGACCCATGGCGGGATGAAATATGGGGCGGGAGTGGTGGCAGCCAAAAAGTACCGGGCCGCTGAAATCATCGACCCCAGGGAGTTTACCAGCGGCAGGATCCGCAAAGTCTACTCGACTTATCCGGAAATAGGAAAGGTTCTGCCGGCAGTAGGGTACGGGCCCGAGCAGATAAGGGATCTCGAAGCTACGGTAAATAACGTGCCCTGCGACCTGGTTATCATTGCCACCCCTATCGATCTGACCAGAATAATTAAGATCAATAAAAAAATGCTTAAAGTAAATTATGAGCTTCAGGAAATCGGCCGGCCGGACCTGAAAGACCTGATCTCGAAAAAAATATTTTAACGCCTCGAGACGAAAGAGATAAGTGTCTCGCTGCTTGAACTATCGCGTAAAGGAGGAGCCATGGCATTCAACTTAAAAGGTCGATCTCTCTTGACCTTGAAAGACTATACTCTTGAGGAAATAAATTATCTCCTTGAGCTTTCTCTCCAGGTAAAACGGGAAAGGAGAGCCGGGAATATCAGCCAGAGATTCAAAGGAAAAACCCTGGCCCTTCTCTTTGAGAAACGGTCTACCAGGACCCGCTGCGCTTTTGAGACCGCCTTTGCCGAAGAAGGCGGCCATCCTGTTTTTCTTTCCTCTTCGGATATTCAGCTAGGCGTCAAAGAATCCATAGAGGATACGGCCAGGGTATTGGGCCGGATGTTTGATGCGATCCAATTCCGGGGATACAAGCAGGATAATGTGGAAAAACTGGCCCGATATTCGGGAGTACCGGTCTATAACGGGTTGACCGATATGTATCACCCCACCCAGATTCTGGCAGATCTAATGACCGTGCGGGAGGTTTTCGGATCTTTTAAAGGGAAAAAACTTGTATTTGTAGGGGATGGTCGCAACAATGTCGCCCGTTCTTTAATGATCGGATGCGCTAAAGTCGGGCTTGATTACACCGTGGTCGCTCCGGAGGCGCTTCGACCGGATAAAGAGACCGTGGATTACTCCCGCTCCCTGGTTGCTGATAACGGCTCGAAAATAGAGATTACCGGTGATATTGCCGGTGGGGTAATTAATGCGGATGTGATCTATACCGATGTCTGGTTTTCCATGGGCGAAGAGGATAAAGAGAAAGAGCGCCTGGAGATGCTGCGTCCTTACCGGGTGGACAACAAGATGATGGCCCAAACGGGCAAGGCCGGTACAATTTTCATGCATTGCCTGCCGGCCGTAAAGGGAAATGAAGTTGCTTTTGAGGTTATTGAAGGCTCCTCTTCAAAGGTCTGGGACGAGGCGGAAAACAGAAAACATACCATAAAAGCTCTCATGTTGGCTACTATTTAAAAAAATAACTTGATTTTACCTCAAAAACTACTATGATACTTATAAGGTATCGGTTCAGGAGGCACCGGATATGCAAAGACCAGTTTTCGTTGTGTTATTAATAATCTTTGTCTTTTTCACAGGTTTTTTCTCCCTTTCCGCTCAAGAGCAGGGACTGTTCGTAAAAACGGTCCCGATCATAAAGATCTACAGCCATATCGAAGGGTATAAGATAATCTACCGGAAGAGCAATCTCCGGTTAGAAGAGTTTTATGTTCCTCTCTCCTGGATTGTTGCCGGCGGAAAAGGAGAGATCGTTTATGGAAGCTCGCCCTCATATCCTTACTTTTCTATTTTCTGGAGGGATGGGAAGTTCAGCTTCATCAGGTTATACGTTCATGAAAGTATATCCTCTCTAACCTGGGGCATCCTGAAAGCGACTGAGGGTGTTAAGCAGAAATTCGAAATCGATGAGCTTGATTTAGAGTTTTAGAGCCGGATGACAAAAATAGAGAAAGCGGTCCGAGCCATCCATGAGGAAGACCTCAGTGGATGGCTCTTTTTTAATGTCCGCCATGGACCCTGCAGGGTAGAATGACCTGATGCCGGGCTGGAGGAGCTCTATTGGTTTTACTTCCTGAAAAGGTAAAAATATTTATCTCTGAACATGAGAAGTTTCTTGTCATTGGCCATCTCGAGCCCGACGGGGATTGTGTGAGCTCACAGCTCGTATTAGCCCACTTTTTAAGGCGCCTGGGAAAAAAAGCCGACCTCTTTTCCGAGGGTCCTTTTGACCGGCCGGAAATATTCGCATATCGAGAATTTTTTAGAAGGACCGTTGAATCCTCAGACCTGGGTAAAGGCTCCACGGTCGTGATTCTCGATTGCTCCACCCCGGACCGGATCGGCAATCTGAAGGAAGAAGTAAAAGGTCTCCCCGTGATGGTGATCGACCATCACTCCTCCGGAAATGACTTTGGGGATGTTCGCTGGGTCGATCCCTCTGCCTGCTCGGTTACTTATTTAATCCAACACCTGATCGAAGGCCTGGGTTATACCCCAACACCGTACGAAGCGGAGCTTCTCTTGTTCGGCTTGGGCACTGATACCGGTTTTTTCCGTCACCTGGGTGAAAGTAGCAACATGGTCTTCCTGTCCGTTTCCAGGCTGGTTGCGGCCGGAGCCTGTCCCCGGAAAGTATTTCGAATGATCTACGGCGGAAGTAATCTCGCTAAGATCAGGCTCCTTGGGCGAGCCCTATTGAAGGTTGAGCGATTTTTTAATGATAGGGTACTCATTACCCATCAAACCCGGGCGGACATTGCCGGAGCGGAATCGGTTTCCCGGGGCTCCGATGACCTCTACAGGCTCCTTCAGAGTATCAAAGGTTGTGAGGTGGTGGCTTTTATTCGTGAGGAGCAGGAAGGGCACTGCTCCGTGGGTCTTCGTTCAAACGAAGGCTTTGATGTCGGTGCAATTGCCGAATCCCTGGGCGGGGGCGGCCATAACCAGGCTGCCGGCTTTACCTGCCGGGGAAGAATAGAAGAAGTCAAGAACAGGCTGTTGAAGATATTCGCCGAGCATTTACAGGGCCCTTGAAGTAAGATTAAAGTCCCTTAATTTAAAGTCTCCCGACTTACAGTCTCTCAATTGTAAATGAATGTAAACAAAGGTCTCCCAAGACCGAATTTTTAAGCCATTTTTGGCATGCCTCTTGCATCTCTAAAGAAAAAAAAGACGCCTCGAAGGCGCCGTGACGGAGGCATGGGATGGAAATGGAAATTGCAAGTGCTGCTTTGAAAGACAGGATCCTGCAGTACCAGAGAACCGGCGAGGGCCTGAGCGAGATAGTCAATATCCTTGCCCGACGGATTTACAGCTTTCCGAAAAAAAAATGCGGATGGGAAGAGGATGACTGCGGGGAGTTCTTTATTTACTTCTATCCCCGCCTGGTCAGGACATTGAAGAGCTTCAAAGATCAGGATAAACCCTTTGAATGGTATCTGAACTCCATACTCCGCTGGCAGTTTAAAAGCTTTTGCAAAGATAAGCGGAAAATTGAGCGCTTCTGGGGGATGTCCGACCAGTTGGATTTCTGGGACCTTAATTATGAAAGCTATATTCCCCAGGCCGAGGAAACGGTCCCCCGGGAGCCCCATTTAGCGGGCATTTTGGGTCTGGATCATTCCGGTAAAATCAAAAGACCTTCCGACCGGAAGCGATTTCTCTTCTGGGTCTTAAAGTACGCCCGCTTGCTCGATGACCGGAGCCTCGATCGATTGAGTGAGCTTACGGGTTATGATAGAGACTGGCTGGAGGAGATCGGTGAAGAGTTGAAGGCCAGGCTTCATCCAAGGGAACAGAGGCTGGAAGCACTCAAAGCGCGGCAGAACAAGGCTTTTTTCAAAGCCAGGCTAATCGAAAAGGAACTGCTGTTTGAGGCAGAACCCGAGAAAAAGGAGCTGCTTTCCTCCCGGCTTAAGAAGCTGAAACGCACCATTCTTCTCGCTCAAGCCCAGATCGCCAGGATTCCCCTCTGCTCAACCAACCGGGATATAGGAGAAGTCCTGAAAATTCCCAAAGGCACGGTGGATACTTCTCTCTACTGGTTGAAAAAAAGGCTTTCAATGCTTTATTCTTACAGATCTGAAGATTCCGGTCTAAGGGAAGAGGTCCGCTATGCTTGAGCTTGAAAACAAAGACCTGGTCTGTGCCACCAGCAATCCTCACAAAGCAGCCGAGTTTTCCCGGCTGTTCCCGGACTTCGAAATACGCACTCCCGCCGATCTTGGAATTGCTTTTAATTATGAGGAGAAGGGAAACAGTTTCCTGGAGAATGCCTACGGCAAGGCGATGGGCCTTTTCTCCCTCGTTCATCGGCCGGTTTTAGCCGATGATTCCGGCTTATCGGTTTATGCCCTTAACGGAGAGCCGGGTATCTATTCGGCCCGTTATGGGGGAAATGGGGCTGAGAAGCTCTCGAATGGAGAGCGGATAGATTACCTGCTTGCCCGGACAGAGAGTCTTTCGGATAGAAGATGTTTTTTTATCTGCTGCCTGATCCTGGTACTTGAAAAAAATCGCTTCTTCATCGCCCAGGAGACGGTCCAGGGTGAGCTTTCCCGGCGGCCCCGCGGCTCGGGCGGGTTCGGGTACGATCCGGTCTTTTATCTTCCGGAACTGAAAAAAACGATTGCCGAGCTTGAGGATAGGGAAAAGGATGAAATTTCCCACCGCGCCCGGGCTGCCCGGTGTATCTTAAGGCTTATCGACCCGGGTTAATGATTTCGATTTCGATATCACCGTGAGTATAGCTCTGGCAGGCCAGCCGCATGTTTGAGGCGGCGCCGAGAGCCTTCAGGCGACTTATTTCCCGGTCGTTTCTGGCATTCATTGTCTCCAGGCCCTTTGCTACCCGGATAAGGCAGCGGCCGCACTGGGCCTTTCCACCGCAGACGGTTTCGATAGGAATGGAATTGCGCTTTAACGTTATCAGTATCGAATGCACCGGATTTGATTCTATTTTCTCCGCCCTTCCTTTTATCCGTATCACGGCTAGACTCTAAAGCGCCCGCCTGTAAAAGTCAAATTGAAAAGAATGAATCAAGAATATTTTTGCTTTTACCGAAGATTCCATATAGGTAGATGGTTTTATCTAAAAAGGCACGATCTAAGACGAGAATGATGCAGGATGTGGAAATACAAAAAAGTGAGGAATTTACTTTCCGGGAGACGGAGAGTGTCTTAGTGCACATCAGGAACATTCGGGAAGTATTCGAAAATCACTTTGACCGGACCTGGTTCTCCCTGATAATTGACGGTCTTCCCATTGATTTCAGGACCATCAGATATATCCGGGAGCTCGTTTCCCTCCGGTCCCTTCACCCCGGGGATGAGAGGGTGATCTACCAATCCATTTTGGAACTGGAAAATTTCATCACCCATATCCGCAGATTTCTTCTTCCCGTGATAAAGGAGCGATTGGGGGTATCGAGTCTTAATCCTGAAAGACTCATAAAGGACAAGAATCAGTATTTGATCCGCAGATTTGTGGCCTATACTTTCCCTTATAATCTTGAGAGATTAGCGAATCTTACCGGCGAGCTGAAGGCTTATCTACTATTGGTCCATCCCTACCTCGCTTCAGAAAGGGCGTCCTAGGCGGCCTTTCTCCACAGCCGGCCTTCCCCTTCCTCCGCTGGAATCCGGAAGCGAGTCAGAATAGCTTTTTCCCCCGGAAACTGTTACATTTAAGCAGAATGGAAAAAATGAGTCAAAATTCCGGGAAATTCAATGCCCGGGTCGAGCATTTTCATGCCCTTTCCACCCATTTGCTGGACGGTTTGGAACAGGTAATCCGGGGAAAACGGAAGGTCCTGGAATACCTGGTAGCCGGCCTATTCGCCGGGGGGCATGTGCTCCTGGAGGATGTCCCGGGCCTGGGGAAAACGACCCTGGCCAAGACCATGTCCAGGCTCATCTCGCGTAACAAACGGGGAACTCCGGTCAGCTTTCGAAGAATCCAATTTACTCCGGACCTGCTTCCCTACGATATCACCGGGGTAGAGATCTTCGATCCTGAAAATCGTAAATTCGTTTTCAGACCCGGGCCTATTTTCGCTAATATCGTTCTCGCGGATGAGATCAACCGCACGACCCCGAAGGTCCAGTCGGCCCTTTTGGAAGTGATGGCCGAGAACCAGGTGACGGTCGGCAATAAGACCCATGCCATGGAGTCCCTTTTCTTTGTCATCGCCACCCAGAACCCGGTGGAAACCGATGGAACCTACCCCCTGCCACTGGCCCAGCTCGACCGCTTTCTGATGAGAATCACCATGGGCTATCCCGATGAAGAGGATGAGATCGGCATTGTGCGGGACGATCCTTCCCTGACCGTCCTGCCCTTCCTCAAACCCGTCTGCACCGAGCCTGAGCTGCGGGGGGCACGGCAGGCGGTAGAGAAGATTTACTGCGATGAGCGCTTACTTCGGGTAGCGGTGGCCGTCTCGATTTCGACGCGCCGGCACCGGGGAATCGAGCTCGGCTGTTCCCCGCGGGCCAGTTTGATGCTGATCAAGGCGGCCAGGGCTTATTCACTGGTGAAAGGTCGAAGTTACGTCATCGACCAGGACCTTATCGATCTAGCTCCCCTGGTCCTGTCCCACCGGCTCCGGTTGAAGGATGTCCGCATTGAAAGCCCTTCCTTGATGAGGGAGATCACCTTACATGAGCTTTCCCGTATTTCCTATTGAAAGGCTCTGGAAAAAGATTTTTCCCTTTACCTGGAGGGGTAATTTCTTTTTTGTCCTCTCTCTTTTGATTTTTGTAATCGGAATCATTAGAATCGAGCTGGCGACTCTCCTCTGGGGAAGCGCGTTTCTGCTCCTTCTTCTCTACGCATTCGCCGGCAATCATATCTACCGGCTGATAATTCGTGCCTTTCTGTTGAAAACCCTGGATGCGGTGGACTGCAAGCTTCCCGATCGCAGTCTATTTCCCGGGCATTCAGGAATCGCCGAAATCAAAGTGGAGCTGCCCCAGGCGGCCCTGCCCGGGTTTCAGGTCCGCTTTATTCATTCTCTCCGGTGGCATGACCGCCCGTCCGTCGATCTGGAGACTCTTCTCAAGCCGGGCCGCAACACGGAGGTAGTTGAGTTTATTCCCCGGAAGCGGGGACATTATCAGAGCCGCAACGCTTGCCTGGCGGTCAGGGATATGCTGGGATTCACCAGGGGGTTGATCCGCATAAGGCTTGACGAGCAGGTGAAGGTATATCCTTCCCTTCTCCCTGTGGAAGAATGGGTCAACCGGATGGAGCAGGGAGGGGATGAGGCGGAGCATTTAAAAAAGAGGCAGAGGAGTGAGGAGTTCGTGGAGATAAGAAAATACTTTCCAGGCGATGACCTCCGTAAGATAAACTGGAAGGTCTTCGCTCATCTGGGAGAGCTGCTCATCAGGATCGGCGAAGAGACTCCCCCGCCGGAGTCCAGATTTCTCGTTATTCTCGATGCCGCCCCTGGTTCCTCCGTTCCCGAAGAGCTGGCCGGCGATTACTTAGACGGCCTGGTCGAAGCATGCGCTTCCGTTATGAACCTTTTTTTATTGAAAGGGCTGCAGATAATGTTTAGCACGAACGGGGGAGGACCTTTCAAGACCTTTTCCTTAGAAAAGCGCAGGGAAATGTTTTCCCTTCTCTCCGGGATCTGGTGGGCCGACCGGGAAGCCCTGGAATTGCCGCAAAAAAAGGCCATGCAGGTTATCGTGTTTTCCTCTCCCGGTTCGGCCTCGCTTGAGAGAATTGTCACTTCCCTCCGTTCCCGTGACTGGAACGTAAGCATTTATCTTAAAGAGCTGCGGTACGAGCTGCCGGCGCAGAGGAAAAAATCGTTGAAAACCTTCCTCTTCCTGCCCGAAGAGCAGGCGGAAAGAAATCATCAGAACCGGCGGTCCCGGGAGAAGAGGATAGCGTTTTTTAAGGAGTCCCTGGCCGGAGAAAAGGTAAAATACCGCAATCCTCCCTGGAGCTTGAAGAATGTCGGTGAAATTTAAGCCCGGCCGGGGCTTCTGGATTTTTATTTTTAGAAATTTGCTCCTCTACTTCCTGCTTTTTAATGCCTATCTTCATCTGAAAAAAGATCTGGACCTGGTTTTTTTGAGTATCGTCTTCCTCATCGCCGTTTTAAGCGCTCTCTGGATGGAAGCGGCGCGCCTGCGCTTTTGGGGCGCACTTCTCCTGGCCCTGGCGTTTCCGGTACTTCTCCGGGTGTTATTTTTTTTGGTATTCAGGCTGCAGATAAGCGTCTCGCCCGGTCCGGACACGGACTTTCTCTATTTCTTTTTTGACCGAAATTTTATTCCCGCACTGCTGCCTTTCTATATTGTCTGGCTCTTTAATTTTTGGGCCTTAAGGTATCCGATTTTTCCCTATCTAGAAGCGGGATTCAATGCCTTCCTGATACTTTTCATATTCTGGTCCGAAGCCAATTACAAGATTACCCTCTACCCTCATCCCTCATTATTTGCCTCCGCCCTGTTTGTCTTCCTTCTTTTTGAGGTTTTTGTCCTGATCCTGGCCAGAAAAGAAGCGCCCCTTAAAAGGACTGTTAATGCTCCGGGCCCGGAGACGGCGGAAGATCTGAATTGGAAGAGAGAGCTCCGTTCCTTCCTATCCTTCGCCTGGATCGTCATTCCTTTACTCCTCATCCTATTATTCTTTTTATTGAGCCGGTTTAACGAAGGGGCGGTCCGCCAGGGTGGTGGTTTAATGAAGCCGACCCTTTTTCGCTTTGATTTCTCGCAATTTATAAAATTGGAGAACGAAATTGAGATGTCCGATGATCTGATCCTGCTGCTCAGAAAAGAGGGCCAGGCGGAAAGGATACTGCTCCGGAGGTTCATTCTTTCCGGCTACGATAAGAGAAAGGGATTCTATCATATCAATAAGAAAAGGATCGAAGAGCTTCCCGTAACGGTTTCCGACCTGACCGAGGAGATCCTGGATCCCGAATACGCTGCCCGGACCGATGTCCGCCAGGAGTATTTCTTTGTTAATTTCGATCCCACCTCCTTAATCGGCATGAACTATCCGGTTAAGGTAACTCCGTTAAAAAATTGGGATTCTTCTTCCTTCTTGCGAATCTATCGGGTGCTTTCCCGGGTCAGCGCGGCGACTTCCTTTGAGCTGGATAACTTTACCGACCGGTCCCTGACGCCGGAGCAGTACCGGCACTACACCCTTTATGATAATAATGAGGGGATAAAGGAGCTCGCCGAGACAATTACCCTGGGTGAAGACAATACTCTCGCTAAAGTGCTCCTGATCAGAGACTATTTGAAGGAAAATTATTTCTATTCTCTCAGGCCCGGGCTGGCGGTAGACGGAGACCAATTGTCTCATTTCCTCAACGAGAGCAAGAAGGGGTACTGTTCCTATTTTGCCTTTGCCATGGCGCTGATGTGCCGCAGCCTCGGCATTCCCGCCCGGGTTGCGGTCGGTTTTTATGTGGATCCCGAATCGGAAGTGCTCAATTTCTACGAGGTGAGGGCCTACCAGGCGCATGCCTGGGTGGAGGTCTATTTCGGCGATTACGGCTGGATAGAATTTGACCCTTCTTCCGAGAACTTAGCCCCGGGCGAGGAGTTTAGCCTTCAATTCGGTTTTGATTTTCAACACCTGGCCGGCTTGATCGAGGAGATACTCAGGAACCAGGACCAGTTGGAAGAAGAGTTCCCGGAAAGGCTTGGAGTTCGAAAGCAGGTTTTCCGGTGGGGCAGCGATCTTGTGAAAGGGCTGGTAATGCTCGCCAGGATCTGGTATATCGTCCTGCCGGTCTTATACCTGCTTGGGTTAGGGACTATCAAATTGAGCCCTTATATCTCTTTCAAATTCTCCAAAAGTGTCCGGAAAAAGATAAGACATCTCTTTCTATTCGGATTGATCAAGCTCTATGGGTTGGGCCTCATCAGGAGGCCCGCCGAATCCATTCTGGAATATTCCCGGAGAATGGACAGGGAACAGTCTTTACACATGACCGGATGGAGTGAATATTATTTGCAAGCGGTATTTGCCGAGCATTTTCCAGTGGGGGATTTTGATCCGGCTTTAAAGGCCTATTTCGAATTCTTAAGTTCCTTTCGCGAAACCAGGCCCTGGTACTTGAGATTTTTCGGTTTCTTGAATCCCCTCCACAGCCTCAGGAGGAAGCTGTAATGGTCCTGCTGGTCTTTATTTTTCTCATTCTTTCCCTTCCTGTGGCCGCAGAGGAGGTTAAGAGCCTCGATCGGTACTATGAGGAGGCAGCGAAAGCCATAGCGAACGAGAACTACGAAACAGCCGTTAAAATTCTGACCGAGGCAAAGCAAAAGTATCCCCGGGCTTCCCGGCTGCACCTGTTAACAGCCGATCTATACTATGAAAAAGAGCTTTATAACCTGGCTTTAGATGAGTATCTCCAGGCTGAGAAAAAGGGAGAGGATGATCACTACACCTTAAATCAGATTGCCCATAGTTACGGAAAGCTCAACCAGGAGCAGGATGCTATTCGGTATATGGAAAAGATATTGAAAGATAATCCGGATAACGTGACCACCATCGACGACCTGGGCTGGATGTATTTCAAGACCTTTCAGCTTGAGAAGGGCGAGAAGCTGCTCCGGGAAGCCCTGGACCGATATGGGCCGGACCGGAGTTTTTTCATGACCCTGGGTACTCTCTATTCGGGTATGTATGATTATGAAGACTCGAGACGTTTCTATTTGCGGGCTATTGAAGAAGCGGAGAAAGCAAAGGACAGCTACTTTGCCTCGGTAGCTTATTACAACCTTTCTCTTTTGGAGCACAGCTTCTATTACTACAATTCGGCCCTGCGCTATACCGAAGAATCCATCTACAATGCCGACCGGGCGTCGGGGCATTTGGCCAGGGGCGAGCTTTTCCAGTCCCGGATGGCTTTTAAACAGGCCTTGCTCGAATATCAGAAAGCCCTGGCCAAGGATACCACCCCTTTGAGCAAGGTCAACCTGGCTACCCTTTATCAGAAGTTCGGCCGGCTCGAGCTGGCCAGAAGATATATCGAAGAGGTCATGACCTCTAAAGACCTGGCCTGGATGTACTATTACGGTACCGATGTGGAAAGACATTATAAAGATATCCATGAGATTCTGGCCGACATTTACCAGGGCCTGTCCAGGGTGGAATTGATGAGGCCGACAGCTTCTTTTCCGGCCCGGATTAAAAATGCGTTTTTATCCCTGAAGTACCGCATAATCGGCTATTATCACCGGCAGAAATTCAGGCTCTATTCCCTCCAGATGGGCAGGACACTGCTTGAAGAAAAAAGCCTGCTGGATGCTTACTGGGAATTTTACAGAGGAAACGAAGGCTATCCTGAGATTGCCTTGAAGTATCTGTATAAGGCGCGCCGGTTTGAAACCGAGGTGGCGCCGCACTCCGCCGTGTATTACCAGCAGGAAGAAGGAAAGATACTTCGTTCGCCGGCTCTTTTAAAGGAGACCCTTCCCGCCCTGGATTCTTTCTGGGAAAAGGAGGGCCTTTCGGAATCTCTGCGGCTCCTGGTTCCGCTTTTAAAGAAGGGCTCGATCGAGCGGCGGGAGGCGATCAACCGGCTCTACGAGATCAACCCGGGCGGGCTTCTACAGTACGGTTTCGGGCTTCCTCTGCACCTTGAAATAATTCATGAGCAGCCTTCCCGGCGAGATGGGCGAATAAGACTAATTATGAAATTTTTAAGGAGAGCGGGCTCGGAGCTGGCCCTGGAAGAAGAGGCGGAAGGCTTTAAATATACCCTGGTGGTCCGTCTGTCCGGTCCGGACAGAGCGACTTTCATTTTGAAAGATCGAGAGAAAGGCGCGGTAATTGTCCGAGATACGGTGGACCTTTCGGTCTTCGGGAGAAGACCGAAGAGGCAGGCCGCCGGACTGGTAGAGTCCATAATGGAGAAGATATACGAGGTCAGGACTTGAGCTTGATCAACTCATCCCGGATAAAAATGGGAAGGGGACTGCACTTTCCTTCCTTCGTTAATATAACCTCGCCGGCCGGCCCGATCATCTCCCCGATTATGGCCGCCGGAATACCCTGGCCGGTCAAGGCACGGCAGGCTTTCCGGGCCGGAGCCGGGGGAGAGGTAAATAGGAATACTCCCGAGCTTAAGACCCCTAAAGGGTCCAGGGAGAAGTGCTTACAGAGCAGGGCGGTTTCTTCTCTGATGGGAATTTTTTCCCAATCGATTCTGACCCCGAGACGGGACCGGGAAGCGATTTCGTGCACCCCCGTGGACACCCCGCCCTCGGTAGGATCATGGGCTGCGCCCAGGGGAAAGCTGTGCAGGATTTTCCCTTCCCGTAAAATCGAGATTCCCGGATCGTCCAGCCAGCCGAGGACCTCCTGGTAAGCCCCGGCGCCTAAAAGCTTGCTGGTTTCCTGGGGGCGTTCCCTGGCAATCAGGGTCGTACCCTCCAGGCCGGCCCATTTGGTCATTACGATCAGGTGACCCGGTTTCGCATCCGAGGTCAAGGTGGGCTCCTTATGGAGAAAACCCACCGCCTGCGCGGAAACAATGATTCGGGTAACCGCCGGAGTGACCTCGGTGTGACCTCCTACCCAGAGAATTTTCGCCTTCCGGCAGGAAACTCTTATTTCCTGAAAAATGATCTCGAGCCTTTTTTGAGTAGTGCCCGGCGGAAGCAGAATAGTCGTGGTCAGGTAAACAGGCTCTCCTCCCATGGCTACAATATCATTGCAGTTAACGGCTACCGTATAAGTGCCTATGTTTTCTTCTGTAAAGGTTATGGGATCGGCCGTGATCACGATGCGCTCGCTGCCCTTGACCACGGCGGCGTCTTCTCCGGCTTCAGCGCCCACGATTATCTGCGGGGCGCTGGAGGTGGAGAAAAGGAGTCTGCTTAAAATGGGCGGCGGGACCTTGCCTTCCGCGAGAGTATCGGTCTGTTGGCTCATGTTATGGAGCATACTATTTTTAAACACTCTGTCAACAACCCGGGGGTTGTATTAGCCAATGCCGGCAGACATTTAACTTGACTTCTTTTCCCCGGTCAATACAATAGTAAATATGGCGAAGAGCAGGATCCAGGATTATATTGAAAAATATGCTCACCAGATGATCCGTTTTAATCCCTATACAATAAAAAAAACCGGACTCCTGCAGTCTCAAACGCTGTTAAAGCTGGAAGATTACATGCTCATCTGCGCCCCATATCAGCTTTCCATGAAGCGGTCGATCCTGCTGGTCATTTTAAGCAGGGATGAGGCGGCCTTCTTTCAGCGATTCCAGAAGAAGCTGACTTCGGTTTCCCTCACCTTTCAAAAAACCGGAAATAAAAATCCGATAAATCTCTTTATCCGCGGCACCCTGGAGAAAATCGGACCGGTAAAAGGTAAGAACAACGTCTGTATGGTCGAAATAACCTTTAAAACCTGCCCCGATGATCTGGTGACGATCCTCAGGGATCATATTATTTCTTTTGAATCCTTGAAAACCCAGTATGAAAGCTTCAAGGACAGGCCGGTCGAGATGAATGAGGCAACCGCCCAGACCATGCATTTTAATAATTATGTAGAATCGCAAATTGTTTCCGAGAAACTGCAGACCAGTCTTTTGTCTCTCTCGGTTAACCAGTTGATCCTGGGTGTGCCCGACGCCGTCCGGGACCTGGAGGAAGGTCAAAGGCTCGTCTCAAAGCTTTATTTCCAGACTTATCAATTTATCGTGAACGGGGAGATAATGAAAATCGAAGATACCGATAGCGGCTATAAACGGGTCTATTGCAATATCGATTTCACCCCGGAGCTTGTGGAAATCATTGATGATTATTTCTTCAGGATGAGCTTTAAGAAGGAATAAGAAAGGCCAGGCCGCGTTTTAGCGAAGAATTGAGCGACCACGATCCGATCAGTCAAATTGCCAAAGATCATTTCCATGTAACTTATCTTTATCCGATTCAACGATTTGTAATTTCCAACACCCTGGAAGGCAAAAACCAGATTGTCGTGCTTCCCACCGGAGCGGGCAAATCCATCTGTTTCCAGCTTCCCTCCCTGATCTTAAAAGGCCCGACCGTCGTTGTCGTTCCGCTCTTGTCCCTCCTCAAAGATCAGCTTTTAAAATGCCGGCAGTTCAAGCTTCAGGCAGGTGCGTTAAAGGGCGGCCAGTCCGTTGAAGAGCGGAAAAGAGTTCTTAAAGAAATAGAGGAGGGAAGGATCCGGCTCGTGTTCACAACGCCGGAAGCCCTTTCGCAGCCCCGTCTTAGAGAGGTTTTCAGCCGTTTTAATATTTCCCATTTCGTGTTGGATGAGGCTCACTGTGTCTGGGAGTGGGGAAGAAGCTTCCGCCCGGCCTATCTGCAAATCGGTGAAATCCTGAAATCTTTTAAGATCCGGACAGTTTCCGCCTTTACAGCCACGGCCACTCAACCGGTATTGAACAAGATCCGGGAAATAGTTTTTTCAGACCGGGAGGCGTCGGCTGTGCTCGGGGACCCGGACCGGCCCAACATCCGCTACCTGGTCCTGCCTGTTTTATCCAGGGCCAGGGCTTTAAGCCGGATTGTAGAATCTGAGGAGAGGCCCCTTCTGATTTTCAGCCGCAGCCGGCTGGGGGCTGAAAAGGCAGCCACGACCATCAGGCGCAGATTTCCGAAAGAAAAAGTCTTTTTCTATCACGCCGGGTTATTTCCCGAAGAGCGGGCCGAGGTCGAGTCCTGGTTCCTGGGCTCATCAAGCGGCATACTGGCCGCCACCTCGGCTTACGGGCTGGGGGTGGACAAACCTGATATCCGGACGGTGACTCACCTGGATGTTCCTCCCTCCGTAGAAGCTTACCTTCAGGAGTCGGGGCGTGCCGGCCGGGATGGAAGCCCCGCCCGGGCCATCCTCCTCTATTCTCAGGCGGATATTCATTATGCAGAACAGTATAATGATTCTCTGGAATCCAGCCGTTATGCCCGGATCCTTGATTATGCCCTTAATCAAGCAAGATGCCGCCGGGAGGCGCTTCTATCCTACTTCGGCGTGGAAAATATTTACTGCTCGGGCTGCGACATCTGTGCCGGGGAGACTGTTTCCCGCCCGGAAGCCGAGGAAAATATACTTTCCATGGCCTTAAAGTCCGGGAGAGCCTACACTCTCAGGCAGCTTCAGCAGATCCTTTCCGGGAAAAAAAGCTACGAGG
This sequence comes from uncultured Spirochaetaceae bacterium, assembly GCA_964514815.1. Classification (GTDB taxonomy): domain Bacteria; phylum Spirochaetota; class Spirochaetia; order SZUA-6; family DRHE01; genus CAZERV01. The sequence goes on along the minus strand of CAZERV010000002.1, from coordinate 533 downwards.
TAATCCGGCAGTCTCTTTTCCGGGCTTATGGTTTCGGACTGTTAAGCGATTGGCACTCTGAAGACATTTCCGAAGCTCTCCTGAGCATGATAGAGTCCGGAATGCTATATATACCGAAGAAGGGCTTCTGGAAGAACAGGGTAACGATCCGAAAATGATGGCCCTGGGCCCTCAATAGCGAAGGACCTTTTTCGAGGAAAAGTACCATGTCCCATCCAAGGCAATTAAAAGATCGTTATTAAAGGAACGGAACTCCTCTAAAACATTTGTCTCTTGCAACATCGTTAGGGTCTGATCAAATACAGGGGAAACCATAGTAAGCAGGGACAGGATCAAGCAGGGCCCGGATCTGGTTGTCTTTATGGTTTCTTATCTAAAAGAGCCGCATCTCTTATTTTGTATCGTTTGTTGGTTCCAGGGCGGATATCGGGAAATTGTGATATCGCTGAATCGAGGAAGTTTATGAGTGTGTTAAAGGTTTAGAGCTTCATTTGCCAAAATGAGAATTGCTGCATAAACTTGTCTAATGGATT
>CAZERV010000001.1:77975-84192 GCA_964514815.1 uncultured Spirochaetaceae bacterium | reverse complement strand
GCCGGGTACTCTTTCCAGGCCTTAAGGTAGGCGGAATGGAGCTCAGGCCAGGAGTTAATCAGTTTTTTCTTTACCCCGGTCAATATCCCGGCAAGCTCCTCTTCGGCTATGACCTGTCCGCCGATATTATTCCAGTCCCGCCGGGGCGGCCGATACTGCTGCCGGACGGCGCCGGCAGTATCCCCTTTCGCGTCTTCTTTCAGATTGCGTTCAACTGCCTTCTTGAGCTCCCGGGCGCCGTAAAACTCGAGCATCATCCGGTAGAGCAAGTAACCCTGGACGGGCTTCTTGATAATGACTCTCCGTTTGTGAACCATTCCTTCCATCAAGACCTCGATCTTTCCTTCAAGCCCGCTTTCCGCCTCAAGCTCTTCAGGCTCTATTTCTCTTCCCAGCGCCTGCCGGATGCCCCGGTAAAGAAGCTCCAATCCGGCCAGTAATTCCTCGGCAGTATCCGGGGCCAGGTAATCAAACTCGATGTTCTGTTCCTTGACCTTTCTCCTATCCCTCTTAGCAAACTTGCGCGAGTTTCTCTCCAGGGCATAGAGGTTGTATTTAAACCAGTATCCGGGCAGAATCCGGATGGTGGAATTGTCCGGGCTCATGCTCACCAGGGAAAAAGGAAGAGGAATATCCATCTCCCAGGGGTATTGCCCCTGGGCCAGGAGGGTGAAAGAGGCAAATCGAGAGTTGTGCTTCAGGCTGGAATTCAGACCGGGCCAGAATCCCCGGCCGGCTATTATCTCTCCGTCTGCAGCCCTCGAATTGTGGTTGGAACCGATCGTTACCCCTGCGGCGATATTGGACTGGCCGAGCAACGTGGTGGCGATCAAGAATGAGTTGTTATGATGCTGCTCGTGGAAGGGAAAAATGAGGTTATTGAGAATTTCACAGCAGGAAACGGTCGAATTGGCGCCCAGGAAGGAGTTGATCAGCCTGGCTCCGTACTTCAACTGAACATTTCTTCCGGTCAGGAAACGGACAGCTTTTACTCCATAGAAGATTCGATTCCCATATCCGACTATGCCGTTTACCAGCTCTACTCCCTCCCCTACCTGGCAGGGCTCTTCCGGGCTCGACTGGATGGTAAGGTTTTTAAGCTTATTGACCCCTTTGATATAGCAGTGAGAGCCCACCAGCACGTCTTTGATGATCCGGCTGTGCTTGATCACCGTTCGATCTCCAATTCTGCCGTAAGACCCGCGCCGGTTGTCGAACTGATGATCCGTCATTTCCTTGAAGCGTTCAAGCAGGTCCCGATCGTCCCGGAACTGCGACCAGAGCCAGGCATCGGCCGGCAGCATCCCGGCAAACGGCAGGATGCTTCTGCCCCCGTTCTCATTTCCGACCTCAAGCCAGATTCTCAGATCTTCGCCTTCCCCTTCCTTGATAATCCCATTGCCGAATTTGGCGTGGTTCGTAGTTATCATCTCGTCGATGTTGAACAGGATAACTTCGTCCCCGATTATATAATGGGACATATAATGCACGTTGCGCAAAACCACATTATTGCCGATGTGGCTGGAGCAAATAGTGCAGTTATCCAGGCCGACCGGAAGCCTGAGATCATGGTACGATAGGAAGCCGGGAGAAAGGCCCCCGATGGATACGGCGCCCTGGAATTCGCAGTTTCTCACCAGCCTGGGATCGAACGGTTCGTTGACCCTGATCCGGTCCCAGCTTTCCGCCTTGTTATTGTTTTTTACCAGCACCTCGATCTGTCCGGAGTTGAGGGAACGGTATGCCCGGCCGGAACGGGAGGGGTAGTCCTGCTCAATCTGTTGGAACTCTTCCGGCACAAAATCTTTGGAAATATCCTCAAGTCCGCCTCTCTTAATTTCCTCCATCCTCCTCCTCTTCGTTATGGTTACTTGTAGATCACGGAAATACTTTTTCTACCGTCCATCTTGGCGAGGACAGGCTTATCTAAACGGACATGGACAAAGTTCTTTGTTTTATGGACCGTTCTTTGCCCCTTGAGCCAATCCCAGTCGATAAAATTATTGTTCGAGCCGAAAGGGATATCAAAATAACCGATATTCATGGATGTCACATTATGGAAAAAGTGCGATCCCAGGGAAGGGTCGACTCTGAAGTCTTCAAGCTCTACTTCCACAATAATCCTGGCGTAGGAGATATGAGACCAGGCAACCGGAATGCCCAGCGAGCGGTCGCGGCTTCCCCATCTGCCCGGGCCGATCAGGATATATCTCCTGTTTTCCTCTCTCATGATCTTATTCAAATATTCCAGCTCGGTAGTCATCTCCAGGGTCTTTGTTTTATCGAATTTATGGGGGTCCACATAGATTATATCGCATACATCGTCGACTTTGCCGTTGCCCATTGCCTTCTCCGTATAGAGGAACAGCTCATTCCGTTTAATTTTCGAGAGATCCAGGCTGAAATCTTCCGTATCTCCCAGGAGGGGCTTTATTTGAAGAATATAGAAGCCAGGTTTGCCGCTTTTGTCTTTATTAAGATTCACGGCAAACTCGATTTCTACCGGGGTTCCCATGGCACTCTTTATAATTTCCAGAACAGCTTCCAGGGTTTGGGCCAGGGGGAAATAATCATACTTCACAATATAGGCAAAGTTTAGAATTTTAGGCCCCTTATAGCTCGTCCCTACCTGGATCCGGTTATTCTCACGATCCCAAACGGAGGCGCAGTACTCGAGAGTCTTATCCTGCTCGGCTTCCTTTATCCCCAGCCTGATCAGGGTCGCATCGTCTCCTTTGGAAAGATCGATATAATTGTTTCGCATATCGATGGCGTAAAATGATTCCTGGGAATTCTTGATCTGGTCCTCCATGGCGATAAAATCCAGTTTAGGATGTTTCGGGCAAAAACGGTGAGCTTTCTCGCCGTCAATGACATACTTGCCCAATCCAAAACCGATGACAGCAATGCCGTCATCGGGGGTGAGATAGGCTACCGGATAATAATTGTAGGATTGAGCTACCCCGGAAAAATGAGGGTAGTACCTGTCCCCATATTGATTGCCGACCACCCCCTGGAGCAGGATGGCCATTTTTTCCTCACTGACCGTGTAGTTGATGGCGTCGAAATAAGAGCGGGCGGATTTCGAAAATATGGAAGCGTAGACCAGCTTGATTGCATCCTCCAGGTTTCTAACCCTGCGATCTAAATCCTGGTGGTTGTTGGGGATCAGATAGGTGTCATAAATTCCGGCAAAGGGCTGGGAAAGCGAATCCTCTAATAATCCCGAAGAACGTACGGACAGGGGAACGCCTACCTGCTTAAGAAGGGCACGCAGTTTCTTACGCAAACCGGCAGAGAGCTTAACTTTCAAGGCGCGCCGTTTTATAACCCGGTAATCCTCTTCCGTATTGAACAGGTCCTCGAAGCCGTTCTTTTCGATAAAATAATCGTACTCCTCGGTACCTATGACCCAGGTCTGGGGAATGCAGATATCTACCGAAGGTACCATGGTATCGAGATCGCAGTTCTGAATCAGCATATGGAGAAAGGCCATACCCCGGCCCTTTCCTCCCAGTGCGCCTTCCGAAAGCCTTATAAGGTGATTCTTCTCATTAAGGATCGATTCGGAAAATTGAATCACTTTGCCGCGAGTCTTTTGTTCATCCACTTTCCGGCAGACGTCGATAAGATGCTCTCTTAATTCCGAATAGGTTGAAAAATCGCTGACCTTTACCGGCTGAAGTTTTTTGGCAATCCGGATTTCTCCCCGGGCCATCAGCCAACTGGAAAAATGATTTCGATTGGCATGATAGACCAAAGACTCATCCGGAACCTTTGCCAGGAGCTTTTTAAACTCTTCCATGGTCGAGGCCCTGGCGATCGTTTCCGCCGCGCTGTCGCGGAAAACAAAATCACCAAAACCCAAATAGTTAAAAATGAATTCCCGCAAGTCGCCTGACAAATTGCTCGAGTTTTTATTCAGAAAATAGGAGTTATGCTCATAGGCCCTGGCCTGATTGGCCGGGTCGAAAGATTGAAGCAAGGTGGGAATATCCTTTCCCTGACTTCTCACATAGCTGATCAGCTTCAATCCGGCCTGCTCATCTTTTACTCCGCCTTTTGGAAATTTAACATCGGAAATAATGCAGAGCAGGTTGTCCTTATACTCTTCAAAAATACTGATCGCTTCCTCATAACTGGAGGCCATCAACACTTTCGGCCGGGCCCGCATCCTCAATAATTTTTTAATCTCAACAAGATGCTCATCGGCAATTATTCTCTGGGTCTGCTGCATTATCTCAGAGTACAGGGTGGGTAGATAGCGTGAGTAGTAACGGATGGAATCCTCCACCAACAGAATTACCCTGACATGACCGATCTTGCTGTCCTTAACAACATTGATTTTATCTTCGACATATTTGATCATGGCCAGGAAAATCTTGGAATCCCCGTTCCAGACAAAGATCTTATCCAGGTGCGTCAGACGAGCTTCCTTCTCCTTGAGTAAAGCGATCTCCGCATTGTCGTTCATTAGAAGCAGGATAGGAATGGAAGGATGCAGCTCTTTGATCTTTTTACTCAATTCAAAGGGAGTCGTTTCGTAGATCCGCATGGTTAGAATCACCATGTCGAAGGACCTTTTTTTCAGGATTTCCAGGGCTTCTTCCCCCAGGGAGACACTCGTTATGCGCGGCGCCGTGGAGAGATTCAACTGGTTATATTCTCCGAATATTTTTTCGGTTAATTTATCCTCCTCTTCAAGAATAAAGGCATCGTAGATCGTAGCCACCAGGAGGATCTCCCTGATCTTGAACTGCATCAGGTCATGATAGATCTCATTGTCTGTTTTGTGCTGTTTGACGCGCTCGGCTATTTTCTCCTTAAACATTCCTGCCCCTTAACCGTTAAACGAGCCCCTGATCGATCATGGCGTCCGCAACTTTCTTGAAACCCGCTATATTGGCGCCGTTTATATAGTTGCCCGGCGATCCGTATTCCTCGGCAGCCTCTTTACAGTCCCGGTGGATATCCACCATGATCCTGTGCAGCCTCTCATCCACTTCTTCCCTGGTCCAGCTCAACCGCATGCTGTTCTGAGACATCTCCAGGCCGGAGCAGGCGACGCCTCCGGCATTGGCGGCTTTGCCGGGTCCGAAAAGTATTTTCTTCTCTATGAAGGAATCGATGGCCTCCGGAGTGGACGGCATATTAGCCCCTTCCGAAACGCAGAAGCAACCGTTTTCAACGAGTGCCCTGGCATCATCGCCATCCAGTTCGTTCTGGGTTGCACAGGGCAGGGCGACATCTACTTTAGTCAGGGTCCAGGGTCTCTTTCTCTCGTAGTATTTGGCCGATGGGAACTTTTCCGTATATTCTTTGATTCTGCCCCGGCGAAAATTCTTGAGGTCCATCACAAACTCCCATTTCTCCCCGTCGATGCCGCCTTCATCGACTAGGGTACCGTTTGAATCCGACAGAGTCACTATCTTTCCGCCAAGCTGATTGACTTTTTGGGCGGCATATTGAGCTACGTTTCCGGATCCTGAGATGGCGACTCGCTTGCCGGCCATGGTTTTATTGAGCGTCTTCATCATTTCCTCGGCGAAATAGACATTTCCGTAGCCGGTTGCCTCGGGCCGCATCAGGCTTCCGCCCCAGTTCAACCCCTTACCGGTTAAGACGCCCTCGAAAACATTCTTGAGCTTTTTATACTGCCCAAACAGGTAACCGATTTCCCTGCCTCCGACCCCGATATCACCGGCGGGCACGTCATTGTTCGCACCTATATGGCGGTAGAGCTCGTTCATAAAGCTCTGGCAGAAACGCATCACCTCGTCATCGGACTTTCCTTTCGGATCGAAATCGCTGCCTCCTTTTCCGCCCCCCATGGCCAGGCCGGTCAGGCTGTTCTTGAATATCTGCTCAAAGCCGAGAAATTTAAGAATTCCCAGGTTTACCGATGGATGAAAACGCAATCCCCCCTTATAGGGTCCTAACGCGCTGTTAAACTCCACCCGGTACCCCCGATTTACTTGATATTCGCCTCGATCATTCTGCCAGGGGACTCGGAAAATTATAGTACGTTCCGGTTCAACCATGCGCTCCAGGATGCGAGTCTGCTTATATTTGGGATCTCTCTCGACCACCATATCCAGGGATAAAAACACCTCCCGTACAGCCTGCATAAATTCTTTTTCCCAGGGATACAGTTTGCTCACCGCATCAATAACTTCATTGACATAATCGCCCATTAATTCCTCCTAAAATAATTCAA
>CAZERV010000001.1:42174-77875 GCA_964514815.1 uncultured Spirochaetaceae bacterium | reverse complement strand
TTGCCGGATGAAACCACCCGGGTTTGCCGGATGAACCACATTGCTCTTTAAAAAGTAAAGCCGAGGCCGCCGCTTACGCCGGCGCTTAAGCCCCCCCATAGTTTTCTATTTATATCCGGCTCAAAGGTAAGACCCAGAAAGTCATAGGCCAGATTGGTAACGGCATAGAGGAAGAAGCCGTCCAGGAGGTAAATATAAACGGAACCGGAGATTCCCGCCCCAAGAGAGTAATCTGTGCCGAATATTGGAGCGCTGGTGGAAATGAGCGATATCTGCGCCCAGTGCAGCACCACGGCCAGGACCGCCTTGAACCGCCCGGAAATCGAGAGCAGGTAACCGGGACCCAGGAACAGCTCCAGGGCCATGGCGTTCGAATAGCTTTCCAGGGCCAGGGGGCTGCCTCCCAGGGTCACCCGAAGGGGTAAGAATAAAAAATTAGCCGTAATCAGGAAACCCAATTTTTCCCCGTAAAAACTGCTGACATTCACGCCCTGGGAGGAAAAATTGAGCGCCTGGTCAGAGCCAGAAATGCTGTACATTTGATTGACAAACTGCCAGCCGAAACCGGCGGACATGAAGGACTGCGCGAACAGCAGGCTTCCTAATAACAATAGAATAAAAATGAGCGCTAATTTTTTCATGCTTTCCTAATCTGTATTTGTTCTGTAACGATATTAATTTACCTCAATCAACTTGTCAAATAAAGATGACTCTTTAAGGAAGCTCTGATATGATCTTCTGAATGATAAGACCCGGAACACTGTTCAGTAGAGCATCCGGGTTGCCGATGGCGTTATCGAGATCGGGCGAGAAAGGGACCGAGCCGAGCAGGCGGACCTGAAAACGCTCTGCCAGGGATTTTACGGTACTGATTTCAACTCCCCGGCCTGCCGGCGGCAGGGGAAGCGCTCCCGAATGATCGTAGACCATGTTTTCAATAACCCCGATCACCGGCACTGACAGGCTTCGGAGCATTTCCAGAAGCCGCTCCACGACCCGGACTGCAACCCTGGACGGGGTGGATATGATTATGAATTCCGGACGCTCCATAAAGCGCAGCAGGTCCAGAACCTCATCACCGATACCTGGGGGCATGTCCACTATTAAAAAATCGAGCTTATCCCAGACCGTGACGGCCAGAAGCTCTATCATGGCAGAGCTGACCTCGCTTCCCCGTAAGGGGACGGCATGCTCCCCACTGAACGCGGAAAAGCTCATGAAATGAAGGTTTTTTTTGATCCGAAAGGGCTTTATTCCGGCGTCTTCCTCCGGAAAGCAGAGCTCTGCTCCTAAAAGGATATGGGCCGAAGCCCCTTGAAAATCAAGATCGAAAAGTCCGGTCCGAAATCCTGCTACGGCCAGGGCAAGCGCCGAGACCGCGGCACAGACACTCTTCCCCACCCCTCCCTTGGCGCTGGAAAAAACGAGGATCCGCTTCACAGGAGAAAGTCTTTTATGAATAATCGCTATCCGGGGATCAATCACTCATCCTCGCTCAAAGTTTAAGAAGATTCTAGCTCAATCGAAGCGATAGACACGCCTCTTCCCTTTTTCAGCTTAAAATCGGGGCTTTTACAGAAAGGACAGCACAGATAGACATGAGCAGCCTCCGGCAGGAAGTGAATAGCTTCCCGCTCTTCTTCTTCCAAACCGGAATGATCCTCCAGAAGCCATTCTTTCCCGCAGTAATTGCATTTAAAGGCGGCCTTTTCGATCCGGAAATGAAAGACCTCGGGTCCGAAGGGATAGCCTTCCAGGAGGATCTTGAGCCCGTATTTAAAAATATCCATCTCTATGGATTGGAGCTCACCGAGAAGCACATTTACGGCGGCTACCGGTTTTTTACCGTTTTCTCGATATACTTTTTCTACCGTTGAAATGACGGCTTCCGCCAGGGCCCATTCATGCATCAGTTGCCTTTAAACCTGGCAATAATCTCCGGGAACTCATACATCACCAGACCGTTTTCGTCAATCTCCATGCGCACCCGCAGACCGTCTACCATCTTGTTGATCGTTTCTTCAGCGGATTTCACATCGAGCCCGGTTTCCAGCACGATATCCGAAATCGTTATTCTTCCCTTTAATTTATAGGCGAGGCGAAAAATACGGGCCTCAACTCCTTGTAATTTTCCTATTCTGGGATTTCCGAAGTTGAATCTCGGGCCGAATCTACTGCCCGTGAGCCAGGATTTCTTATATGGATCGTCGAACTCCCGAAAGAATTCGTGAAAAATCCAGGTCCCGACTCTGACGGCAACGAAGATGAACAAGATCGGAATAAGAAAGCTGAACGGAAAAAGGAAAAACACTCATCGTTCCTTAAATTTAGTATAATATACTATAAAAAAGGTAATTGAAAAATAAAAAAGTTTCAAACCCGTATTCTTTCTCCCGGTAATCGAATTTATTGACTAATTCTCCTTAATCCTGATAGTATCCACATCATGAATAAAAAACAGACTTTACTTAAGACCGCCCCTGGCCTTCTCCTGTTTATTTATGCCCTGACCTGCCGCCCGATTCCGATTTTTTCCGATGAAAACGCGGTGCAGCCGGGATTCGGACTGCAGCCGGGCATCATACAGCCGCAAAGCGATCCCAAAACGCTCACCAAAAGAATCATGAGCAGCACCCGCTACAAATTGACCCCGGGCGATTCCTATGAATTCGTGGTGAAGATAGAAGAGACCGAGCGCTATCCCCTGCTTCTTTCCGACGATTATCTTCTGGATATTCCTTTCCTCGGCACCATCAATGTTGAGGGAATGTACTTCTCGGATTTAAAAAAGCTGATCGTGCAGAGGGTCAAAGCCAGGGTGCCGGTTCAATTCGTCGATTTCGCACTTACCTCCCCCGCGCTTTTTGATGTCTTTATCTACGGGGGCGTCAATAACCCGGGTATCGCCACGGTAAATCCCCTATCCAGGGTCTCAGAGGCAATTCTCCTGGCCAAAGGGCTGGTGCCCGGGGCCAGTTTTCGCCGGGTGGAGCTTATTCGCCGGGATGAAACCACGGTGCTGGACCTGGCCAGGTTTACCGCCCGGGCAGACTTATCCCAGAACCCCCTTCTTGAGCCCGGGGATAAAATTTATGTTCCCCAGGCGCAAAAGATAGTCGAGATCAGGGGAAAGATAAAATACCCGGAGCACTATGAGCTCGTTCCGGGGGAAACCTTGGGCAATCTGCTCAAGATCGCCGGCGGCATCACCCCCGAGGCCAAAATAGATACCATCCGGATTTCCCGCCTCGAAGAAGAGGGAAGGCTTAGAGTCCTCAACGTAGCTTTAGATGAGGCGGAAGGGTTCGAATTGAAAAACGGAGACAGAATCAGCATCGGTTCCAGGCTGGAAAACACGGAAAGGATCGTCGTAGACGCCGCCGTATTCGGCACCCCGACCAGCGGGGATAAACCGGCCCAGATTCCGACCCAAAACGTCAAGGTGGACCTCCCCTACGTGGAAGGATTGACGCTCCTGAAGCTTCTGAGCCAGATGGGAGGTCCAACGCCGCTGGCCGAGACGGGAAAGAGCTATATCCAGCGCGGTGAAAACGGGGAGAGAATTGACGTCGGTGTAAAAGAATTATGGAAAACCCGGGACCCCATATATGATATTGCCCTCCGGCCTGGGGACCTTTTGGTCATCCCGATGAAAAAACTCCAGGTCGTGGTAGCCGGGGAAGTCAACTCTCCTGGGCCGGTCCCCTTTGCCAACGGCTACAAGGTCTACGATTATATCCTGGCCGCCGGGGGGGTCAATGTGGAAACCGGGGATAAGAACAGCATCTTCTTTGTGGATGAAATGGGCAACAGGAAGCGGACCGGCTTGGAAAGCGATGTAGAGCCGGGCAGCCTGATCTATGTCGGCAAGAACAACTGGACCATTACCACGGATGTTCTGGCCGATATTCTGATTGTGACCGGATTTGTCGGTGCTTTGATTGTTCTAACAAATGCGATTATCGATCTCGTACAGGAGTTCTGACCTCAGGTAATACGGCCAACAGTTTCTTAATAAGACTCCTGATAAACGGATCATCAATGGTATAAATCCGCCGATTGCCCAGGACCTGGGAGCGGACTATCCCCTTTTTCTTCAGCACGGCGAGGTGCTGGGAAACGACCGGCTGGGGCTGTTCCAGGCAGTTCCAGAGCTCCGAGACGCAGGGTTCTTCTCCCTTTTCTATAGCGCAGAGGATCTTTAAGCGCAGTGCTGACGTACATATGGTCCGACGGGGCACTGGCGGGCGTGCTTGGTCACAATCTGCTCCGTCTGCGGATCAACCTCTTCTGAAGCTCTCTTCACAGACAACTACAGGCACGATCTGTCTCTTCCGTCCTTTGGGGCCGTAGGTGTACTCGATGTCGTTTGCTAAAGTGGAACTTCTGCCTCCTGTCGCCCCAGGTGTTCTCCGGACGATCCTGCGGCTCCAGCAGCTTCAGACACGCATCCACCTTCAGCCCGCCCCCGGCTGTATACCACTCAAGATGCTCACAGATCGTTGCCGCCAGCTCATTCACCGCCAGCCCAGGCAACAGCTCCACCGTCTGCCGTACCTGCTCAATCTCTTCTACCGTATACTACGCAGACCGGAGACCGGACTACTGTGTCTACCCCCTGGGCGCCACACGGTACGAGAACGAGAACATCCTCTGTAGCTGATTTGTCGTCGATAGCCAGGAGGGGCACAGGCCCGGCGAGCGAACGGCTGCGATGGCTGCCGTCATTCAGCCCCATTTTACCATATCAGACATCCGAAATCGGGTTTATACCCCTTAGGCGAAAAACTTTTTTTTCTCTCCCCGTAACTCTTTCCCATAAGGACACTTACAACTGTGCGTCAGCACTGAGTCTCGCTTGGGCCTGCACACGAGCATCGCTTATACCAGAACCAAGGACTGTTTTAGCGGTCACTCTGATTAGCATAGCCGCAGTCATAGTCCTGTCGGACGTAGCTGGGGGATACCTAAATAGCGATTGTCCTGGTTAATCCTGGTAGGCGCCCGCGGAATAGGTCAGCTCATAGCTGTGACTGTAAAGTTCAAAGACGTTTCCAAAGGGATCTTCCACATAGACCATTCGGTAAGGTTTTTCTCCGGGATAATACTCCCGAATCGGCATTCTTTGTTTTCCGCCATGCTCAACTACTTTCTTTGCAAGTCCTTCAATATCCGGGTCTTGCACACAGAAATGGAAAATACCGCTCTTCCTGTATTCCAGGTTGTTTTCCGGAATTACAGTATTAGGAAACTCGAAAAGCTCAACGCCAATTTTGTCAGAAGTTGAGAGGTGGGCAATGCGAAACTTGCCAAATCCTTCACCGAAAACGTCCTTGCACATCGCCCCTATGGCGCTGTTATCCTCAACAACTTCAATCGGCTTCATGATTTCATACCAGCCGAAAACTTTAGTATAGAAATCAACCGCTTTCTCCAGATCGGGAACGGTGATTCCTATGTGTGAAAATGCTCTTGGGTGGGTCATGAGTAATTTCTTGCTCCTTTCTATATAAAATTATGTCTCTTTTTTTTCGCTTCCTTATCTTCCTGCCAGAAAGTGCGTCAGGGAAAGCTTATGCCGGCAATATCTTATCCGGCGCTCCCAGTCGCTTCGATATCTCGCATGCCGCTGTAGTCACAAGTTGTTTGTAATGGGGTATTTTGCTGTTCGTAAGTCGCACAGAGGGAATTGAAATGCTTAACGCCGCAACAACCTGTCCACCGTTGTTTCGAACGGGAGCTGCCACGCATTTCACTCCCACCTCATGCTCTTCATTGTCCATTGCAAATCCGTTTTGTCGAACACCTTCCAGTTCCTTCTGCAACTGGGCGCGATCAGTGATCGTATTATCCGTAAATCGATATAACTCCTCCCGATTCAGACTCTCGTCCAGCCGATCAGGAGGTAGATGGGCCATCAGAATCTTGCCAATGCCGGTGCAGTAGGTCGGAGCACTCTGTCCCACCCGGGACATCATTGATACCCGGAGTGCCTGAGTCGATTCGATTTTCCCCAGATAAACAAGTTTTCCTTCATCGAGAACGGCCAGATGAACGGTTTCGTGTGTCTGTTCTGCCAATTTTTCAATAATCGGGTGAGCTTCTTTCCACAGCTCCATCCGGTCGAGCACTATGGAACCTAGCTCAAAAAGCTTTAAGGTTAGACTGTATCGTTCACTGCGAGGGTTCTGCCGAACGTATCCCACCTCTTTCAGTGAATTGAGAAATCGATAAACTGTGCTTTTATTCATCCCCGCGCTTTTTGCAAGATCAGTTACTCTGAGCTCATTCTCTTTAGAAAGGCACTCTAAGAGGCGCATTGTTTTAACTACAGCTTTCGCCGGTTCTTGATCTGTCATAAAAATTCATATTTCTTTTTGTCATAGATAATATAACATAATGATTCCTTTGTCTATAAAATAATAAAACAAAGTTTCATAATAAAAATCGAGAATGGCGTTTTTATATTGATTTAAAACACTGTTTTATATTAATATCTCTTGATGATTCCCTGGCCAGGTTTTAAGGGAGGATAAATATGGAAGAAGTAAAAATGGTTGTTAATTGCCAGAACATACTCGGCGAGGGTCCGGTATGGTCTGTAGATGAGCAGAAACTTTACTGGACCGATATCGAGTCGCTGCAGCTCTGGCAATTGGATCCGGCCAACGGCGAGACGTTGACATGGGACATGCCGGAGAAGGTGTGTTCTATAGCTTTTCGTAAACAGGGAGGCCTCCTTATAGCCTTTGCTTCTGGTCTTGCCTTCTACGATTTGAAGACAGGTGAACAGCGTCGAATACAGGACATCGAGCCAGAGCTACCGATGACTCGGCTCAACGATGGACGGTGTGATCGGCAAGGAAGGTTTGTGGTGGGTGGATTCGATACTGGCGGCCAGGGTAGAGCGGGTGCGTACCGGCTGGATCCGGATCTCAGTGTGCACGAGCTTTTCAGGGGGCTAAGCAGCGCTAACAGCACTTGTTTCAGCCCTGATGGGCGAATCATGTACTATGCCAATACACCTGAAGGGGAGATATGGGCCTTCGATTACGACCCCGAAACCGGGTCGATAAGCAACCGCAGGACGTTCTGCCGGTTTGAAGACCAGCCGGGAATACCGGATGGGTCGATTATAGATGCCGAGGGTTATCTATGGAATGCGCAGTGGAACGGTTTTCGAGTGGTCAGATACACCCCGGGTGGAGAGGTCGATCGCGTTGTTGAGATGCCATGTATGAACCCTACTTGCGTTGGTTTCGGAGGCAAGGATCTCGATACTCTCTTTATCACCTCAGCACGTTTCCATATGACACCGGAGCAGATCGAAGAACAACCCGCATCTGGAGGCTTGTTTGCCGTTAAGCCCGGTGTGAGAGGGCTTTCGGAGTCTAAATTTGCCGGCTGACTTAAATACGATCGTTCTTTCAAAAATAAAACAACGTTTCAAAATGTATTGACAGGAAGACAATACCAGTCTATAATCTCTTAATAAAATGTTGTTTCAAATCTTAGATGTGAAATCATAAAGAAAGTGTCCATTCTGTGGACGTGTGATCAACCAGGGGTGAGCGGTTTAAGGCATGGATGATATTTTTCAGCAACTTAAGGGTTTTGGCATCGTTCCTGTAGTAAAGATCGAAAACGCAGACGATGCACCTCTTCTAGGGAAGGCACTTTTAGACGGCGGACTTCCGGTAGCGGAGATAACTTTCAGAACAGATGCGGCCGAGCAGGCTATACGGAGTCTTTCTCGAAGCCATCCGGATCTTCTTGTCGGAGCCGGCACCGTGCTCTCGGTGGAGTATGCCATGAAAGCGATAACGGCCGGTGCTAAGTTCATTGTATCTCCCGGCTTTAATCCAAAGGTTGTAGATTACTGTTTGCAGAAGCACATCCCGGTTGTTCCCGGAATAAACAGTCCCACACAGGTAGAACGGGCAATGGAGAAGGGACTCAAGGTCTTGAAATTTTTCCCTGCCGAAGCCTCAGGCGGTCTTAAAACATTGAAAGCTATGACTTCTGTATATGGAGATATCGAATTTATACCAACCGGGGGTATCAACAACAGCAATTTAGCCGTTTACCTTTCTCTTGAGAAAGTCTTGGCCTGCGGCGGGACATGGATCGCCAAGAGCGAGGACATATCTCAGGGCAGGTTTGAGGATATCAAGAGATTGGCGCAGGAGGCCGTCCAAACGGCTTTAGGTTTTGAGCTCGCGCATGTTGGGGTAAACGCATCCGACCAAAACCAGGCCCATGGTTGGGCCGTCCAGTTCGCCCAGTTACTCGCCCTGCCGATACAAGAGGGAAGTTCCTCGATACTAGCCGGTACTGCAATTGAAATCATGAAGAAACCCTACCTGGGCAGGAATGGTCACCTCGCCATCGCAACGAACCGGATTGATATAGCGCTAAGCTTCTTCAGGCGAAAGGGAGTCAAGGTGAAGGAAGGATCAGCAAAGGTTAAAAACGGCCGCCTGGTAGCAATCTACCTTGAAGAAGAAATCGCCGGATTTGCGATTCATCTTCTGCAAAAATGAAGAAAGTGTTTACCTTGCTAAAAATGAATAGGTGGATGTCAGAATGATAACGGAACGAGTTAGAAAATTTAAGTGGACGATCGGGCAGCGAAGCGTTATCGGACCATTTTCGAAAACCTCGGATCCGGCCTTCGTTGAGTCAATAGGCTACGCCGGCTTTGATTTCGTTATTCTCGACCTCGAGCATGGTCCCAATAGTGTGCAAACGCTGCAAAACTTATTACGGGCCTCGCAAATAAGCGACCTGTTCCCCATCGTCCGGGTCAAGGAAAAACCGTTGTCCGTTATAGGCGAGGTATTGGATATTGGCGCCGGTGGTATTCAAGTTCCACAAATAACAACAGCCGAAGAAGCTGAGAGAGTGGTGCGGCTTGCCAAGTTCTCTCCCGACGGAATGCGGGGTGTTTGTAGATTTGTGAGAGCTGCAGATTACTCCTCGACGGACCGGTTTACCTATTTCAGGGAAGCGAACGAAACTATTTTGGTGCTCCAGCTTGAGGGTGATAAAGCAATACGGAATCTGGACGACATTCTGGAAGTAAGCGGGATAGACATCATATTCATCGGTCCTTATGACCTTTCGCAATCCCTCGGTGTGCCAGGTAAAATCGATCATCCTCAAGTAATCAAAGCCACGAAAGAAATCGTCAAAAAAAGTATTCGGAAAGATGTCTTTGTAGGAACCTTTGTGGAAACCATAGAAAACGCCAGGAAGTGGAAGGACCTGGGGATTAGCTACATCTGCTATTCCGTGGATATGGGTATTTTTACCGAGAAATGCCGTGAAATTGTTGGTGCGACTCGAAACTCATGATCTCAATAAAAACAAAAAAATATATAAGGAGGAGGATAATGAAAAAAATCCTGAGAATCTGCCTGGCAGGCTCGCTGCTTCTGTGTGTCCTGGCCCAAGCCTTTGCCGGCGGTCAGAAAGAGGGTGCTGGCGTTGAGTTTGCCTACGAGCAGAAAGAAAAGCATGCCCAACCCGTACGTATTCAGGCACAGGCAAACTTTGACAATTTGAAATATGTGGTGGGAAACGTTCCGGTTATCGCTTACATGCCTCCAGCTACCGAGTTCAACTATTACATAGCGATCGGAGAAGGTATAAAGAACCTGGCCGCCGAACTGGGAGCAGAATCTTTCATGCTTGCACCTCAAAGCGGTGCGGATATCAACAGCCAGATGGGGATGATCCAGGATGTTATTACCCGGGACGTCGACATCATCATCTTGTCTACCCATGACGAACATGCCGCCGCGCCTCTTGTGAAACAGGCGGTCGATCAAGGAATTGAAATCATAATCGTAAACTCAGACATTCCCGATTTCCCGACCCCTGTTCACGGCGTGGTTGGCTATAACCAGAGGAAAGGCACCAGAAAGATAGGCAAATATGCCACAAAATTAATGGGTGGCAAGCAGGTCATTGTCGGTTTAATCGAAGGTCAGCCGGGATACCATTCTACAGAGAGAATCGGCGGCTTCGTCGATATTATCCAAAATGAGAGCAACTTTACTACTGTCGCCAGCCTGGATGGTAAATGGAACGTCGAAGGGGGCAACGTCGCCGGTATGGATATTCTTCAGGCTCATCCGGAAATCAACCTCATCTTTGCGGCCAACGACTATATGATCATGGGTACGGAAAAGGCTGCCAATTCAATCGGGCAGAAGGACCTCATCCTGCTTGGTAACGATGGCGATACGGCCGCGCTCGAGGAGATAGCGGCCGGAACCATCACTGCTACCGTGAATACGACTCCATACCTGATGGGGAGGATCGCGTTACAAGTGGCCCTCGACGGTCTGCACGGAAAATTTAGCGGCGGGTATGTAGAGACACCGACCGTGATTGTTGATAAATCGAATGTGCTCGAATACTTACGGAAACCGGAAACACTCTATCCAAAACCGTCTAAGCAGTATTAGAAGCATAGTTTAAAGCCGTACCCTGGGGCGTCCTCTCCTCGATTCCGATTAAAGAGAGAGGACGCCGGCACGGCTAAAAAACTTCCTAATGGCATGACTGATATGAAGCAACCTCTGTGGGAACTACAGGGCTTGACAAAAGTCTTCCCCGGCGTCAAGGCGATCGATAATCTGTACCTGAAAATATATCCGGGAGAGATCCACGGACTTTTGGGTGAGAACGGAAGCGGTAAATCTACCCTGGTTAAGTGCCTGTCCGGTGTGCACCAGCCGACGGCAGGAAAGATATTTTACCAGGGAAAGCCGATCGTCATTCACGATCCGATGATGGCACGCTCTTTGGGCGTAGCCACGATCTACCAGGAGCTTTCTCTTATACCGAATTTGACAATCGGGGAAAACATCTATCTGGGACGACTGCCAAGAAAAGGATACTTTCAGCTTCTCGTAGATTGGCCGGAAATCTATGCAAAAAGCTCTGCCATATTGAACAAACTGGAAATCGATCTTAACCCGCATGTTGCGGTCGAGAATTTGTCGGTAGCCGAACAACAGATGGTCGAAATCGCCAAGGCCTTGTCGAGGGATGCAAGCCTGGTCATAATGGATGAGCCAAGTGCAGCTATTGGTTTAGAGGAGACCAAGAGATTACATGTTCTGACTCGCAATCTGGCAGAGCACGGATTAGCGGTTATCTACATATCGCACCGGCTGGATGAAGCTATTAATCTTACGGATCGAGTCACTGTTTTAAAGGATGGACAGATTGTCGGTGAACGAGTCAGAGGGGAGTTGAGCATCAAAAGCATCGTAAATATGATGATAGGCACCGACGTCAAAGAATACTATCCTAAACAGTATAACCGAACCGATGATTTGCTCTTAACCGTTTCCGATATCTACACTGATAGCGGCGTGAATGGCGCGAACTTTACCGTTTATCGGGGGGAGGTATTCGGGCTGGCCGGTTTGATAGGGACAGGCAGAACCGAAATCGCCCATGCAATTTTTGGAATCGACCATATAAAAAAAGGAAACGTTCGACTTCACTGTTTACCGGCAAAGGCCATGAGATCAAAGGGTATCACACCTCAGGAAGCAATTCGCTGCGGTATAGCGCTGCTGACGGAAGATCGCAAATTCAACGGGCTCTTCATGAACTTTAACGGACCGAAGAATGTATCCATCGCCAAACTGGAGAAAATAGCTCGCTACGGATTTTTAAGTTTGAAGCAGGAAGATAAACTCGTGGCTGAATACATCGAAAAGTTAAGAATTACGCCGACCGCTGTCGAACGATCTGTGCAGTTTTTGTCGGGAGGAAACCAGCAGAAGATCATCATAGCCCGGTGGATGTTTTCCCAGGCTGAAATATTTATTTTGGATGAGCCGACCCGGGGCATCGATGTGGCGGCAAAGGTCGAAGTATACAATCTCATCAATAAAATAACCAGCCGGGGAAAGGGCGTAATCCTGATAAGCTCGGACTTCGAGGAGCTATTAGCGATGAGCGATCGTATCGGAATTGTAAACAGGGGTGGAATCATAGACATCAAAGAGGCCAGGGAAATTGACAAGAAATACTTAATGGAGAATGTCTTTGTGCATCAGCTTAGCTGACTCGCTTTTATGATATATTATCAGACATAATTGCGGGTTAACCATGTTAGATAGGAGTATGTTTTGAGGTTTAGTAAACTAAAAAGTTCGTCGATTTCCGGTCCGCTTCTTGCAGTCATTCTGGTAACCATCATCGTCGGATTGAGCACAGACCGATTTTTCTCGCCTGGTAATATAAGAAACATCCTGCTGCAAGTGAGTATTGTAGCACTAATCTCCATTGGATCGACTTTGGTGATCATCACCGGAGGTATTGACCTTTCTCCTGGCTCTGCGATCGCTCTGCTCACCATGATTCTCGCCTCAATGATCAAGTTTTTGGGTATTCCTACCCCCTTGGGTATAGTTCTCACCGTACTCATAGGCGCTGTGCTCGGGCTGTGGAACGGAGTGTTGACTGCCTATCTGCGCATACCGGCATTCATTACCACACTTGCTTCGTTGAGTATTTTCCGCGGCCTTGCTTTTATGTTTAACAATGGTTCGCCCGTGTTTTCATTGTCGGATGCCTTGACTACAATTTTTTATGGAACCTTTCTCGGTGTTCCTCTGGTATTTTTCTACATCCTTATTTTTTATGCTTTGGCAGCCATCATGATGAAGTACACGGAACCAGGCCGGAGGATATACGCAGTGGGAGGAAATGCGGCCGCAGCGCGGTTTTCAGGTATTAATGTAAAGAGAATCACGGTGCTTTCCTTTGCTATAGCGGGAATGATGGCAGGGTTCGCCTCGGTATTAATGTCCGCCAGGTTAAACTCCGGCTCGCCAAACTACGGCGTGGGTATGGAACTTTCGGCAATTGCGGCGGCTGTTATCGGCGGAGCGAGTCTCGAAGGGGGAAAGGGCAACGTAATATCCACGCTTTTTGGCGCCCTTACGATTACAATTGTGCACAATGGTCTGAATCTGCACGCGGTTGCCACTTCGATGCAAAATATAGTCGTTGGAATGATCATCATGCTGGCGGTATTTTTGGATATGTGGCGTAGAGAACTGGGGGATGTTTTTCTTAAGCTGACTTCCCGAAGGCACAGGGCTTGAAGGCAGGAGCGATTATTTTTGATACGCTCGATGGGAAGAATTAAAGCTAAGGAGAAGGCTGCCATGAGGAAGTTTAAAGTTTATATCAGTGATTTCGACTATCCGGATAATGAGATTGAGAAAAGCATTCTCGAGCCGATCGGTGCGGAAGTGATCGGTCTTCAATGCAAAACCGGTGAAGGTTTAACAGAGCAGGCAAGGGATGCAGATGCAATCCTCCAGCAGTATGCGAAGATACCCCGGAGCACCATTGAGAAACTGGAAAAATGCAAAGTGATTTGCCGGTATGGCGTCGGCGTTGATATCGTGGACGTAAAGGCGGCTTACGAACATGGGATGGTGGTTACCAATGTCCCTGACTATGCGCTGGATGAGGTCGCCGATCACTCGATTGCCCTGGCCTTGATGCTGATACGGAGAATTCCATGGTATGCGGAAAATACCCGGGCTGGAAGATGGCATTGGAGTGAGTCGAAGGCGCCCATTCACCGGCTTCGAAACTCTACCTGGGGCCTTATAGGCTTTGGCAGGATTGCGCAAAACATTACTCACAAGGTAAAGTCCTTTAACTTTAAAATCATAGCTTACGATCCATACGTTTCAGAAGGCTTCATGGCTACAATGGGCGTTGGAAAAGTAGATCTGTATAACCTTCTATCATCATCGCATGTAGTAAATGTGATGTGCCCACACACTCCGGAAACAGAACATATGATCAATGAAACAAGCCTCCGGAAAATGAGGCCGGAGGCAGTGCTCATCAACTGTGCTAGAGGAAAAATAGTAGACAATGAGGCCCTGTACAAAGCGCTGTCCGAGGGCTGGATTGCCGCGGCTGGCCTGGACGATACCGAAGAAGAGCCGGCAAAACTCGAACACTGGACCCCGGACATGAATCCTTTATTTAAGCTCAATAATTGTTTCATTACCCCTCATGTCGCCTATATTTCAGAAGAGTCTTTACAGGAATGCCGGCGCGTCGCTTCTGAAAATGCAAAGGCCGTTCTTTTGGGCAAAACTCCGCAAAACCTGGTAAAACCGACACAATAGGGAGATATAACGATGAGGAAAAAGATCGAGAAACATGCAATTGTGGATGAGGCTGGGCTGAAAAAATTTCTGTCGCTGAAGGAGGTCATGAGCGTATCCTGCGTGGTGAGCGACGCCCAGGAGCGGGAGGGCGTAATGCGAAGTGACATGACGATGAGGAGCGTGAATAAAACTTTTATAGGTCCGGCTTTGACGGTGAAACTAACTGCCGGCGATATCGTGGACTGTCTACCCATATACGAGGCGGCCATGCCGGGGGATGTGATCGTTATAGATGCCTTTGGCGAGTCTGAGACATCCATCTGGGGAGGCTTGATGTCTGGTCTGGCCCGGGCTGCCGGAATAGTCGGTGTAGTCATAGACGGTTCCGCCCGTGATATCGATGAGGCCAGAATGTTGGACTTCCCCATCGTTTCGAAATCGGTGTCTCCCCGGGCGGCGCACAGCGCCTACTCGAACAGGTTCGAACCGATCGAAATCAACACGCCTGTAGTTTGCGGCGGGGTTTTGGTTCATCCTGGGGATATGATCGTCGCAGATGAGATTGGCGTTACTGTAGTGCCCCGCGACGACCTCGAAATTGTCTACAAAAAGGCAAAAAAACAGGCTGAAAAAGAAGAGGCAACTCGAAATGAAATATTAAAGGGCGCTACTGTTGCCGAGTTATTGAAAAAGTTCGGCAGACTCTGATGCGATCCTGATGCATGCTTCGATGGAAAACAACCCTAATCGCTACTTCAGACCTTCTTTCTTTTCTCGCCGATCACATCAAAGACAACAGCCATGATCAAGATCAATCCGGTTACCAGGTTCTGCCAATACACATCGACACCCAAGAGATTGAGTGAATTAGCCAGAACGCCCATAAAAAGAGCGCCCAAAAAGCCGCCCGATACCGACCCCACACCTCCTTTCAAGCTGGCCCCTCCAATAATAGTGGCCGTGATTACTCGAAGTTCCATTCCACTTCCTACCGTAACGGAGGATGAGCCAAAACAGGCGGTTATCAGTAATCCGGAAATTCCGGCAAGGACCGCAGTCAAACAGTAGCCAAAAATCTTTATAAAATCGACGTTGATACCGGAAAGGCGAGCCGCCTGTTCATTTCCGCCAATATAGTAATTTTGCCTGAAAAAACGAGAATTCCGCATCAATACATCAGCGATAAATACCAGGCATATCACCACGTAAATGGGATACTGGACGCCAAACAGCCGGCCTTGCCCGATGATCGTGAACGCCTCCGGCAGATTCAACACCGCTCGACCCCTGGCCAGCACAAGTAGAAGTCCCCTCACCGTTATCATCATTCCCAGGGTAGTGATAAAGGGGTTGATCTCCAGCTTAGCGATCAAGAGCCCGTTGACCAGACCTACACCAGAAGCTGCGAGAAGGCCGACAAGGATCGATAAGAATACGGGAATGCCCGCTGATAAAGCGAGCCCGGCCACAACCCCGGTGAAAGCAAGGGATGACCCTACCGATCAAGCCGGCAGCTAAGGATAGGATTATTTCTTCCGAAAAATCTTCTCGTATGACCTCGCCTGTAATTCTTCCCTGGTGCATCACCAGTATTCGATCACACATGCCAATAAGTTCGGGCAAATCCGAAGAAATCATGATGATGCCCGTTCCCTTCGATGCAAATTCCCTCAATTTTCGATAGACCTCTTCCCTTGCACCCACATCAACTCCCCGGGTTGGCTCATCAAAAATTAAAACCCTGGGTTTGATCCCCATCCACATGGCAATCAAGCACTTCTGCTGATTGCCCCCTGAAAGATTGAGTATTTTAGTAGAAATCGATGATGTGGTTATCGAAAACTCCTCTACCTTGTCGGTTACGTATCTATCAATTTTCTTTCTTTTTAAAAAATCAATCCCTGAAGTGAAATTTCCTAAAGACGGAGCAATCAGGTTATTTCGAATTGCCATTTTTAAAAAAAGGCCCGAAAGCGTTCGGTCCTCCGTCAAATAGGCGATCTTATGATTAATGGCATCCCTTGGTCCCGAAACCTTAATTTCTTTCTCATCGAAGAAAATTTTCCCGGAATCCTTTGGATCGATTCCAAAAATGGATCGGGCAAGTGCCGTACGTCCTGCTCCAACGAGACCTCCGAAACCCAGAATTTCACCTTTTCGGAGGCTGAAGCTGACCCCCTTGAAGGCGCCCTGGTGGGTAAAGTTCTCCACGTGAAAATACCCAGGACCCAAGGTTTTTCCTGAAGCAGCGCCATTTTCTCCCACCAAGGCGAGGATTTCACCCTGACGCAGGGTAAAGCTAACATCATTTGCTGCCAGGACTCCCGGATAGCTTTTTGATATATTTTTAACGGTGAGCAGATCTTTCCTCAGTTATCTTCTCTATAATTAGGAAGAGGTACAGGGTCTTTCCTGCACCTCTTCAACTTTTCAAAACTTAAGGCTGATACAGTTCGTTGGCTTTTAGAAAATATTGTATATTTGTCTGGTCTGCATAATTTACTGAAGTGTAAATTATCTCGGGTTCAGCCTTTGTTCCAGCCTCTACATTATCCGTTGTGAGGGGAGGTTGGTTGTGATTTCTGTTGTACAGAATCAAGAAAGCCAACAAAGGTCAGTCTTTTTGAATCCGGTAGGTCACCGAGGATCGTGACAACCGGTATCCCGGCTTCAACCGCTTTATTGATCTGCGGCGTCAAAGCTGGTTCTACTGCAAAAACAACGATCCCTTTAGGTTGCCTGGCAATAGCCTGGTCGAAAGCAGCAACCATAGCATTAAGATCATATTCCGAAGGTCCAACATAGGTTGTTTTAACTCCAAGCCTTTCTCCTGCCCATTTCCAACCAAATTTGTGAGCATTAAAGAACTCCAGGTTGCCCATACATGAGACATAGATATACTCCTCATCAGATACTGCCTTGGTTGGCTCTTTGGCTGATACTTCTTCAGAAGCAGCCGCAGGTTGGCTTGGTTTCCTGCATCCCGTTGTTTGAAGCACTGCCGCAAGCACAAAGACAGTAAGCACAGCTAAAAAGATACCCTTTTTAAGTAGTTTCTTCATCTCTTTCCTCCTGTTTTACTTTGCCAGCCATGCTGGTTATTTATCATAATTTGAAACACTGTTTTTAATATCCTGTTAAAAGGGAATCCCGGATCTCTTTTAATCCAGCTTTTTAATTCTCCATTTTCCAGTCTTGCGAAGCTTGTGGACTACCGCTCTGAGAGGACTGTCTCAGGCGAAAATTTTTTTTCCTCTCCCCGTAACTCTTTCCCATAAGGACACTTACAACTCGTGCGTCAGCACTGAGACCCGCGCCCAGCCTGACAGGCCCTGCGAAATGCGGTCAACTTGAAGAAACGAGTGATTTTGACTATATTTTGCCTGCATGAATGCCAGAAACCCGCTATATCTTGATTGGGCCGCCACCGCGTACCCGGACCCGGAAATCACCGAAAAAGTAAGAGAAGTTTCCGAAGCCTGTTTCGGTAATCCCTCTTCAATACACAGGGCCGGAAGAGAGGCGGAAAAATTGCTGGCCGAATCTAGAAAGCGGTTGGCCGCAGTCCTCCGCTGCCGGGAAGAAGAGGTCGTATTTACCTCCGGGGGCACGGAAGCAAACAACATGGCACTCTTTTCCTTGCTGCGGGGAAGAAAAGCAAAAAAAATAATCATCAGCGGAATCGAACATGCCTCAATATATCAACCGGCCGGAACCCTGAAAGAGTTGGGATTTGATGTAGCCGCTATTAAGACCGATCGGTTCGGATTTATCGATCCGGCCGCCGTAGAGGCTGAGCTCGACGAGCGGACCGCCCTGGTGGCGCTGATGCTGGTGAACAATGAGACCGGCGCCATTCAGCCCGTGGCAGAGGTCGCCCGCCTTCTGGTTGAGTATCGGAAAAACACAGGAAGAAAAATCCTTTTGCATACCGATGCTGTGCAGGCTTTTGGGAAGATACCCTTCAAGCCGGTCGAACTGGGAGTGGACAGCGCCAGCATCAGCGCCCATAAGATCGGCGGTCCCCGCGGGGTGGGCGCCCTTTACCTGCGCCGGGGCGGTTCTTACCTGTTCCTCTATTCGGGCGGAGGGCAGGAAGGCGGGCAAAGACCTGGCACGGAGAATTTGCCCGGAGTATGCGGCTTCATCCTGGCGGCCGAGAAAAAAGCAGTCAGCCTCAAAGCCAACCTCGAAAGTTCAGCCGGATTAATGAGCTCTCTGCTGGCTGAGTTACAGACCATGGAGGGGCTCACTATCATTCCGCCCGGAAGAGGAGACGATAAGGAGAAGCATTTTTCTCCCTATATTCTCAACCTGGCTTTTCCTCCCATTCCTGGCGAGGTTACCGTCCGGGTGCTCGAGGAGGAAGGCTTTTTAATCTCCACCGGCTCCGCCTGTTCTTCTAAAAAGAAAAACCGGTTCCGCGTAGTGGAAAATATGAACATTCCCAAAGAAATCGCGATCTCGATCGTGCGAATTTCCATAGGACCGGAAACGCAAAAGGATGATCTCAGGCGGTTTTCCGCTGCCTTAAAAAAGAGAATCCCCGCCCTGCTGCGCATTACCGGCTGAAGATGAGCCTCTGTAGCTTTTAATCTTATTTGCTTGAGCACGTTATGGAAACATGTTATCTGATTAAATACGGTGAGCTGGCCCTTAAAGGGGGAAATAGGGCCGGCTTCGAAAAACAGTTGTGCAGGGATATCAAGAGGAAGCTACAGGGGATAGAATTCGAGCTGACCAGGAGAATAGGCCGGCTCTACATCCGCTGCGAATTAAAGAATGAGCCGGTAATAGTCAGAGCCCTATCACACACGTTCGGTATTGTCGCTTTTTCCCGGGCCTTCCAGGTGGAAAAAGACATGCCTTTAATTGAAGAGGCGGCCGCCGGATTGGCCGAAAGCCTGCTTGAACAGGGACCCGGAAACCGGTTCAAGATTGAAGCGCGCCGGTCGGATAAGAGTTTTTTCTTAACATCCTACGAAATTGCCTGCCGGCTCGGTGATGTTCTGCGCGCGAGATTTCCGGAATTAATGGTGGATCTCCATCATCCGGATTGGACCCTCAACGTGGAGATAAGGGAGGCGGCCTATCTCTACGGTCCGGAAACAAAGGCACCGGGAGGGCTTCCCTCAGGCTCGAGCGGCAAGGGGCTGCTTCTTCTTTCCGGAGGAATCGACTCTCCGGTGGCCGGCTACCTGATGGGTAAGCGGGGGCTTAAGCTCGACGCCGCCTATTTTCATACCCCCCCCTTCACCTCGGAAAAGGCTAAAGAAAAGGTTGAACACATGACCAATATACTCTCCGAATACCTGACCGGCACGGCTCTCCATGTGGTTCCTTTTACCGAGACGCAGGTAAGAATTAAAGAGCGCGCCCGGTCGGAGGAGGTGACTCTCCTGATGCGGGCCTGTATGGTAAATATTGCAGCCATAATCGCCGAAAAAACCGGCAGCATCTGCCTGGTGACCGGTGAAAGCCTGGGCCAGGTGGCCAGCCAGACACCGGAGAGTATTCGTTTTACCGGTCATGGGACGGATTTTCCGATTTTCAGACCTTTAATCGGGCTGGATAAGGAACAGATTGTCTCGCTGGCCAGAAAGATCGGCACCTTTGAAACATCCATTCTCCCCTATGAAGACTGCTGTACCCTCTTCTCGCCCGCTCATCCGTTGGTGCGGCCTGATTATGAGAGTATGGTACGGTCCTTTCAGGAATTGGAGGCTGATGCTTTACTGCAGAAGGCCGCCGCCGAGGCCCAAATAATTTCTTTTTGAGGCGGTTGATTTAAGAGGTTTTCGATTCTTCCGCTTTTTCTTTCTTCTCAGATACGTTTTCCTTGCTCTTGGATGAACCGTTCCCCCCGGATAGAGCGGAAGAGCGCTTGTGATCGGTCGTATAGAAACCGCTTCCCTTGAAAATGATACCCAGACCACCGCCTATTAATCTGCGTACGGATTTACCGCATTCGGGACAGTTGCTCAAGGCTTCATCAGTGATATGTTGAAAAGCTTCGAATTTGTAGCTGCAGTGCCTGCATTCGTAATCATAGGTCGGCATTATCTTCTCCATAATATTTTGCTATTATTGACAAAAATGTACCATAAAATTGGCTCTTAGACAAGTAATCATTAGCCGAAAGCTTTACATTCCGGCGAATTACTACTTCGAAAGGAACAACTCGAAAAAATCGACGATCTCCGCTTCAGAAAAACGGAGTCCGGAAATCCGCACCCGCTCGGCCGAAACGGAAATTTTTAGAGACTTAAGCTGTTCTACCGGACTGCTCACTTCCGCCTTACGCAGCCAGGCAACCATTAACAGGCGGAATAGAGCCTCCACGGCTCGCTTGTTTTTCACCTCGATCAGGTTGAAAACTCCAAGCAGCTCGTAAGTGGGCTCTTCTTTGGAGGCAGATCTATAAGCGGAGATCCAGACTTCCTTTATCGGGAGCCTCTCCAGACCCGCTTCTCTGTCAGTGGACGGTAGAACCGGAAAAAAAATCAATGCATCCGCCCGCTCCATTTCCCAAACCGCTTCCCATGGAAAGGGATTGGAGCCAGGATTCTCCAATTTATTCAGCATCCTCTCTATTGAGCCGTTTGCGGCAAAAACGAGATTATTCTCAGGAACGGCTACTTGTAGAATTCCATTAGCCTGCTGCCAGTAGGGCCGGGGTGATTCAACTTTCTGCCACTCCTTATTAGCCTTCAAGGGTATATTCACCAGGAAAGCAGGATAGTTACCCAGGGCGACCAGGGAAAAAGCGGTCGGCGTGATTCTGGAGAGGTGGACCCCGGCGTAAATCCGCTCCGTCCTGTCCATTATCGAGTGGATTTCCGGAGCGCTAATATTTTTTTCCTTTAAAATACTCAACAATAGCTCTCCGGAGTAAGGAATATTAAGAGAGAGAAAAAAAGTGCTCTCAGGCGGCAGGACGCCGATCCACCCGCCGGCCGGTCTCTCCGGGGGCAGGGTGGCACAGGAGACTAGAATAACTACCGGCAGGATCAGTACCAGGCTTTTTTTCATCCTGCCCCGGTTTCCTCTGTTTTAAGCAGATACACAAAGCATTTTTCCCGGCCGCATTCCAGCTCGACCGCTTTTTCATGCCGGACCCACTGCCAGCTCAGGGCCAGTATCTCGCCGGTCAGGTGCTCCTGATAGGATTCTACCGCAGCTTTTAGCTCCTTGGAACCGAAAATGTAGAGCCCTATTCTATCGGTAACATTGAATCCCATCTCTTTGCGCAGGTTTTGGATGCTTCTTACCAGGTCCCGGATCAATCCTTCCCGGATTAATTCCTCTGTAAGCTCCGCATCCAGGGCGACCGTCAGCGATCCTTCATTCAGCACTTTCAGGTTCTCTTTTTCCCGCCTTATTATATTCACTCCCTCCAGGGCCAGATCAAAAATCCGGCCGTCCAGATCTAATGAAAGGGTCGCTCCTTCCAGGAGTGATTGGATCTCAGGCATCGAGAGGGTCTCGATGCGTGAAGAGGCGGCTTTCATGTCTTTACCGAGAATTTTTCCCAGTATCCGGTAATTCGGTTTGGCCGAATATTCTACCAGCTCCTCTTCGTTCTCCCGGAAT
Organism: uncultured Spirochaetaceae bacterium; assembly: GCA_964514815.1. Taxonomy (GTDB): domain Bacteria; phylum Spirochaetota; class Spirochaetia; order SZUA-6; family DRHE01; genus CAZERV01. The sequence continues at coordinate 56,111 of CAZERV010000001.1, read as the reverse complement.
ACTACCGACTTTACATTGAGCTCCTCTTTAATAATCTCTTCCATTTCAATCAGGACCTTCTTTTCCTCCTGATCTTTGGTAACCAGATGAATAGCTTTTAAGGGCTGCCTGATTTTAAGATTAAACATGGCCCGCAGGGCCCTTCCCATGGAAACGGCCTGCCGGGTCAGACCCATCTTTTGCTCAAGATCAGGATCCCGCACCTCCCGGTTATAGACCGGGTAATCGAGCAGGTGCACCGATTCCGGAGCCTCTTCCGTCTTTAAATTGCGGTAAATTTCTTCGGTTATAAAGGGAATAAAAGGCGCTGCTACCTGGACCAGCTTCAGGAGAATGTCGTAGAGAGTCTGGTAGGCCTGCTGCTTGTCCGGATCATTCTCTGAACGCCAAAATCTGCGGCGTGAACGGCGGATGTACCAGTTATTCATTAGATCGATGAACTGCACAAAGGAGTCAATGGCTTTCTGCAGATCGTAGAGATCCAGCTGCTCGGTCACCTCTTTCACCATCCGCTCCGCCTCGGAAAGAATCCAGCGGTCCAGCGGGTTCTCCGGGTTCTCCGGAGCTGCTTCCGGATGAGCCCGATCGATATTCGCATAAGTGACGAAAAAGCTGTAAGTATTCCAGAGGGGAATAATCACATCTTTAAGAATCCCTTTGACACCGTCATCGGAGTAGCGCAGGTCCTCAGCTTTCACGCAGGCGGAATTCATGAGAAAGAGCCGCAGCGCGTCGGCTCCGAAGCTGTTCACTACCTCCATCGGGTCCGCATAGTTGTGCTCCGATTTCGACATCTTCTTGCCGTCCTCTCCCAGGACCAGCCCGTTTACAATTACGTGCTTGAAGGCGGGTTTGTCAAAGAGGGCGGCGGCCAGCACGGTAAGGGTGTAGAACCATCCCCTGGTCTGATCAAGGCCTTCGGAGATAAAATCGGCCGGGAAATTAGCCTCAAAATGCTCCTTGTTCTCAAACGGATAATGGTTCTGGGCATAGGGCATGGCGCCGGATTCGAACCAGCAGTCCAGCACTTCAGGAATTCTATGCATGGTTCCGCCGCAGGAGCAGGGCCAGGTCATGTCGTCTATATAGTGCTTGTGCAGGTCCGTAACCTTGACTTTTGCCAGCTTCTCGAGCTCTACCCGGGAACCGATGCAAACCTGCTCATTACAGGAATCGCATTTCCAGATAGGAATGGGATTTCCCCAGTAACGGTTCCTGGAAATGGCCCAATCCCGGGCGCCCTCCAGCCATTTCCCGAATCTGCCGTCCCTCAAATGCCTGGGCATCCAAAACACTTCGGCGTTTGCCTTGAGCATGCTCTGCTTAATCTTCTCAATATTGACGAACCAGGATGAAACGGCCCGGTAGATTAAGGGGGATTTACAGCGCCAGCAGTGAGGATAACTGTGCAGGTAGCTCTCCTGCCTGACGATTTTGCCTTGAGCCTTCAGGTCCTTAACTATCTTACTGTCCGCGTCTTTAACAAAGATACCGTTGTAGTCAGTTACTTCGGCCGTAAACCGGCCCTCATCATCCACCGGACAGATGGTAGGAATTTCGGTATCTTTCAGAAGCGCATAATCGTCTTCCCCGAATCCGGGAGCGGTGTGAACAATCCCGGTGCCGTCTTCAGTTGAAACAAACTCCCCTAAAAAAGTCCGAAAAGCGCCCTTTTCCTTAAGATGGGTAAAATATGGGAAAAGAGGCTCATACTCAATTCCGATCAGCTCCTGTCCAGAATATTCGGCCAGAACTGTGTATTCTTTCTCGCTGCGGTAGTAGGTTTTAAGCCGTTCTTTTGCGATAATATATTGCTCATCCCCGTCCTGTACCCTGACGTAAACAATATAGGGACCCAGGGCCAGGGCCAGGTTGGAGGGGAGGGTCCATGGGGTCGTGGTCCAGGCCAGGAAATAGGCCCGGGGTTCTTCCTTCAGGCGGAACTTGATAGTAATGGAAGGATCGCGTACGTCCTGATACCCGCCGAGGTTCAGCTCAAAATTAGACAGGGCCGTTCCGCAGCGCGGGCAGTAGGGAAGAATGTAGAATCCCTCAAAAAGCAGCCCTTTGTCCCAAAGCGTTCTTACGACCCACCAGATAGATTCCATATAATCGGGAGCCATGGTTTTATAGTCATTGTCAAAGTCGACCCATCTTCCCAACCGGGTAATAATGCGCCGCCATTCCCGGGTATAGCGAAGGACTATGGAACGGCAGGACTCATTGAATTTTGCGATTCCGAATTCCTCGATTTGCTTTTTCCCTGAAATCCCCAGCTCCTTCTCCATCTCATATTCAACCGGAAGCCCGTGACAGTCCCATCCGAATCGGCGCTCGACCTTTTTCCCCCGCATGGTCTGGTAGCGCGGGATTATATCTTTTATGGTTCCGGGTACAAAATGCCCGAAATGCGGGAGCCCGGTCGCAAAGGGAGGACCATCATAGAAAACATACTCCTCGCTTCCCTCTCTCTGCCGGATGGATTTCTTAAAAGTATCGTTCTCCAGCCAGAATTCGAGTATCTTCTCTTCCAATCTGGGAAAGCTGACCCTGGGATCAACCGGATTGTACAACGCTACCTCCTGACTGAGTAAACTTATTCATAAGTGCCAAATCCTCTTATGCCTGAAAGAGTTTCGGATGAGCGAATGCAGCGTGAGGCAAACGGACGTCCTCATTAGCGCAGGTACTTTAAGGATCATTTTATAGAAATAAGAAGATTGCTGTCAAGGCGCCTTGACAGGATAGGATACAAACAATATTTTGGATATTTAAAACTATGAACGAGATCGAACAATCCGCAGGTGTGGTTGGACCCCATGATTTTACTTTCGCCCATCCTCCGGCTGAATTTATATTGGAAAGCGGTAAAAAACTAGGTCCTATCAAAGTCCGCTATGAAACCTACGGAGAGCTCAACAGGGAGAAAAGCAACGCTATTTTGATCCTCCATGCCCTTTCCGGAGACGCCCACGCGGCCGGGTATTATACGGACCGGGATAAGGATCCGGGCTGGTGGGACGCCATGATCGGGCCCGGAAAGGCTTTTGACACCGATAAGTATCTTATTATTTGCTCCAATGTCCTGGGGGGATGCCAGGGAAGCACCGGCCCCGCAAGCATCAACCACGAAACCGGCAAGCCATTCGGTCTTTCTTTTCCGGTGGTTACGATCACCGACATGGTGAGGGTGCAGGAAAAGCTCATCAACCACCTGGACATTCCGTGTCTTTACGCAGTGGCCGGAGGATCCATGGGGGGAATGCAGGCCCTGCAGTGGAGCGTCAGCTTCCCGGAAAAGGTAAAATCAACAATCGTGCTGGCCTCTACGGCCCGCATGACCGCCCAGAGCATCGCTTTCAACGCGGTAGGCCGCAACGCCATCATGTCCGATCACCGTTTTCAGGAAGGAAACTATTACGAAAAAAAAATCCCTTCGCTGGGTTTGGCTATAGCCCGCATGGTCGGGCACATCACTTATCTGTCCGACGAGTCCATGAAAATAAAATTCGGCCGAAGACTACAGGTAAGGGAGGAGTACGGCTATGATTTTTCCGATGAATTCGAAGTTGAAAGCTATCTCCAGCACCAGGGGGTCAAGTTTGTCGAGCGCTTCGACGCCAATTCCTACTTATATATTACCAAAGCCATGGATTATTTCGACCTGGGCTCAAAATACGGCAGCCTCAAAGATGCCTTCAGCAAGACTGAGACGAAATTTCTGGTCATATCATTTTCCTCCGACTGGCTCTATCCCCCCTACCAGTCCAAAGAGATCGTATTTGCGCTGATGCAGAATAAAATGGACGTCTCTTATGTTGAGCTCAACTGCCCGTACGGCCATGACTCCTTTCTTCTGGAAACGGAACGGCAAACTCAAATCATCCGATCTTTTCTGGAAAGCATAGATGACTGAGAAATGTATTCCCCACCTTAATTATAACGAGATCGTAAAGCTGGTAGAACCGGGAAGCACTGTTTTAGACCTGGGCTGCGGTGATGGAGAGCTTCTCTATCGCCTCAAGCATGAGAAAAATGTAAAGGGAAGGGGTGTCGATATCCAGGAATCGATGGTGAGACAGTGTATAGCCCGGGGAATTTCCATATTTCAGGGGAACCTGGATGAAGGACTGAAAGATTACGATACGGGCAGTTACGATTATGTGATTCTGAATCAAACCCTTCAGGTTACACATAAACCGATTCTGGTTTTAGCGGAAATGCTGCGGGTCGGAAGAAAGGCTATCGTTTCTTTTCCCAACTTCGGCTTTTACAAAACAAGATTTCAACTGCTCTTTCGAGGCAGGATGCCTGTTACCGAAGAGCTTCCATACGAATGGTATGATACGCCCAATATCCACCTCTGCACGCGAAAGGATTTCATTTATCACTGCCTGAAAAACCGGTTGAATATCGAACGCTGCATTAATATCGGGCACAGCGGTAGAATTTGCCGATCCTGGCCTAATATAAGAGCCACGGAAATGATCTTCATTCTAAGAGGCCAATCTGCCCCTTGAAATCAGTTCTCTTTTAGTATTTCCAGATCATAGCGATCCTGGGCCCAGGCCTTATGCTTTCTTTCCTCATCAGCCAGGCTCCAGAATAACTGTTTAACCTCTCGCTCCTCTGCCAGAGATTCCAGGCGCTTATAGAGCTGTTCAGCTTCATTCTCTTTCTTGATAATTACAATCAGAAAATCTCCATAATCCATGTCCGGGGAATATTCTACATTTACCAGAAAATCGCTTAATTTAAGATCTATAATCTTTCCGGAAGAAAAAACCCGGTTTTGCGCAATCCCTTGTTTAAGCATGGTCAATTTCTTTTCATGCTCCTTTTCCATCTCCGCCATGGAGAGCAGTAACTGCCTGAAACCGATCCGATCGGTTGTCTTATAATAACCCAGATAAATCTCTTGAGCCTCACGTTCTCTCTCAATAGCAAAATCGATCACCTGGTTCATATTTTCAAATTGAAACGGATGTTTTTCCATATAAGAATATTACCATAAAGATCGTGAGGAAGTCAAAGTCATTTTCCAGACACACATTGACAATAAACATCGATTCAGTTAAACTAGTTTTTGAAAAAAAATCAATGTTATATGAACGGTAGTAAAAAAGTAGAGAAGAGACAGGTCAAAGCATTAAACAAAGAAGCTAAAATAACAATCCTCAGCCTGCTGAAAGGTTTTTATGACGAGCAGATTTTCAATATCCTAATTAAAGACTTTTACAACTCTGATTTAGACATCAGCCTGGCGGCAATCAAGTCCTCATCCTCCTTGGGCAATGAATTAGCCATCCCTCATTTATACCGCATCATTGAGCATGGGAAATCGGTACAAAAAATTGCCGCCATTCGCACCCTGGCCGAAATAAATGCTCCTTCATCGATCGATAAACTGGTCAAATACTTCAATATTTTTCAAGAGTTGGAGACCAGAATCGAACTCCTGAAAGCGGTCAATAAAATTTCACCGTTTCACCAGAAGGTTCGCGAGCTTAACAAGGCGATTTTATCAGACCCGGGTAAACAAAAATATTTCTACGAAGTCATTGTGGAAGGGCTCCTGGAGGCAGGCGAGCTCGACCTGATTAAGATTCAGGTACGCAAAGCTCCGCCAAAGATTCAGCGGCTCATCTTCTCCAGACTGATGGAACTAAGCAGTCAGGATACCGGCCCTTTTTTAGAAACCTTTCGAGAAGAAACTCCTTACTTTGATCCGCACACCTTAGGCTGTTATCTCTGTGCCTATGAGTTAAAAACGAGAAACCCGCAGCAGAATTTCATTCTTAACCTGCTGCAAAACTCAGACCAAAAGACGACCGCCTCTTTCTTAATTACTCTCTCAAACTATAAAGGCAAGATTCAGCACCCGACCAGGACCTTCAGGCTCCTGCTCCGTCTTCCTTACGTGGATCGGGAAACCGAGGTATTGAACGGGGACTTTTTAGTGAAGATAGTGGAAGAGGTTAAAGCCCATTCTCCCCTGCTCTTAAATGAATTCATCTTTACCACCGCCACTCATCTGGAGGTGGTTTTTGGAAAAGCAAAAAAACAATATATTTCCCTTAAGGGCGTTCGAGAACGGGAATCCCTTCTCACCGTCATTCTGGCCACGATTATCGAGCGTCACGCCACACCCGAACTGCTGCAGGGAATACAGAGATTTTTTAAAACCGAGAGGAGAGAAAACCCGGCTCCGGTTATTCAGAACTTCAGGGAGCTTCTGCGTGCGGCAACGGAGGACGACAGACACCGTTTGGAAGCCTGCCTGCCCCTGTTTATGCTCACGGATCGAAAAAAGAGACTGAACGTTTCCTTTACTCTTTCCAAAATAAATTTAGGAAGACCTCCTCTTCTTCGCCGGCTGAACAGGCTGATCAGGGTTATCGGGACCCTGGAAATAAGAAACTCGGGGAAGAAAATTATTGAAATCTTGAAGTTTGTCCGGGAAGAACGGGTTGACTTCCTGGAAGAAACCTGCGTGGTTACCCTTTGCCAGCTCTTGAACAGGACCGCCATCGAGCAGGCGAAAATAATCTTTTCAAAACCGGACAAATATATCAATTCCGTCAACGGCTATATCCGGGGCGCCCGTTTCATTCCGGTCAAAATTCTCATTAATCCCCTGCTTCGACTCCTTTTCGATCCAAAACTCAATGTGCGCTCCCGCACCCTGATCGTCGATTCGCTTAAGGCTATGAACCTGCAGGACCAGAAAGGGAACATGCCGCTCCTGATCGAGGCGCTCAAGTCAAAAGAAATCGATAATAGCTTGAAAATAGATATTGCCGATATTCTCACCGCCTATGGCAGCTCTGCACTTCTTCAACCGATCCTTGATCTTACCACCGGTGAAGATTATTTTATCCGCAAACTGGGCATCCGGGTATTAAGGGGTCTGGTAAAAAAAGAAAGCAATTTCCCCCTGGATGTGCTAACCAATCGCTTGTATATATTGCTTGAAGATAGAGAAAAGAGTATTCAGATCGAATCACTGCTTACTCTCCTGGTATTGCACGATGATTACGCTCTCCAGATTCTGGAGGACTACGTTCAGTCCAACGATGAGGCTGTGATAGCAGTGCTTTTAGAAAACCTGGAAAAACCCTTTTTTCACGAAGTACTTTCCATCATCCTCCGCCTTGTTGAATCAGATAATAAAACAATTCAGACCAGCTTAAGGCAGGTACTTCCGGAAATATGCCTGGGAAACTTTGCCGAAGAAATCCGCAAAACCCTTCTCGATTCTTTGAAAGGAAAGACAGAGGAAAAACGGGCAAGCATTGGAGATAGAATAGATAATATGACGGTGGGAGCAATCAGTACGCAGGGCGACGACCTGATTGAGCACGCGAAGCTTGAGTTTAAATTCAGAAGGGAAAATTCCCAAATTCTAACGGTTTTCTTCATCGATATCGTCAGCTACACCGAAAAGAGCGCAACTTCCGACACATCTACCCTGATAAAATTGATTCAAGCCTTTGAACAAATTGCCATTCCGGCCATCACCGATTATAAAGGCAACCTGGTGAAAAAAATGGGAGACGGCCTTTTGGCGATCTTTAAACATCCTCTTTCCGCAGCTTTAGCCGCCCTGTCGATCCAGAAAAAAATCCAGGAATACAACCAGTATAAAGTGGAAGAAGAAAAATTCAATGTCCGCATCGGTTTAAATACGGGGCTTGTGATTCGAAAGGGCGGGGATGTTTACGGCGACACGGTAAATATTTCTTCCAGGATGGAAACTTCGGCTGATCCCGGAGACATTCTTCTGACTCAAAGCACTTACGATGAAATCAAGGAGTATATTCGTTGCACTCAATTGGGAAATATCCAGGTAAAAGGGAAGGAGGAAGCCATTACCGCCTATTCGGCAGAGGAAATCCTGGTTGACATCGATCATATTATATCGGGAAAAAATGAGGCACCGGATGAAAAACACGGAACGGAGGAAACGAGCTCCCTGGTAAAATTGAAGGAATCGATCTTTGACCCTTCGTTTACTATACCTGAAAACCTGCCTGTAAATCGGGACATAATATTCAGCCTGGAAGGACTCTTCAAAGATATTACCGGCGCGGTTAAGGATATTGCCAGGGATTATCACGAAGAATACATTTTTAACCGCTATCTGCAGTCCAGGTGGAATCAAATGATATCCATATGGAAGAAGGAATCCGTTTAGACCCCATTTCCCCTTTGACTCTTTTTGCATTGAATGGTATAGTTATTTTCCAGCGTTGCTGGATGAAACCATCCGGTGTTGCTGGATGGCAGCCATCATTAAAGCGTTTTTTTAAAGAGGAGGCATATTGGCAAGCAAAGAACAGAGAATTAATGAAAGGATCCGGGTAAGAGAGGTAAGGTTGATCGATCAAGAGGGAAACCAGCGGGGAATTCTACCGACCATAGAGGCATTGAATATCGCCAGGGCCGAAGGATTGGACCTGGTGGAAGTGTCGCCCAACACAAATCCGCCGGTATGCAAGCTCCTGGATTTTGGGAAGCACAAATTCGAGCTGGAAAAAAAGAGCAAAGAGTCCAAGAAAAAGCAGAAGCTGGTTAAGCTAAAAGAAATAAGAATGCAGCCGAAGATCGAAGAACACGATCTCGGTTTCAAAACAAAGCATATCAGGCAATTCCTGGATGAGGGGTATAAGGTCAAAGTAACGGTCCGTTTTCGTGGAAGGGAATTGGCCCATACCGAACTGGGACGAAATGTTTTGGAAAGAGTTCTTGAATTATTAGAAGATTCGTACGCCATAGATAGACCTCCCCTAATGGAAGGAAGAATGATGTCAATGTTCATAAGTCCGAAAACGAAATAAAAGGAAAGGTAAATGCCCAAGCTAAAGACCAGAAAGAGCGCAGCTAAGAGGTACAAGCTAACGGGAACCGGTAAAGTTCGCTATAAGAAGCAAGGGCTTCGCCACATCTTGACTAAAAAGAACAGCAAACGGAAACGCAGGCTGAGGCTTCCTGCCATTCTCAGCAATGTGGAAACAAAGACAGCGAAAAAATTATTGCCGTACGGATAAACAATATGGTTTCATCCAGCATCGCTGGAAGGAGAAACGAAGAATGCCGAGAGCAGTTGACGGAACCAGAAGAAAGGTTCGCAGAAAAAAGATTCTGAAACAGGCCAAGGGCTATTGGGGCAGAAGGAGCAAACTCTTCAGAACTGCAAAAGATGCGGTAGCCAAATCTTTAACTTATGCCTACAGGGATCGTAAAACCAGGAAGCGCAATTTCAGAGCTTTATGGATTACCCGTATTTCTGCCATATGCAGGCAGCACGATATGACCTATTCAAGGTTCATGCAGGGACTCAAGGCCTCCGGTATTGAGATCAACCGGAAAGCCCTCTCCAATATGGCAATTGAGGATCCTGAAGCTTTTCAAGCGCTCATCGAAGAGGCCAGGAAATCATTAGGAGAGGCTAAAAAATGATCCGTTTGGAGCAGATTCGACTGTTGGAAAAGAAGACGAACGAAGCTGTCGAAAAGATAAGACTCCTTAAAAAAGAAAATCAGACCCTGAAAACTGCCCTGGATTCCTCGCAAAAGAAGATGGATGAGCTGGAAAAGATGGTAGAAGAATTCAAGTCGGATCAGGGTGAAATAGAACAATGCTTGCTTCGAGCTCTGAAGAATCTCGATCTCCTGGAAGATGAAGTCAGCGGGGAGATCAAAACCGGTAAAAAAGAAGCGATAAAACCCGCACGAGATCTTCTCAATACGGATACCGCCGAATCTAACAAAATTAAAAACGATATTTCCGGCATAAACCCGGATGAAAACCTTAAGACACAGAAAAAAGAAAATGAAACCGAATCCCGGAAGGGAGATTTGCCTTTCAAGACTGTAGAAGAGGGAGAGACAAAAAAAGAATTGGATATTTTCTGAAAGGTTTGGGATGCAAAAGAACCAGCTCACCGTTAACATACTGGACGCCAAGTTCACTATAAAATCGGAAAATGAGGCGAGATATTTAGAAGAAATCGTGGAATACCTTAAATTTAAAATCGATGAGATTCGGCAAGGATTTTCCCTGAACGATCCAATGAAAATCTCCCTTCTTGCCGCCTTGAATCTGGTAGACGAGCTGTTTAAGACCAGACAGCGAAACAGCTCAGGAGGCATACAGGAAGCTCTTGAAATTGAAAAGATAACCGAGAGGTTGATAACCAAAATTAATGCGAGCCTTACGGAAAATTAGCCCTGCTGTGCTCGCGAGGAGTTTCATATCTTCTTGGGTCAAACCAATAAGAAGGGATTCCATATTTCGGGGTTGAGTTGCTTCTGGCGTTGCCGGGTGGTTTCATCCGGTAACGCCGGAAAACAGGATTCTTCGATGCGGAAACCCACTTAAATGCAAGAGGTTCAAGAGGACTTTCTCCGGACGGCATAAGCGGGGCTTTTAATGGACGTAGTCCCCGGAGGGGGCGTCTTCGTCCCCTGCGGAGGCAAACCGTGAATGAGGGAAAAAGATATAACATCTTATATGTCGATGACGATAGAGAGAACCTTTTCCTTTTTAAAGCTTCTTTAAACCATCAATATACCGCTATATCACCAAACCCTGGGATGATGAAGAAATCAAAACCACGATTAAAAATGCGCTCGAAATCTATGAGTTGAAGAATAAAAACTCGAGGTTGATGGCTTCCCCGGAAATTAGATACAAGCTGCCCCAACCCTGCCCGGAAAAAGGGGCTGCCATAGTGGAATTTATTATTCACCTGCCGCTAGTACCTCCTGCCGCTCAAGAAGGCTAAAGTCGCAGCCCTCAACCGTTACTATTTGAGAGGCAAGCTTATTGGCCAGGCGCGCCGCAGCCTCAGTTGATACTCCTTCAAGCATACCGAAGATGAACCCCGAAGCAAAACAATCTCCGGCTGCCGTAGTATCACTTGTCTGAACTTTATAGCCCGGCACCTGGTGAATTTGCCCATTCTCAAAAACAAGACACCCGTCTACTCCTGTTTTCATTATAACCAGGCCCGATAATCTACCGGTCCTATTTATAAGGTCCTCATCTTTAAGATCTTCACCGATCATGATTCTTATCTCTTCCCTGTTCCCAAATAGAATATTCACTTTTCCCGGCATCCAGGAAAGAAAATCTTTCCGGTACCGCTGGACCACGAATGGATCGGCGAGATCAAAAGAAATTTTGATACCGTTCGTTTCCGCAAAATCGATAGCCTTCAGAACGGCTTTCTTTTGATTTTCCGTATCCCACATATATCCGGCGATATGAAGAAATTTCGAGACTTTCAAAGTCTCGAAATCAAGATCTTCTTCTCTAAAATCCCGGCATGCCCCCAGGTAAGTAAACATTGTACGCTCATGATCGGGAGTAACGATGATCACGGAACATCCGGTCAGCGTTTTCTTGGAGGCCAATCTGGTGTGGACACCGCTTTTTTTCACAATATCCAGGTAGCGCCTGCCAATATCGTCACTGCCAATAGCGCCGCAATAGACCGGGGGGGCTATCTGTTTGCCGGCGATCAGCCAGGCAATTCCCCTGATTGTATTGCTGCAGCTCCCTCCGGGGATATTCCGGTATGTCTCCACCATGTCCAGAACTTTCCGCATCTCCTCAAATTCGATAAGATTCATGGTACCCGGTTGCGTGTTTAAACGCTCTATTAAGGAAAAATCAGCGTGGGTTATGAAATCAAGCAGCGGATTCCCCAGGCCAAAAACTGAATACATATCTACTTCTCCTTCCTGCAACTACTGAATAGGAACCATTTCCGGACCTAAAAACAGCTTCGAATACATTGACATCGGCTATGGAATTCACTATGATTTCAAGCGCATGCCCCTTATTACCAGTAAGCAGATTAGCAGGTATTACGATCTTTTTAAACAGGTGGAAGTAACATTTAACACCCAGGTCATACAGGCCCTGGGCCTGCTGCCCAGAGAAGTACATCTTAAGTGCCTGGGAGAGATCATTCCCTGTATAATCTATTCCAGCTCCATGACGGTTGCAAAAGTCCTCGCGCAACTGGGGGAGCGCTTGTTCCAGACCATCAGGGATGCTAATAATTCCGTTTCTTTACGCTTTTCTTTCAAGCTTCAGGACAAAGCGAATCCCCTTTCTTTCTTTGTTACCGCCAAGATTACCGGTTATACCCCTTATAGCAAGGAGAAACCGGGTCTTCATTTCGTCTCATTAACCTATGCCCAAAAGCCGCCGGATGATCTAATCGAGATGCTGGGTGAGCTCCTTGAGGCTAATGTAAACGCCAAAAGACGAAAAGAGCTCCGCCTTATAATAACTCCTCAAAGTATGAAGGGACTCAACCTGGATGCCAGGGATACCGTAATCTATATCGATTCAGTGCCCAGAAAATGTATAATCCGCGACCTTTCCTTCTCGGGCGCCAAAGTCTTAATAGTCGGAATTGCTAAATTCCTGATCAATAAAAAAGCAGTTCTTCACCTACCCTTTGACAGCCCAGGCGAAGTGATAAAAATTTCGGGCAAGATAATCCGGTCTGAAGAAGTGGAAGGGCGAAAAGATATTACTGCCCTGGCCATTCTATTTGATGAAGAAAAAGTACCGATATCTTACAAAAAGCATATTAATGAGTATCTCCGTTCACCTCGGCACAGCATCCAGCAGGAACAAAAAGAACCCCGCACCAACACCTGAGGCTGCAAGGTGGTTTCATCCGGCAACGCCCCGGGTGGTTTCATCCGGCGTTGCTGGATGAAACCATCCGGCAACGCCGGGGTTGACGATTGACACCCCTTCTCAATACACTTAATCCTGATGACGGACCGCGATCCCCTGGAAAATATCGGATATGTCTCTCTAAAGGATCATGAGGTAAAAATAATAGGTGATTTTGTTATTGATCCCGATATCCTTCTTCCCGTTGAGCTCCCTCCTGACCGAAAAAACTGGAATGCCGACAGCATTTCCTGGGAAGCGATAATTTCTGCGATGCTGCAAATCCTTGCTCATGAACCCGCGCATGAACATGCAGAGTATTATCGGCGCTTCACACTGGCGGTAAAGCCGGCAATTAAAGAAGAGTTTACGGAAGCAGGCATTTTAAAAGCCAGAAACAAAGACTTTGATATTGCCATTGATATATTCAGGGCCCTGGAGGGACTCTTCCCGGATTGTCTCCGGACTAAACTCAATTCTGCCTTTGTTTACGAGGAAAAGGCCCGGTATTATGCCGGTCTCGAGCAGGCGGGTTTTGAAAAGCTCGTTGACGAAACCTTTAAACAGGCATATGAGGCTTATAAACGAGCCATCAATCTGGATCCCCAAAATCCGGACAGTCATTTCAACTTTGCTTGCTTCTATTTTGAGCAGAATAACTTTGCCAGGGCAAAAGAGCATTTAGAGATCTTTCTTAAGTACACACAGGACCCCAAAAGGATTGCCAAAGCCAAAGATTTAATCGGCAGGATTGAATCTTCGGATCTAATGGATAACCTTTTTAGAGAGGCTTTTGATGCTATCAAAATGGGCAGAGAAGCCGAGGGAATCGAAAAGATCAAAACATTTCTAAAAACACACCAGGATGTCTGGAACGCCTGGTTCCTATCAGGCTGGGGATACAGAAGGCTCGGTCAATATGCCCGGGGAAAAGAAGCCTTTCAGAGAGCTTTAGAGCTGAACAGCGATCATCCGGATACCCTTAACGAGCTGGCCATCTGCCTCATGGAACTGGATGAGATTGATGAAAGCTACCGCACCCTGGTTAAGGCCTTACGTCTTGAACCGGATAACACTAAAATCATCTCCAACCTGGGAATCGTCTCTCTCAAAAGAGGCGATAAAAAAGAAGCTGAATCTTTTTTCAAATCCGTGCTTTCCCAAAATGCGGATGATCCCCTTGCCCGCCGATATTTGGAGCAATTATCCAGCGATGCTGGATGAAACCATCC
>CAZERV010000001.1:23885-42074 GCA_964514815.1 uncultured Spirochaetaceae bacterium | reverse complement strand
ATCCAGCGATGCTGGATGAAACCATCCGGCAACGCCGGGTAAAATTTATTTAAAGTTTTAAAGATCCCCGTGACGATAGAAAGAAGGAGGATAAAACTTTTTTCTTCACCCGGGGAAGGAATGCCTTTTATCCCTAATCTGATTATCGGTTTTTTAAAACCGAGCTTAAATTTTTTTGCGTCTCAGACGTCAAAAAGCAGGAGGTGATATAAAGAAAATAAAATTGACGTGGAGATTGAAAATCTCCTAAACACAGGCATGGATGCCTGTGAAATATCTAAGTTTCACGGAGGAAACAATGATTATTAATCACAACATGAGCGCGCTTTATGCGCATCGCCAGCAAAAGCTCAATAATTTAAATATTGATAAAAACATGGAAAAACTGGCTTCCGGTTTAAGGATCACCAGGGCCGGGGACGATGCTTCCGGTCTGGCGGTATCCGAGAAAATGAGAAGCCAGATCAGGGGCCTCAAGATGGCGGAGAAAAACACCGAAAACGCCATTTCTTTTATCCAGACCACCGAAGGATACCTGCAGAGCAGCCAGGACATTATGCAGAGGCTGCGGGAGCTGGCGGTCCAGTCCGCAAACGGGATCTACACCGATGAGGACAGGATGCAGATCCAGGTCGAGGTCTCCTCTCTGATCGATGAGATCGACCGGATCGCCTCTCACGCCCAGTTCAACGGCATGAACCTCCTTACCGGACGGTTCGCCCAGCAGACCGGCGCAAATGTGGTAACCGCCTCAATGTGGTTCCAGATAGGCGCCAATATGGATCAGAGGGAGCGGGTGTATATCGGTACCATGACCTCCGAAGGATTGGGGGTCAGGGAGATAGGCAGCAAGGAAATTCTCTCTATATCCTCACCCGACGGCGCCAACCGGTCTATCGGGGTGCTGGATGCGGCCCTGCTGGTGCTTAACAAGCAGAGGGCGGATCTCGGGGCCTACCAGAACAGGCTCGAGTATGCGGCCAAGGGCTTAGCCGTGGGAGCCGAGAACATGCAGGCAGCCGAATCACGCATCAGGGACGCCGACATGGCCCTGCAAATGGTTGAGTTTACCAAGAACACCATCCTGGTTCAGGCTTCCATGGCCATGCTGGCCCAGGCAAACACAAAACCGCAAACGGTCTTGCAACTTCTGGGCTAAGGTACTATAATAGAGGAGGTAAGAGTCCGTTCTGTTCTTTGAAATAAACACCCTTCTGGCATATGCCGGAGCAAAAGAGATTCCCCAGACCGCCCAGCGTTGCTGGATGAAATTACCTGGTCTGGGGACTATCTCTTTGCTTGACAGGAAAAAATGGGAACGGAACAGGGGAAGCGCGAAGTCCCCTGTAAATTATCCTGTCGGCATAAATAGAAAGGCAAAGGATGCCTTTCTCACCATTACAAGGAGGGTGAAATGATAATTAACCACAATATGAGTGCGCAGTACGCAAACAGGGTGCTCCACTTTCAGGGGCTGAAAACAGACAAGAACATCCAGAAGCTGGCCTCAGGAATGAGGATCAACAAGGCCGGTGACGACGCTTCCGGCCTGGCCGTGTCTGAAAAGCTGAGGTCCCAAATAAGGGGCCTGTACCAGGCGGGCAGGAATATCGAAAACGGTGTTTCATTCATTCAGACAACGGAAGGATACCTGTCCGAGACTCACGATATAATGCACCGCTTGAGGGAATTGGCGGTCCAATCGGCTAACGGTATCTATGCCGATGAAGACAGGATGCAGATCCAGGTGGAAGTGTCCCAGCTAGTAGACGAAGTGAACAGAATCGCTTCGCACGCCCAGTTTAACAACATGAATCTGATGACCGGGGCGTTCGCCAATCCTACCCTGGGCGGATTAGACATCCGCCAGATGTACTTCCAGGTAGGCGCCAATATGGACCAGAGAGAGCGGATCTATATAGGAACAATGACCGCAGGGGCTCTGGGTCTCGAAGATGCACAGGTCGGAGGGGCAGCGATTTCCATCTCGACCCCGGACCTGGCCAACCAGGCGATCGGCATGGTCGATTCGGCCTTGACGGTTATCTCCAAGCAGAGAGCCGATCTGGGCGCCTATCAGAACAGGTTCGAAATGGCGGCAAAAGGAGTGGCCGTGGCTGCTGAAAACATGCAGGCAGCCGAATCATTGATTCGCGATACTGACATGGCCGCCGAGATGGTTCAATTCGTAAAAAACCAGATCCTGGTTCAGGCCGGTACTGCCATGTTAGCTCAGGCTAACTTGAAACCACAATCTGTGCTCCAACTGCTGGGCTAGAAAATTAGGAGGTTTCAACCCGTTCCCGACAGAAAAGAGGTTGCTGGACGTCACCTCTTTTCAAAAAAAAACGGTGAGGGGAGGTCGCGCCCTCCCCTCATCTTTATTCAAGGAGTAAATAAATTCAGGGAGGAAACAGATGGGAATGGAAATTCCAGGAGTCACTAATACCGGAATTCCGCCGGAATACAATATTCCCCAAAATGGGTATTCCCAGGGGGCGAAAAATGTCCAGCCGTTAAAATCAACGGCCAGCACGGAAGAAATAAAGAAATCACTGGAAATTTTACGCAGGACTTACAGCATTTTCAACAGGAGACTTAAGTTCAGCATCAACCGGGAAATTAACCGCGTCATCGTAAAGGTGATTGACGGAACAACCGATAAGGTTATAAAGGAAATTCCAGCGGAGGAAATCCAGAGACTCGTTGCCAGAATAAAAGAGACTATTGGGTTACTGTTTGACGAAAAAATATAGAGTTCATAACTAATGTCCGATTTTGCCATTCCGGGCGTCAGCAGCAAGTACAATACCGACAAGATAATCAAGGCCCTGATGGATGCGGAGCGCATCACCCTGGTCAGGATGGAAAGCGACCTCGATGCCTTTAAGGACCGGAAGACTGTCTGGCTGGGCCTGAACACTAAAATATCCGGTCTTAAAAACAGCGCCAGGGATCTTTATGGCTTTCAAAATCCCTTTAATGAAAAAATTGCCGGATCCTCCGACGAAAGCATCTTAACCGCCACCGCTTCCAGGACAGCCATCGAAGAGAAAAAAAAAGTCCAGGTCAAACAAATCGCCGCTCCGGACCGTTTCATCTCTAAATCTTTGCCCGGGGATTTTACTCCGGAGAAAGGTCTTTACCGGTTTCAAGTCGGTGATGAGGAGGTCAAGTTCAACTTTCAAGGCGGCAGCTTGAACAATCTGGCGGAGAGAATTAACAAGAAGGGTGGAAACCTTCTTAAAGCCTCGGTTGTCAATGATACCAAAGACTCCCAGGTCATGGTTATCGAAGCCCAAAAAACCGGCGCGAAGAACACCCTGAGTTTTCATGACCGCGCCTTGAGTTTCGGAGAGCAGGCAGGAATTCTCGAGCGGGCGCCCCTGGCAATACAGACCGCACCCATATCCAGGCTTTCCGTACAGCCCTGGGAGGCTTCTTTAAAAGAGGACAGTTTTACCGTTTCAGACGGTACCCTGACCGCAAATCCCGGAGTTGAGCTTAAGATTCCTTTCTTAAGCCCGGTAGCCATCAGACCGACCATGGCTTTAGAGCTGGAATTAAAGACCGTTATCATCCCGGAAGAAGCGCTCGACGAGTTGGGACCTCCGCCGGGACCGGAAATCCCGGCGGCCGGGGGGATAGAGTTTCAAGGAATAAAGGTTGAAAACGTTAAATCCAGGGTGGAGCTTCCGGAATGGAAGCCTCCCCAGCCGCCGGAGAGAATAGATGACCTGCACGTCCTTTTTGCCCAAAACAGGGGAGTGACTCAACCGTTAAGAGAAATCAAGGATTCCGAAGAGTTCCACACCATGAGATTCAACGCCGATGAGCTTCCCGAAAGAATAGAATCCTTCAACCTGCGCAACCGCAACACCCACCGCCGGATAGTGATCGGGAACATCAGGATCTTCGATACTGCCACCAGGGGTGATTACCGCCCGGTAAATCCTCTGTCAACTGCTCAAGACGCCCATATCGTGATGGACGGAATAGAGGTGGTGAGGGATACAAACAACATTGACGATCTCACCCCTGGCGTGAATTTAACCCTTCATTCGGCCTCCGAAGAACCCGTTAATCTAAGCATAGAGAGGGATAAGGAAGCCATTAAATCGTCAATCATCAGTTTTATCGGGAAGTACAACCAACTCCTGACCCACCTCGATATCCTGACCAGGCGGGATGAAACGATCATAGAGGATGCCCAATTCTTAAGCGTTGAGGAAAAAGAAAAAGCCAGGACTAACCTGGCGCTTTTACAGGGAGATGTCACGCTCATGCAGTTAAAAACGAGCCTCCAGCGCTTGATGATGAATCCTTATCCCACCACCGGGGGGCGTGAGCTTTCCATGCTTGCTCAGATCGGAATCGCCACCAACGCAGCCGCAGGAAGGGCGACTTCCGTAACCCTCGATAATGCCCGGCTGCGGGGGTATATGCAGATTGATGAAGCAAAATTCGATGAAATTTTGTCCAGGCATGCTGAATGGATCAAAGAGCTCTTCGGTTTCGACACCGACCGGGACCTGGTAATCGATTCCGGGGTTGCCTTTGCATTGGACACATATTTGAAGTCTTATGTGGACTCGGGTGGAATAATCCCAAACCGGATCGAAAACATAAACACCCGGCTAGTGCGAAAAAAAGATGATATTACGGCTTATAACAGGCACCTGGAAGATTATGAAAGACAGATCAGAAAGAAATATTCTATAATGGAAGGAGCTCTCGATTCCCTTGAGAAAAGCTTCCAGTCGATCGAAAATCTCAACCGGCAGAACAAGTAATGGTTTCATCCGACGCAGTCGGGTGGTTTCATCCAGCTTTAGCTGGGAAGAGCAGGAGGCTCTACGGAAATTGGAAATACAAATCAACGACCAACCCCTCGATTTTACGCTGGAAAATGAAGAATATATTGGGGAGGTGATCAAGGGAATCGAAAAATGGCTGGCCGGTTCGCATCTGATCATCACCTCGATTATGAATAAAAATGAAGAATTAATCTTCAGGCCCCCCCAGGACCTGGATGTTATGCCTCTTACCGGGGTGAATGCCTTGAAGATTACGGTCAAGCATGCCCAGGAAGTGCGAATCCTCAATCTACAGACCGTCTTAGAGTTCCTATCAATGTTGAAAAATGCTTTACTGACCCAAAACAAAAGGCTTCTTGAGGAGCTCAATACGGGTTTTGCCTTTATGATAGAAAGCCTCCGTAAACACTTTGAACCGGAGTTTCAGCAGGAACTGCTTCAATTGACCGCGCTCTTTCAGGGCTCCACCGCCGAGGCGATTGTTTCCTGGCCTGAAGAAATCACCCGTAAAGTCCTGGAGACTGTCCGCGTGCTGGAATCAGGCACTGCCTCCCGGCTCCAGGAGTTTTATAAACCGAAAGAGGCCTTCGCAAATCTGCTGACCGATATCACCGACTGCATTGATGAGATCAGCGAAGTTTCCGTGCTTCTGCAAACCGGCCGGGACCGCCAGGCCATGGAAGCCATCATCCGTTTTTCGGAGCTTTCTCAAAGCTTGATCAGAATTTTTGCAGGTCTGAAAAATGGCCTGAGCGCCGATAAAAAGAGCCTCTCTGTATCCGGAAAAGAAGTTACCGTATTTTTTAGCGAGCTGAATTTGATATTAATGGAGCTGCTTGAAGCCTTTAAAGCACAGGATTCTGTTTTGATCGGTGATCTGATGGAATACGAAATCGCTCCCAGGCTGGAGGGCTTGAGAGATTTTGCCAAAGGATTAACATGAATCTGCTGCCTATCCTGCTGCAGACAAAGTATCAATTTCTTGCCCAGCCCGAAACCAAATCTATCTGGATCTTTGCTGTCGTAATCGGCGTTTTTACGGCTATCCTGATTATCGGCGGCGTATTGGGAAGCCGGAGAGCGAGAAGCCTGGACCCGGACCACCGCCGGAAATACAGCGGCTATGTGTTTCGAAAGATGGCTAAAGATGTGGGCCTGCAGAAGCATCACATTGAAATCCTCGATTATCTGATCAGAGTTTGTAAGGTTAAGCAGCCCTTCCTCATTTTCTCCAATGCCGGTCTTCTGGACGATATCTTGAAGAAGGGGATCTACTCACTGGAACAAAACCGTAATATAGAGGAAGAAGAGCTGGAAAAACGCTTGAGTCATATCTTTCAAATTAGACAATTGATCGAAAGAAACTCCAGAAGGGGAATCGGGATCAAATCTACCAACTTCCTGAAATCCGGCCAACTGATGGTGATGACCTCGGATACGGGCGAGCAGTACCAGACTAAAGTTGTTTCCAACATGCGGGATATGCTGGCCTGCCTCGCCCCGAAGAATAAAGCCGGTCAAGATTTTCGGTGGAACAAGGGTACCCGCTTAAAGGTCCATTTCTGGCGGGACAGTGATGCCGGTTATGCCTTCCAAACCAAAGTGTTCGGCTACGATACCATGAAAGGCGTCTTGAGCGTGCTCATCCAACATTCAAAGACTCTGCGGCGGGAGCAGCAGAGGAAATTCAGGCGCAGACCCCTGCACCGCCCTGCCTTCTTATACCCGATTGAAATTCAGCAGCAAGGATTAGGCCGGCGGGCCGGCCGCAAAGCCGTGGTTCAGTATAAGCAAAGATCACTGGGGAATGTCCTCGATGTTTCGGCAGGAGGCTGCAGTATCAGCGGTCTAACGCCTCTAAACACAGGCAGCCTTTTGAAGATGGAATTTGAGATCGGCAGGAGGGAACGAGTTACCGTTTTCGGCAAAGTCAAGCGTGTCCGAAGCCAAAAAACCCGGGGAGGCACCATGCATATCATGTTTACCAAGCTCTCAAGCAGCCATCTGAATCGAATCTACTCCTATGTTTATAATTACACGGCCTGAAACGCTATAAAAGACTCATTTTCATCCACATTGACCATCCGATTTTTTTCCAATAGCATATAATAAAATCGAATATATAATACTACCTTGCGAGGGTATTGGCCCTGATACGTACCAACAGCAAATCACCTGAAGAAACAATCGAAATCGGTTACCGAATTGGAAAGATACTGAAACCGGGGATGGTGGTCGCCCTGGAAGGAAAACTGGGAGCCGGCAAAACCACGCTTGTAAAAGGAATCGCCAGGGCCTTAGATATCAATGAAGAGATTACAAGCCCAAGCTATATAATTATTTCCGAATATCTGGGCACCTACCCGCTCTTTCATATAGACCTGTACAGAATCAATCACAGCCAGGAGCTCGAAGATCTAGGACTGGAAGAAATCATATCCAGCCTGGATCTGAACGGTATCTCGGTGATCGAATGGAGCGAAAGGGCCGAAAGCATGATGCCTGAGGATCGGATACAGGTTGCCATCATGATCGATGCGGACGGAAACCGGATTATAGATATCTCAGGCCTTGAGGGCACAGCATGAACATTTTAGCGCTCGACACCGCCACAGAGGCGCTGGGCATCTGTCTGAAACTAGAGGATCAGAAGCGTACGTTAATCGTAGAAGCAGGGCCGAGACATTCGGAAACCCTGCTTCCCGGCGTGCATCAACTTATCCGGGAGTCAGGAATCAAGCCCAAAGATCTGGACCTGATCGTCTGTTCCCTGGGCCCGGGTTCATTTACCGGGATCCGGATCGGACTGGCAACGGCGAAAGGCCTGGCCCTTGGCGGCGGCTGCCCCCTGGTCGGGTTATCATCCCTGGATGCCCTGGCCCACAGGTTCAGGTTCTATAGCGGAGCTGTCGTTCCGTTACTCAGGCATTTACGAAAAAGATACTATGCCGCCTTTTACCGGCAGGGAATCAGGATCTCCGATTTCCTGGATCTTTCTCTGGCTGAGCTTATCCAAGAAATTGAAGCTCCGGCACCGGACCTGCCGGAAACACCGAAAGCTTTTGAAAAGATACTCCTTACCGGAGCCCGGGCTTTAGATTTATGGGAAGTATTTAAGAAAAAAAATGCGCCTGAAATTGTCCTGGATGCGGGAGGAACGCTCACCGATCCTGAAAGACTCCTTGAGGCGGGCCTTCTCGTATTTCAGCGGAAAGACTTTAAAGACCCTCAAGGAGAAAATCTCAAACCTCTATATTTAAAATCCGGCCCTGCCGGATGAAGACACCCGGAGATATTGATAATGCCTGATCCGGAAGAATTGGGAGAATTGGAAGATTTGAATGCCATGGTCGACGATGAGTCGGCGGCCAAAACATTCCTGAACCGAACCGGCATCAATAACTACCGGAGAAGCCTGAGGCTGAGCCCCACTCCATCGGTGCTTCTTGACAGCCAACTGCGCATCAGGTGGATAAACAGGGTATTTGAAGAGAGTTTCGGACCCTCTTCGGAGGTTAAAGGTATTCATCTCACCCAATATTTCCACAATGGATTCAATGATGAGAAAAAAAAGAGCCTTTACCTGAGCCTAACTTCTGAAAAGGACGGTTATAGCTGGTACGGCAGGGTTGAAAAAAAGAGTAAAAGCCAGGTTTCTATTATTACCAATCTTTTAATTCTCCCTTTGTTTTCGACCGGGGGAAAAGGAGAAAGACCGGTCGGCTATCAGGGTATCTTCGATGACATAAGCGCGGAGTACCGGCAGATGCTGCAAAACACCTACCGCAGCCTGCTGGGAGCGGCCCGCCTTAAAGATAATGACACGGGAAATCACATTGAAAGGGTAAACAAGTACTCATCGATAATAGCTGAAGCCATTTCCGGAAGCTCGAATTATCCGGAAATCGACCATGATTTTATTGAAAATATAGGTTACCTGGCGGCCATGCACGATGTGGGAAAGATCGGCACCCCCGATGATATCCTGAACAAGGCCGGACCACTTGAAGCCTGGGAATGGGAGGTCATGAAAGAGCATACCCTCAACGGAGCCTATATTATGGCCAACTATCCAGAGCCTATGGCTAAAGAAATAGCCCTCAGGCATCACGAGCACTGGAACGGATCGGGTTATCCTCATGGAATCAGCGGCCCGCTCATCCCTCTTTGCGCCCGCATTGTGACTATTGCCGATGTTTACGATGCCCTGAGGATGAAGAGGGCTTATAAAAACAATCTGACCCATGAAACAGCCAGAGAAATAATCCATAAGGACAGGGGCACTCAATTCGATCCCTTACTGGTCGATGAGTTTGAACGGGCGGAGAAGAGTTTCGAGCGGATCTATGAAGAGCTTAAAGATCCTTCTTAGACTCAAGATTTCTCGCATTTTTTGGTTTTATCTAAAAACTTATCCAGTCGGGGCAGAGAGGCGGGCTTGGCCTTGGCCGCTTCGATATTCTCCTGCTGAATTGCCCGGTAAACTTCATGGCGATACACTTTAATCTGGTTGGGAGCTTTGATCCCTATTTTTACCTGGTCTCCCTTAATATCGACCACGTAAATCTCGATCTGGTCCCCGATCATGATACTCTCATTAAGCTTCCGGGAGAGGATCAGCATGTTTCCTGCCCTACTATGGAGAGCTCCTTTGCAACCGGGTGACGGACTTCCCACCTGGAATTGACAGATATGGACTGGCGTCCGACCCTGGTATGCTTGTTGATAATGATCGGGCCCTGCAAATTGGCAGTCATCTCCGCAGGATTGTCCGGAATGGTGACGATGGCAAAATCTAATATATCCTCTTCCCCGGTGATGCCGATTTCCTCAAGCTCCTTCTGATCCACCTCCAGTACATAATCCTGGCGAAATATGCGGGGATTAATCAGGACAAAGGCGATTTCTACCACATCCAGAGACTGGAGCCAGTAAAAAGGCTGCTGGACCGCATCGAGCAGAACATAATCTTTCAATTTCTCGAATCCCAGAATACCGAATGGGAAGGTTATTTTCTGCCTTTCATCAATATCAATCTTTCCGTACGGTTTTGTAACTATTTTCATGGTTCACCTCAAAAAATCCAGAAGAGTCGGTCTTAGAATCCTGGCCGCGGTGGCAAGCGCTGCCTTATGTGTGTATTCAAGCATCTTCAACTCCGTGATTGCCTCACTCAGGTCAAGATCGACTTCTTCCGAATCGAATCTAATATATTCGGGTTTTTCATAAGCCAGCCTGTTCCCGGTTATCTCAAGCCGGGCATCCAGGGAGCCTACGGAGGCAAGATCGGCAGTCAGGGTCCCGATGGCTTCATCGATGCCGCGTATTCCTGAACCGCCGACAACCCTGGTATCCCCGGTGTAGAGACTATTTCTCAGATGGATAATCATATCGAAAATGGAACCGCCGAACACCTGGGCGGAATCCGCGATATTCAAAGGCGGCGCATTGTTTCCTTCCGATATTATACCCAGGTCCTGAAGTACCCGCCCTTCCCCCACGTCTTCGGGCCAGATTTGATGGGCAAAGGTAGATTCCAATACCAGAGAGCTTTTCACCGGATCGAGTTTGGCCTTTACCGGCGCATCCGAGGTGTTTATCTTACTCATGATGGCGAAGACATTATCTCCTTCTTTCAGCTCTATGTCTACTCCATCGATCCGAATTACCGAATCCTGCTGCACCCGATACCGGGTAGCTTCAATGGATGAATAGATCTGCTGCTTTTCCGCCCAAAAGGCCTGATTCCCGGGAAAACTGTACTCCACAAAAGCATTCTCCGAGATCTCGGCCAGGCGCCTGCCGATGTCCCCTACATATTCGATCCTGGCGACTACTTCACTCTCCCCACTGCCTTCAACACGGCCGGTATGGATCCGGAAAGGCTCCGTTTTGCTCCGGAAGCCGCTAAAAAGGTAATTCCCCTCCCCGGACCTGGCATTAGCCAGGGTTATCAATTCATCCAGAAGGGCGTTTATCTCCTGGGCCATGAAAGCCGTCTGTTCTTTAGTGTAGATCCCATTCGCGCCCTGGACTCCCAATTCTCGGACCCGTTGCAGGATATCCATCGCCGACCTGATATTTCCTTCTGCCAGAGCGATTTCTCCCCGCACGGCATTAATATTGTTCATATAACGATCCAGCCGGACTATTTTGGATTTATAACGGGTCGAATGCCCGGCCGCGATCGGATCATCCCTTAAATTCTTAATGCGACTCTGGGAAGCCATTTTATTCTGGATATTATTCATCTTCCATTCTTTAAGACGCAGGTGGTAGCGCATATCGAAGCTGGACATATTGGTGCTGATTCTTTTCATTTTTTAGACCCCCATTCGGTTTATGATATTATCAAGCATCCGATCGATTTCGGTTACGAAACGCGCTGCTGCGGAATAGCCGTGCTGGTATTTGATCATCTCGGTCAGCTCTTCATCGAGGTTCACGCCGGAAATGGATTCTCGCATATCCTTCAGGCCTTTCAGGATCAGGGCCTCTGTTTCCAGGGCCTGAGAAGCCGCCTCCCCTCTCAGCCCGATCTCGGCAACGGTCCGGGCGAAATATTCATCGAAGCTTTCAATCAGGCCGAGCATGACCGGTTTCGTTCTGAGCCTGGCAATCTCCAGAGCCGCAGAACCGTCTCCCAGGGCTCCCCCGTCCTCATTGAGAGAGCTGGCCACTGCGCCCGGATCATTCACAAGAAGTGGATTGACCTCGATCCAGCCGGCCGGGTGCGCCAGGGGCGCTACGGCAAACTCAAGACCCTCTCTTAAAGTCAAAACCGCGTCCGGAACTTCCCAGTCAAAGGCGCCCTCCGGGCCTGTTTGGCTGAGCAGGCCGGCATAGCCCACCAGGAATTGACCGCTGTCTTCAAGATGTCTTATCACGAACTCGGGGTTGGCCGGATCTTCGGCCGGAACTCCTTTCAAAGACAACAGCCCGGACTGATTCAACCGGGCGACAACCTCGGCCCCGGATACATTGATGCGGCGGATCACATCTTCCACCGTGTCCGTCGGGTAATACTCTACCAGAACCGGCTCGCCCCGGCTGCCGGGTATGGTAAGGGTGCCTCTTAAGCCGATCTGCTCTTTCGGCTCTAATTCGTTGGTCCCGTTGATCCGGAAAACATAGCTTGAATCGTATTCGCCGTCCCCGCTTCGATCGTAATTCCCGGCCAGGTTATTGATAAAGGGATACTCCATGAAAAAATCGATTCCTGTCCTCTCGCCCAGGCCGTAGCCCTTCCGGTGAATTTCATTGACCAGGTCGATGAAATTAACGGTCATCAAGTCCAGTTTCTGAATCTCCTCCCAGGCATCCAGGTCCCTGAGCTCAATAAGAGCAGCCAGCTTGCCTCCTCTCAAGACCAGACCCTCCCCGGTCTGCTGCCAGAGAACCCTGGAATAACTTTCATTTTCCGGGTCCGGTTCCGTAATGAGCCCTTCGAAGTGTTTGCCTTGTACGATGTGCATTCCCCCGGTGTAGATGATGTACTCATCAGGGTCCTGAGTGCTTATGGTAATGTCGACAATCGAAGCCAGGGTATTTGTTAACAGATCCCGCCGGTCCAGCAGGTCGTTGGGATTGTCTCCCAAAGCCCTGATCTTCACAATCTGTTCATTCAGGACCGCTATCTCCCTGGAGAGCTCGTTTACCTGCTTGACGGTGGCTTCAATGTCACCTTCGAGCATATCCCGGACTTCTTTCAACCGGGCGTATTGACTGTGAATGACATCGATCAGATTTCTTCCTCTCTGCAAAACGGCTTTCCGGGCGCCCATTTCGGTGGGATGGACGGAAAGCTCCTGCCAGGATTCCCAGAATTTATCCATCAGGGCGCGGACGGACAGCTCCGTAGGCTCATTGTAGACCTGTTCTAACAGCAGGATGTATTTATCCCTGGCAGCCCAGAACCCCTCTCTGTTGGTCTCGGCTATTATCCTTCCCTCCAGGAGCATATCCTTGATCCGCCCGATGCGGCTTGCTTCGACTCCCTGGCCGACCTGGCCTGGCCGCTCTTCCCTGTTCAAGCCGGGCATGTAAAGCGGGTCCGTGGCTCTCATCTCCACCCGCTGGCGGCTGTACCCCTCCACGGAGGCATTGCTCATATTGTGGCCGATGGTATTCAAACCCAGGCTGTGAGTAATGAGGCTTCTCTTACCTATTTCAATCCCTGAAAATGTCGACGGCATCCGGTCCTCCTAAAATTTCCGGTCGATTATGACTGATTCTTCTGCCGCTGCCCTGGCCTGGCCGGAGCGGGAATAAAGCCTGCCTTTTCTATGCGGAAAAAGCTCTTCCAACACCTGGCTTATCGAATCAGAAAGGGAACAAACATAATAGCCCAGCCTTCCACAGGCGCCTTTTAACCGGATGACCGTAATTTTCAGCTTCCTATGGAGGTTTAAGAGTTCCTGCCGCTCATAAAAGGACAGGCGGGAGATTACCTGGGTGAAGGATTCATCTTCTCCTGCCCTTAAGAAAATCCTTAAATCGGAAAAGCTGTCATCCCTTTTCCGATCGAGCTCTTCTATACGCGCCGAAAGCGGCTGTAATTCATCGATAGTTTTCGCCAGGCCCACCCAGTCCCTGCCTCTCATCGCTTCCTGGAGTTCTGTCTGCCGGGCGGCAAAATGAGCCAGTAGTGCAGTTTCTTTTTCCATTAAAGCCTTCAATCTTTTGGTATGCACAGATTTTTACTCCTCTTATCAATTTTCGGTAGCGGGTTTCCTTTGAATTAATCTTTTCGTAAAAAAAAGGATTGGGATATGAAATTTTTTTTAGATTACTTTTTTAAGTTTTCTCGACAACACTCTCTGCTTGCCGAAAAGCGAATCGCCGTACTCCGAAATGCCCCCCGGGTTCATGCTCAGGTCATAGATCTGAAGCTCTTTTATCCAATCCATCTTAATATTCCGGACGATTTTGCCGTTTTTTACAAAGTAAGCATCGCCTCCGGGAATATTGAAAAGAAGGTCACCATAACGGTATTTCTTATTGCTTCTTTCATCGACCAGAATGGAGATCAGCGGGGTATGGGAGTCAAGATAAGAAAAGACCCGTCCTACGAAGTAATGCTCGTTCCTTTTCCCACCGGCATAGAGATAGACTTTTTCCCCAATTTCGTAGGGGGCCAGAATCTGCAGGAATTCCTCCAGCAGCATCCGGTCGAACCGGGCATTGGGAACGAAACGCCCGTGAGTATACTGGTACTCTCCGCTGTTAGTCTTCATATAATCAATCACCTCGAAGCGGCTGAAGGGAGACTTCAGAATAATAGGATTCGTCATCTCATCGTAAAAATCTACAATGTGAAAGAGGCGCACCAGTTCGTGAAGGTATCTATTGGCATTCAACGGCGGAAACCCTGTTCCGTCCGGATACTCATGCTGCATCAAACAAATCATTCTGGCTATGGAAGAGATGTCTCGCCTGTTCCTCAACAGGTTGCGGGTCACATAGTCGCTTCTCTGCAAAAGGCGGATCTTATTGCGGCCTACGGGATCATCAGGGTCCAGCACAGCTTTTGCTGAGAGGACGGGATGAATGGATTCATGAAGATCACCGATTCTATGCAGCAGGATGCCCAGGAAAGCATCGCAGAGGGTGCCGGGATAATATTGAAACTCCGTTTTTTCATCAACCGCCTGGTCCGGATCAAACCTGGCAACCGTAAGGGGACAGCCGCTCAGAATCCTCTTTTTATTCAAATTGGTTATTGCGTAAAAAAAATAGATTCCCGTGTCCGCGACGTGCCAGGCCACTGCATCGCCCACATTCGTCAGGCGTTCACCGCTGAAGAGGCTGTGCAGGCGGACGGAATTTAGATTAATGCGGTTGAGCCTCTTTTTCAGTCGGCGCGTTTCCGGGCCCAGGTAGCTCAAGTTTTCGAGTTGTTTGGAAAATGCCTTGATAATTTCTATTAAAAAGTCCACTTTGTTCGGGCTTAGCAGGGATTCACTCCCAGCATCGGTATCCGGCTGATAGAGGGAAGGCAGATTTCCTTCCAGCAGTTTATCCCGGGTAAGCTGTTTCTTCTTTCCTTTGGCCTGAAAAATTCCGTGAGATTCATGAAAGGGGATGTAAATCGATTTTAGTTTATCAAGCAATCTCAATCGCAATCTATCAAAGGGGGGCCGGCGTTTCCGGATTTCCCGGCCGATAAAATCTTCAATTACGGCACCGTCCCGGCCATCCTTAAATTTTTCTTGCTCCTCGTAGGTCAAACTGATGGTGGGAACATAGCTCACCTTATGTTTGGCAAAGAGCTGGATCGTTTTTTCATCTATCTCGCGGCCTGCTTTGGAAAACACCCCTGCGTCTACCAGCAGACGATCACCCTGCCGGATGCGGTCGATACTCTTAAATTCAATGGAGGCCATATGCTATTTTCACCTTCTAGCGAACGCTGTGGTTTCCTCTACCGGTTATTCATTTGTGAATCGATCAGGGACCTGTCTTTTCGCAGCCTGGCACTGTCCGGGGCTATGATCAGCGCGTTATCCAGGACCAGGCGGGCTTTCTCATAGCTTCCGGAATTGAAAAGTGAGACCACCTGGTTATGAACATAAACTTCGTAGCTTTGTAAAAGCCCCGCATCCCGGCCGATCTTACTCAACGCTTCTTTGATAAGGAGGCCTGCTTTCTCAAAATCTTTCTCTCTCCGGGCCTTAATCTTATAGATATAGATCATCAGTTTCTTCCATTCCTTCTTATCTATTGTCCAGGGCTGCCCGGCATCGAGCTCCGCCTCGAGCAGTATTGCCGCCTCATCGAGCTCGTCATTTTCGATAAGCTCAATGACCCGGTTATGGAAAAGATCTCTCCTTAATTTATGCAGCCTCGATTCCCCGGTTAGAGTGTCTAAAACCGAAGAGACAAATGTCAGAGCCTGTATGTTATTTTGCTGCATGCCGTACCAGGAGGCAAGATTCAGAAAAGTTACGATCATCCGGTCATAAGATTCATCATCCCTCAATAGAGCATAAGCGTCCACAGCGGGACCGACCGCAGCGGCGTACTGCTTGCGCTCACTTAAAAAAGCCGAGCGATTGTACAGGATCAGGGCCAGAGTTTGTTTCTCATCCAGGTCCCGGCGGGCACTGTAATTTGTGGGCGGAACATAGGAAAAGCCGGTTACTTTCCCGAAGTGATCCGTAAACTCCTTCTTAGAGCCCGGATTAAAACCGAAGGGGGAGGTGGTTTCCACATCAATCTCCTCATCCCCGAGGCTGACCCGGGAAAAGGCGTGGTCTTTGGTCCGGATACCCCAAACCTCCAGGCCGAGTGATTTAACCAGGATCATATAGAGGACTGCCGAGGAGACACAGTTATAACTGCCCTCGGAGATAAGAACATCCAGCCGGGTTTGCTCTTCCCGATACACGGTTAAGATATTTTCATGCATGAAATAGAGGACCTGCTCCGCTTTTTCCCGGGCATCCTGCAGGGGCCCCACCGTTTCCGCAGCCCGGGAAATTAATGTCTCCACTTTCTCAGCAATGCTTTCCAGGCTGCTCAGTTCCGTTCCGGAGAAAATCAAAGCGGCCTCCAGAAATGTATCGAGATTGAGAGGTTTCTCCAGGCCGGCCAGGTTAACTGTGAACTCTAGTGGAATAATTCTAGCTTTATCGGCAGTTTCAGCGCTGATCAGAGAACGATAGGAAAGGAGAAAGAGCAGGCTGAACAGGAAGAAGAGAAAGTGCTTTGAGTGTTCCATGTTTTTGAATTTATTGTTATTTTAGAGTGTATTCAAGTAGGACAAACAAAAACAGTTTTACCGGAGGCAAATATGCGGGCAGATAAGGACCTGATTATTATAGGCGCCGGCGCGGCCGGCATGACGGCCGCTCAATACGGAGCTCGGGCGAACCTTTCCGTTCTGCTCCTGGAGGAAATGGCTTCGGGAGGCCAGAGCCTGAACATTGACAGCCTGGAGAATTATCCCGGTTTTCCGGAGCCCCTTTCCGGGGTTGAGCTCAGCCAGAGGTTCGAAGATCAGGCGCTCAAGTTCGGGGCAGAAATCGAGAGCCGGAGCGTCCGCTCGGTAAAGAAGGATAATGAAATCTTCCTGGTCGAAACGGACCGAGGGACTATCAGTTCCATGGCCGTTATTATCGCCACCGGGGCCAAACATAAGACCAAGGGCGTTCCCGGTGAAAAAGAGCTCACCGGGCGGGGCGTCTCCTACTGCGCCACCTGTGACGGTCCTTTTTTCAAAAACAAGCGTATCCTGGTCGTGGGCGGGGGAGACGCCGCCTGCGATGAAGCCATGTTTCTGGCCAATCTATCCGATAAAGTCGTAATGATCCATCGGCGGGACCGCTTCCGGGCTCAGAAAGCCCTGGCCGAGCGGATCCTGAATAGTCCCAACATCGAGGTGCGCTTCAACACTGAGATCAAGGAAATAAAAGGCAGCACCAGGGTGGAAAGAGCAATCCTCTTCAACAATGCGGATAATACGGAATACGAGAAAGAGCTCGAGGCGGTCTTTATTTTTATCGGCTCCGTGCCCCAGACCCGGATTATAGAAGGGGTGAGCCTCGATGAAGCCGGTTATATTGTGACCGGCCAGCGGATGGAGTCCAGCATCAAGGGACTATTTGTTGCCGGGGATGTGCGCTCTACTCCCTTCAGGCAAATAGTGGTTGCCGCAGGAGAAGGAGCGATTGCGTCCCATTCGGCCTCCCAATACATCGATGATCTATTAGGCAAGGCCTACGTTTGACTCTCCGCTACTCCGGTGCTTTCCGATTGATCGTTCATCCCCGGATGGAGGGACGGAGGAATATGGCTATAGACGAGGCGCTGCTTCAGAGGATCGGGAACGGAGAAACCCCCCCGGTCATCAGGCTCTACGGTTTCTCTCCGCCCACCCTTTCCCTGGGCGCCTTCCAGCGAATCAGGAACAAACTGCTCCTGCCGAAGCTTCGGGAAGACGGAGTCACCTATGTGAGAAGGCCGACAGGCGGGCAGGCGGTGCTTCATGACAATGAGCTCACCTATGCGGTCATCCTTTCCCGTGATCATTTTGAACACTTAAAGAAACGGGAGATCTACAAATTCAGTGCCGGACTTCTGCTCGAAGGCCTGAAAAATCTGGGCATCCGGGGCATCTCAGTCCGCCAAAGGCGGGGAAACCTATACAATCCGGACTGCTTCCGATCGACAGGAGAATATGAAATTTCCGGTCAAGCGGGAAAGAAATTGATAGGCAGCGCCCAGATCATGACCAGGAACGGCTCCCTGCAGCACGGCTCGTTCCCCCTGGATGATTCCTACCAGAGAATATCCCTCTATTTATCCGGAAATGACGGATTCGTGGTTTCATCCGACCTTAGTCGGGTGGTTTCATCCGACCTTAGTCGGG
>CAZERV010000001.1:0-23785 GCA_964514815.1 uncultured Spirochaetaceae bacterium | reverse complement strand
GGATTCGTGGTTTCATCCGACCTTAGTCGGGTGGTTTCATCCGACCTTAGTCGGGTGGTTTCATCCGACCTTAGTCGGGTGGTTTCATCCGACCTTAGTCGGGCAAAGGCAGGCACCGGGCACCCGGAACCGGGCTGCCTCGATAAGGAACCTGGCAAGAGTGTTTCCTTTGCCGAAGCCGTGACTGCTTTTTCCAGGGGTTTTCAGACTCTGCTTTACACAGAAAATACGGACCTGTCTCCGGATGAACGGCTTCTTGCGGATCAGCTATATCATAGGAAATATTCGGAGGAGACATGGAATCTCAAGTATTGAAAGGCTCCCTGGTCTTGTTGGCTTTTTTTTTAACTTCCGCCCTCACCGCCCAGGTCAATTTCTGGACCGACCTGCCGGAAGATGAACTGATCGAATCCATTCTCTCAAGAATTAGCGATGAAGAGCTTCTGGGGCAGGTCTTCATGCTCGGCTATACAGGTCATGAGCCTTCGGCCCAAATCGCCCGCTGGATCGAGAAAAGAAATCTTGGGGGAGTAAAGATATTTAGCAGGAATGTGGATACCCTGCCCTCCCTGGCGCGCAGCATAAAAAAGATGCAGATGATAAACGCAAAAAGCAGGCTCCGGATCCCCCTCTTAGTGGCCACGGACCAGGAAGGAGGCTGGGTCCTTCATATTAAGGGAAAAACCTCGCTGACACCCGGCAATATGGCCCTCGGGGCCGGGGGACTGCCCAGAGATGCTTTCTTGACCGGTCTCTATATCGGCCGGGAGTTGAAACTCCTGGGAATCAACATGAACTTTGCCCCCACAATCGACATTTACTCCAATCCTGAAGCCAATGTGATCGGTCCCAGGGCTTTCTCTTCGGATGCGAAGGCCACGGCCATGCTCGCCCTGGCTTACTTTAAGGGCATGGCCAGGAGCGGCATCATCTCCACCGCCAAGCATTACCCTGGCCACGGAAACGCCGACCGGGATTCACACGGAATGCTGCCGGTCATCGATATCTCCTTTCAGGAGATGTGGGACCGGGAGTTGGTCCCATACAGAATATTGATCCGGGAAGGCCTGCCGGCGATCATGAGCGGGCATCTTGCCTATCCGAAAATACTGGGCGATCTCACCCCCTCATCCCGCTCCCCCTACTTCATAAATGAGCTGCTCCGCCGGAAGCTCGGCTTTGAGGGGCTTCTGGTTACCGATGATATGGAAATGAACGGGGTGCTTAACGGGGAGATGAATACCTCCCAGGCCAGCAGGGCGGCCCTCGAAGCCGGGAACGATATGATCCTGATCTCCCATACCCCTCATATCCAGAACATGGCCTGGAATGAGCTTCTCGATCTCATTAAAAGGGACCGGGCCTTTAAAAACCGGATTGAGACTTCGGTCAGGCGCATCCTGCAGCTCAAGATAAGAACATTTAAAGGGGAAAATCCCTTCCCCATCTATCCCGACGAAGAAGTCATTGCTTCGAACATTCCTGCGGAAGAAGCCAGACAATTTTTTAAAGAAAGCTCGCTTAGAAGCGTAACTCTCTTTAAAAAGTCCGGCATCCCCTTTAAACCGGGCCCTGAAGAAAATATTCTGCTTATCGGGCAGTTCCGGGAGTTCCTCGAAGAAGGAATGCTCCGCTATCCCGGGGCGTCGTCTCTCTATTTCCCCTATGCACCATTTTACTCTGCCGGCGCCGGGTATAAATCGAGTATTCCAGAGCAAGCTTCCCGTTTCGATACGATCATATTCTGCCTGGCCAATTACAACAGCCTGGAGATACTGAAGGAGCTTGAGAAGCTGGGTAAAAAAGTAATCGTTATTTCAACCTTGACTCCTGTCTACCTAAGGGAGACTCCCTGGGTGGAAAGCAGCCTGGCCGTTTACGGCACCGGCCGCAATTCTTTCAAGGCCGGATTTGCCGCTCTGGCAGGGGATTTTATCCCGGAGGGTAAAAGCCCTCTGGACTTCATAAGCCTTGATGAACCACCCGGCGGTGCCGGATGAAACCACATCTTCACATTTTTCGCAGGCGGGCCGCCAGGTGAGCTGGAAACGGGCCAGGAAAAACGATCTTTCCGCTCTTCACTCTTTTCTCTTAGAATGGGAATGGAAATCGGTGGCCTTCAGCTCTCGCCTGAAAAAACAAGAAGAAGCCTGCCTGCCGGCCAGACGGGACGCGGTAATATATTTAAACCGGGATAAATCCCGAATCACCGGAGCGCTCCTCTACACCGCATCCGGCCTTATCTTACCGCTTTTCAGCCATAGCCTGGCAAACTGTAGGCAGATATTTCCGGAGTTGAAAAGGGTCCTTCCTTATTCTATCCTGGGTACTTTAAGGGATGTCGGCTGGGTGGATCGAATGCTTCCGGTTAGATCAAAAATCTCCATTACCTATCATCTGATGACTCTTATAAGGGAAGACTATCTGCCTGTGGAGAGCCCACTGCCTCAATCGATTCCCGGCCTACGCCTGAGAGCAGCCCGGAGCGAAGATGTGCAAGCTCTCTTTCCTCTCCAGAAAGATTATGAGCTGGAAGAGGTAGTGATTTCTCCGGACCATTTTCATGACCGCACCTGTTTTTTGAATTTGAAGCGTCTCCTCCGCACGCAGCTAGTCCTCATAGCCGAAATCGACGGAAAGGCGGTCGCCAAAGCCGGAACAAATGCCAGGGGATTTCAGGTTGACCAGATAGGCGGGGTTTATACGATAAAATCGGAGAGAAGGCGGGGAATAGGTTTCTGGGTGATGCAGGCCCTTTTAAGCCGCCTTTTTCAGACAAAAAAAATGGCCGCCCTGTTCGTGAAGCAAAATAATTTTCCTGCCCTCGGCCTTTATAGAAAATTAGGCTTTACCATTTCAGACAGCTACCGGATCGGTTATTTTCAAATCTAAGCGGACAATCAGATAGACTACAGCTTCGCTCATTTCTGCTTGAGGCTTTTTCTCTCCAGACGTTTCAGTCTCTTAAAGATTTCCCGGCGCAGGTGAACATCGACAGGAAAGTCCCAGGAAAGAATTTTCCTGGTCCAGTGCAGGGCTTCACGGGGGCTTTTTTTTCGGTGCTCACAATATTTAGCCAGCTCGAGAGTCGCGAAGATGCTTTTCCCCCGGAGAGCCATCCGTTCCCAAATCTCCGCAGCTTCCGCCCAGCGGTCCTCACGTTTGTAGAAGAGGCTCAAGCTCCGGCCGGACCATTGATCTCCGCCGCTGAAAGATTCTTTTAAAATTTCGAGACCCCTGGGATCGCCCCGCTCAACCAGAGACTTTCCTAAAGAAGCCTGGTCCAGATTGACAGCCTCCAGGCTCTTCTTTTCCCCGACACCGGTAAAATCGCCTCTGCGCTTTAGTCGGCCTGAATCAGGGCCGTTGAGGATCCGGTTCAACAGGACAAAAAGACTGACCAGGGAGATTATATCCTGAAGATTGTGCTGAAAGACCGCCGGCAGAAGTCCTTCCTCCCCTGTTCGCAGGTACCTGAAATAGATTCCCGGCACCTCGGCCCCGGATACATCGTCGCAACGATGTATGCCGAGCACTTCTCGCTCAATATTACCAAGGGAGCAGTTATCAAGAAGTCTCTTCCAGAGACGCCTGGACCAATAGAGTAGATCTATCTGCCTCTCCAGACCACAGTCTAAATTATTGAGAATAAAACGGGTCTTTAAAACATGGCTGTCAAAGCTCTTGCCGTTATAGGATACAAATAGTTTTTTACCGGTAATTCTTTGCCAAACGGCTTCAAGAAACTCACGCTCGCCGGGAAAATCGCTCAGGAAAATCTGCTCGCATTCTATAAATTCGCCTTCCGCCCGGGGTCTGGCGAGTCCGAAGAGAAATATGAAGTTTCCGGCCCCTCCAGACAATCCCGTGGTCTCCGTATCAAAAAAAACCAGGTCCCCTGTTCCGAATCCATCCGGAACCAGGTGCTCGGAAAGGTTTTGACTGCCTAAAGGATTGTCAATCCACCGCGTCCGCACAAAAGTATAATCCCCGACCCGGGACCAGCCGCCGGAATCCAAAAAGCCGTTTTTGTCTGGCTGCCCGCCGGCTTCATCTTTCTTCCGGACAGTCTTATCCAGATAACCCAGACGCCGGCGCAAAGCGGAAATATCTCTATCCACCCAGAAGCTCCAAAAAAGTATCCAGCCGGTACTCTGATTTCTCGGCAAGCCTTTGCCAACCAACGACCGGATCGGCCATCTTTTCGGCGGCGCCGTTCAGTTTCGCCAGCACCAGGAACCACGATAAAAGGGTTTCAAACGATTCTTTGTTGAACCACCAGGTGCCTTCGTAGAGATTTACCTGAAGAAATTCCCTTACCTGTCGGTTCTCCAATACTCTTAAAAGCTGCGGCTCGGGAGAGACCAGCCAACCCTGGAAAAGAAGAAGGACCTTCACCAGGAGCAGGTTCCGGGCCGCCTCGTGAGCGTTTACTCCCACTTGCTCCCAGACCGGTTTGATAGCCCGGACCAGACGCCATTCATCGATAAGGAGAGCGCTTCTGTTGAAGGGATCTTCCGGATCGATCAGCCTGCCTGCCGCAGAGAGAATGCTCCGGAGGATAAGAATAGCCCACTTCAGCTCTTCTTTTACCTGCACGATATTCAGGCTGCGGAAAGCACCCTGAATATCGTCTTCCCCAGTTTCAAAGCTAAGAACCGACTCTAAGGCCAGGCAAAACTCGCGGGCTGCCGCCTTCTCATTTTCTCCCAGCCTCTTAGGCTGGGAAGCGTCCGGGCCCCGGTCGCGGGCCGCCGACTTCTTATATCGGGTATATCCTGCCGTCTCCGCATACTCCCTGGCAGTCTGGAAAAAGCGCATCGCCCTGCTCTCGATATCCCCTAGATCCGGCTCCGCTCTCTCGAGCACTTCCCGAATCAGATCTATATTGTAGAAAGCGCTGAAGCTTTCCCGAAGAGGCCGCAGGGCAATATCTCTCACAGCCGTTTCAATATCGGGAACCCCCCTTCCATTCAGAGAGGAGCAGAGCTCGGCGTAATGATGGCACTCATTATCCTCTATTTCCCGAAAATCAATAAACACCTGGTACTGGAAGGCGGCCAGCTCAATGTAGAGACCTTCTTCCCAGAGAGCCCCATTATGCCTGATAAATTCCAGGCCGCATAAGTGTTCCCGGAAAATGCAGTAATACTCATCGCCCCGGGCCAGGGACAGACCTTCGGCCAGCACTTTCTGCCGCATGCTCTTATGGTTCTCCCCGCTCCTTTCCATGTACCTGCTGGAGGCCCTGATCCACCCCCGGGCTTCCTCATATTTGTTATGGTATAACACTAAAGCCCGCTCGCCTCCAAAACGATTGGAATAGGCAAAGACATTTTCATTGACCACACCTCCGGGGGTATAAAAATCGTATAGGAAAAAATTTTCCACCCCGGCAAAGAGGTAGCGCTTTCTGAGCAGGGGAAAGATTTCCCGTTCATGCCTCCAGACAAGCTCCTGGTCCGGCCGCTCATCTTGATGGGCCCGGCTATATTCCATGCCGTACTTTTCCTGGAAACCCTCGACCTGACCGTGCCCGAAGAGCGGCAAACCAGGCATGGTCGCCATCATGGTGCAAACCCCGAAATATTTATCCTGCTTTCCGAACTGGGCCACTGCGGTTTCTTCATCCGGATTGTTCATGAAATTCACGTAGCGTTTGAGGATCTCAGGATCAAACTCCAGAGTATTTTTAATCAGGGTGCGGTAATTCTTGTTTTCCTCGGCCTTGAGCATATTCATAAAGGCGCTGTTGTAGACCCGGTGCATTCCCAGGGTTCGCACGAAATAACCTTCCATCATCCAGAAAGCCTCGG
Organism: uncultured Spirochaetaceae bacterium; assembly: GCA_964514815.1. GTDB lineage: Bacteria > Spirochaetota > Spirochaetia > SZUA-6 > DRHE01 > CAZERV01. The sequence continues at coordinate 17,969 of CAZERV010000001.1, read as the reverse complement.
CCAGGAGCAGGGTATCGGGTATTTCCGCGGCCACCCGGTCTACAACCTCCCGCCAGAACTCGTGTGGTATCAGGCGGTTGAACTCATTCTTTCCCATACTGTGCTCTGCCCGGGAGGGTATGTCGCCCCCGGAGCCGGGCTCGGGAAACCAGAGACGCTGGTAATGTTTCTTGCTTAAAGTCATGGCGGCATCAAAGCGGATGATCGGGAAATCCCTGGCTACCCGGAGAATGGCCTGAATTATCTCTTCCCTGGCTTCGGGATTCAAGTAGTTAATCTGGGCCGTGTCATTCCAGGGAAGGTGGGTCCCGTCATTGCCGTGATAAATAAAACGCTCCTCCCCGGTCCGGTTGTTCTTCCACTTAAAAACGACGGCTGCATCGGTCCGGTTGTAATAATGGTCTTCCAGGAATAATCCGCAGCGTCCATCCTCGGATAGATCGGGTCCGTAAAACGAGTAGGAAGGAAAGGGAGACTCTCTTAAGGATACAAACCAGTCCGGGTGCTCCAGTACCCAGGAGGAATCCAGGCCGGTATGGTTCGGAACCATATCACTGGCCAGGCGGATGCCCCGCTGCCGGCATCGGTGCTTCAGATTTCGCAGCGCTTCTTCCCCTCCCAATTCCCCGGACACACGGTAGGAGCGAATAGAATAGGCAGACGCTTCGGCTTCCGGATTTCCGCACATTTGTTTGATGTGTTTCGACGCCTTACTCCGCTCCCAGATGCCTATCAGCCAGAGCCCGGTAAATCCCCAGCGGGAAAGAGTATCGAGCTCTTCATCCGGTATCTCATCCAGCCTGCCTATCCTGCGTTTGTACTTCCGCGCCAGCTGGTCCAGCCAGACCAGTGCGCTTTTGGCGATCATAACCAGGCGGGGCATCCACTCCCGATCCCGGCTGAACCGCTCCTCTTCGCCCTCCAGACCGCCGAACTCATACACCCTGGCCGGCCCCGGGAAAGGAAGGCGGGTCTTTTCTTCTTCCCTGATGAAATCCATACTGTTCAGCAGGCGCAGCAGATAATCACCCAGCAGGTATCCCCAGTGATTTTTTATATATTCCAACTGGCCGTACAGAGAATTGGGGGAGGCAGCCGCCGGGCTGTGCAGCAGATCGAGCAGGTTCTGGAGATCGGGGCCGAAGAGGGGCTGGGCATCAAAGAACTGATAGAGACCGGAGATAACCTCCCGATAAGCTGTCTTTTTCTCCAGCCCTGAGTCTTCCAGAAGCTCCTGGTAAGGAGAATAGACGGGATTCTTTGCGGCCAGCCGGAGAATAACCAGGTCCCGCAAGACAAGATGCCGGTGCGAAAAACCTTTGCTCCTGCCTTTCAGATATTGCTCCGCGGAGATGCTACGCCTATAAACTTCCGTAGGAGGAAACTCGTTTATATATTCTTTTAAGATGTTTTCCACCTGCCGGCCGCCGGACTTCAACCGCTTGAGAATATCGGAAAATAACTCCGGATTTTTTTGTTCCCGGTAGAGATGGATTATGTAACGCAGTATTTCCTCAATCAAGGCCAGGGCATTGATCTGGGAGGCCCGCACCGCCCGGTCCGGAAAACGGACCAGGTCTCTCTTTTCGTTCATTTTACGGGCGAGATTGCGAGAAATCCTGAAATCAGCAGTAAAGGATTCCTCGAATTGATAGATGCTCCGGGCTTTTGCCGAGATATTAATTTCCTGGTACACCGATCCACTCTCTTAAAAACCTTAAGACCGATTCTTTGACATTTAAACCGGTCTCCTCCTCTGCCGGCCCGATGCAGGAAGGACAGCCCCGGGTGCAGGGGCAGTTAGCCACCAGGTCTAGCGAGCCCCTCACAATCGCCCCGGCATTCGCCTGGAAACCCTCGGAAAGTCCGGTACCCCCGGGGTAGCTGTCATACACGTAAAGCGCCGGGCAGTCAAAGAAAGTATCCTTGAGACGTTCGACTACCCCGATATCCCGGGGATCACAGAGGAGAAAAACCGGGGCCACATTCTTGACCAGGTTTCCCAGCCTCCGCATCACCACGCCCTGCTCAATTTCTCCCAGGCTCGAAAAGGATATTCCCGCTTTTGATCCCGGGCTGAAAAGAAGAGCTACAGAGCGGGTATGCATCTCTTCGGCCGGCAGGTCGATCTCGCCATAACCCACATTCTCATGGGTGTGAAATTTCAGTTTCTTGAACTTTGCGGCCTGAGTCCTGACCAGGATATCTCCGATCGCCAGCTCCATCCCTTCTATAGGTTCCCTCTTATCCTGGTGCAGCAGTTTGATATCGGTCTTTACAATGGAATCCGTAAAGTAATTAGCGTCCGTTTCTTCCACGTAACAGCGCTGGTTTTCCAGGTCCAGTTTTTTGACAATATATTGATCCCCCATATGGAGATAAATCGCCTCGTTAAAAAGCAATTGCTTGGCGGAAGGCTTATCCATCTCTCCGATCACCGTGTTTCTGCCCCTGGTCGTATCTACAATCACCATGTTGCCCGGCGAGGTGCTGCGCAGGGAGATCTTCTCGGCCGGGTAAGACCGGTCGGACCAGAACCATTTTCCTCCCGTATGCCGGATTACCCCATTCTCCTCCAGGTAATCAAGGAGCTCCACCTCTCCCCCCTCCCCGGAAAAACTCTCGTTCTCCCGGAAGGGAAGCTCGAAGACGGCACACTTCAACTGGTCGATCAGGATAAAGATATTGTCCGGATCGACCCACCCCGATTCCGGAGAGCGGGCAAAGAAGTATTCGGGATGCCGGATAAGGTATTGATCGATCGGGGAGGAAGAAGCGACCAGGATGGAGAGAGAAAGGCTGTTCCTCCGCCCGGCCCTGCCGGCCTGCTGCCAGCAGGAGGTGATGGAGCCCGGATAGCCGGCCAGGATAGAAGCGTCCAGTCCGCCGATATCTATGCCCAATTCCAGGGCATTGGTGGACACCACTCCCTGAATCTCGCCGGAGCGCAGCCCCTTTTCAATGGCCCGTCTCTCACTGGGCAGATACCCGCCCCGGTAAGAGGCGACTTTCAGGCGCCCGTTATCGGTAAATATATTCTTCAGGGAATCCCGGATATAGGAAGCGATAAGCTCACTTCTTACCCTGGAGCGGGCGAAAACGATAGTTTTGATCCCTGCCTTCAAAAGCCGGGCTGCGATCCGCTGGGATTCCTTGACCACTCCCCGCCTGATTCCCTGGACAGGATCTACCAGGGGAGGATTGTAAAAAATAAAGTGCCTCTCGCCCAAGGGCGCCCCGTTATCATCAATTAAAACTACCGGCTCTTCAATTAACTTCCGGGCGAGGTCCTGGGGATTGCCGATCGTGGCGGAACAGCAGATAAATGTGGGCCCGGAGCCGTAAAAGGAACAGATCCGCTTGAGCCTCCGGATAAGATTGGTAAGATGAGAGCCTAAAACCCCCCGGTAAGCGTGAATCTCATCAATAATCACAAACCGCAGGGCTTTGAAGAATTTTATCCATTTTGGATGGTTGGGCAGGATGCCGGTATGCAGCATATCCGGATTGGTAATAACCACCCTGCCCTCCTCCCGGACGGAGATGCGGATGGAGCGGGGCGTATCCCCGTCATAGGTAAAAATCCGCACCGGGAGATCTCCACCCAAAAGAATTTCATTCAACTCGGACTGCTGATCCTGGGAAAGTGCCTTGGTGGGGAATATGTACACTGCCTTGGCTTCGGGCTCCTCCAGGAGGGTCTGGAGCACCGGGAGGTTGTAGGAGAGGGTCTTGCCGGAAGCGGTAGGCGTCACCACCACAACATTTTTTCCTTCCCTCGCCTGCAGGTAGGCCTGGTGCTGATGAGAGAACAGGCGCTCTATTCCCTTTTCCCGCAGGGCATTCCGGATTCTTTCATCGACCTCAGCGGGAAGATCGATGTACTTCGCCCCCCGGGCCTCAATTATCTCCCAGTGCGCGACGGACGACATAAAGCTCTTATCCTGGCGAAGTAGCCGGATTACCTCCGCAAGCATGCGGCTTCTCCTGATCCGGGGTAGTAAATCATGATCGTAGCTTATTTATAATAGCATTATTGATTCAATGCCGCAATGGCCGCAGGTTTTAGCGTAAGCTGTGACAATTGCCTTGACGGTTTTTAAGTCGAAGGATTAAAATGAATTTGGCAGGCGGATATCAATGAAAAACAGAGTGTTAGTCATGATCCTGGGCGGCGGCAGGGGTGAGCGTCTCTATCCCCTCACCAAGGAAAGGGCAAAACCGGCGGTGCCCTTTGGCGGAAAATACCGGCTGGTAGACATCCCCATGTCCAACTGCATTCACTCCGGATTCAAAAAAATCTACATCTTGACTCAGTTTAATTCCGCCTCTCTGCATAACCATATCACCAATTCTTATGCTTTCGATTCCTTCAGCAAAGGCTTTGTCGAGATCCTGGCCGCGGGGCAGACGTTCGAACGCTCAAACTGGTATATGGGGACCGCCGATGCGGTCAGGCAAAACTTTATTCACTTTCATACTCAGAACCCGGCCCATTACCTGATCCTGTCGGGGGACCAGTTGTACCGCATGGACCTGGACGATTTCTTCAATCATCACCTGGAAAGCGGAGCCGAAATCAGTGTGGCCGCCACCCTGGTTTCCAGGGAAAAGATCCGCCATTTCGGCATCCTGAAGGCGGACAGCTCGGGAAGAATAACTAATTTTGTAGAAAAACCGCCTCCGGGCACCGATATAGAAGAGTTAAAAATTCCCACTGCCCTTACCGGGGAGATGAGCGAAAAAGACAATCAAAGGGAATATATGGCTTCCATGGGAATATACATCTTTAATGCCGGTATCCTGGAACAGGCCCTGGATAATGAAATGATGGATTTCGGAAAAGAAATCATTCCCATGTGCCTCGGTCGCTTTAAAGTTCATGCCTATCCTTTTACGGGCTTCTGGGAAGACATAGGGACCATCAAATCTTTTTATGAAACTAATATAAATCTTACCTCCATAAGGCCTGACTTCGATTTCTATGACGAGGCGAGGCCGATCTATACCCACCGGAGAGACCTGCCGGCATCGAAGATCAACGCCTCCGCCATAACGCAGACCTTGACCGCAGACGGCTGTATAATCACCAACGCCAATATCATGAACTCCATAATCGGGATCAGGACGATCATCGAATCCGGCGCCAGTCTTGACGGAGTGATATGCATGGGCGCTACTTATTATGAGACTAAAAAAGAAAAAGAGGAAAACAGAAAAAAGAGCTTGCCCGATATAGGGATAGGCAGCGGCTCCATGATCAGGAAGGCTATTATTGACAAGAACGCCCGCATCGGAAACAACTGCCGGATCGGAATCGACGATCTGGACCGGAAAGACGGGGACCTTGCCCCCTGCGGGGACCTTGCCCCCGGCAAGGATTTAGGGACGTATTATATCCGGGACGGCATTGTCATTATCCCCAAGAATGGAGTAATTCCTACGGGTACGGTGATCTGACTTCTGCCCCGGCACCGGGATCGTGCCAGGTCTGCTCAGATCAAGTTTTAATTGCCGATCTATCCTTGAATTAATATTATATTACTGTACAATAAAGGACATATAGGAGAGCTTAATGAACTTGAAAAGAAACCCCTTAATCGTAGCAGTCATCGCCCTCTTCGGGCTGTTGATTTTATCCTGCCGCCAGGCCTATACCAGGGGGCAGGCAGAGGAAAATCCTCCGGCAAATGTGGGGAACGCCCCGGTTTCCCAAACCTCTCCGCCTCCCAGGCTCGAAGAAATTCAATATTCATTTCGGCAGGTAGCGCAGAGCGTACTGCCGGTTGTCGTAGAAATCAATGTTGTCGAGGTTGTCAGCCAGACGGCCCCCCGTTTTAGATCACCCTGGGATTTCTTTTTCGGTCCCTCACCCGGTGATGACAATTCGGAAGAGAGAGAGTTTCGAAGGGGAGGACTCGGCTCTGGAGTGCTGGTCAGGAGGCAGGGCGATAGGATTTACGTGCTTACCAACAACCATGTGGTTGGTGAAGCGGATGAGATAAGTGTGAGGCTGCACGATGAAAGGGAGTTCAAAGCCAGGCTTGTGGGCACCGACCCGCGCAGGGACCTGGCCCTGGTTGTATTCGATTCCAGAGAAGATATCCCAATCGCCAGATTAGGCGACTCCGATACTTTACAGGTCGGAGATCTAGTGCTCGCGGTTGGAAATCCCTTCGGCTTCGAATCTACCGTAACCTCAGGCATCATCAGCGCCCTGGGTAGAAAGGCGGAAACAGGTTCAACCATCGCCAGTTTTACCGATTATATTCAAACCGATGCTGCCATAAACCCGGGGAATTCCGGGGGAGCCCTGGTCAATCTAAAGGGAGATGTCATCGGACTCAATACCTGGATAGCCTCGCGAACAGGCTCCTACATGGGATTAGGCTTTGCCGTGCCCATCAATAACGCCAAGAAAGCCATAGATGATTTCATCACCAAGGGAAGAGTGGAATACGGATGGCTGGGAGTCCAAATCGGCAACCTGGACCTGCAGATTTACCCGGAAGCAAAAGAAAAGCTCGGCTTGAAAGACTTAAGCGGCGCCTTTGTGTTCAATATTTTCAAGGGCGCCCCGGCTGATAAGGCGGGTATTATACCGGGAGACTATATTATCGAAGTAAATAATGAAGCCGTCCGGGATGCCGATCACCTCACCCACATCGTTGGAAATCTTCCTCCGGGCGATGAATCCCAATTTGAGATCATCCGCAGCAGGAGCAGGATGACCATCAAGATAAAAATCTCCATTCGGAAAGAAGAAAAGGAAATAACCTCGCAATCCAAAAATCTCTGGCCCGGGATGTATGTCGGAGAGCTAACGGATGACTTGATAAAACAGCTCAAGCTCCCGGAAAAAATCTCCGGAATTTTGATCCAGTATGTAATAGATGGAACACCGGCCGCGATTGCCGGATTCAGACAGGGTGATGTCATTAAGAAAATCAACGACACCGAAGCCAAAAACGTCGCGGATTTTTACCGGGCTATAAACAGCTCTAAAACCAAAGAGGTTATGATGCGACTCTTCCGAGAAGAAAGCGAAATTATCCTGGAGTTGATCAGGTAATAACCTGAACCATCCCTCCCTACCTGCCCATTGCTTTTTCGGCTTTGCTGCTGTATTATAAAAACAGTTAGTATTGGGAACAATGAAGGTTACCCATCTGATCGGCGATAAAAAAGAAAAACTTTGGCAAAAACAAGATTTTTCCAAGATATTCAGGGAATCCGCTACCTCCAGGAATGCTACCGAACATTTCGATTATCTGAAAGCCCAAAACGGCGAAAAAATTGCTTTCGTTAACAGTAAAGACGAGATCCTCGGTTGGATCGGTCTTATTCCTGATCAAGACAGGAGGGGGAAATACTACATCTTATCGGGACACGAGGTTCGCAGCGATTACAGAGGACTGGGAATCGGAGCAAAATTGCTGGAGGAGGCAAAAAAGTATCTCAAAAAACACCAGGCCTCCAGGCTGAAATTCGGCACCTCTCCTCTGCTCACCGTAAACGCGAGCCTTTATATCACCAGGTACGGCACTCAATATACCTGGAACGATAAGATTAAGCTTGCCGATGGCAAACCCTGGCCTTACGTCAGTTGCGAGTGCGATTTCAACAACCCGCTGAAAAAGCCGTTGGAGCTTTCAAGCAGGAACGTATTAGCGGCCAATCTACTGGAATGGGACGGGCTCCGTCCCAAACCCATAAAATTTGTCCGTTACACCGGTGGATTGTCCATACTGCTCCCATCGATTTCAAAGAGCCAATTAAGGACCGCCACCGATAAGATCGACGGTTTTTTAGAGACCACGTTTAATCTCTTTGACTCGCTTGACCGCACCGGGTATGGTTTTATCTGGTTCGATAAGCTAAAAATCGAAGGGAATACCTTTTATTATTATTACTTGAGCAAAGAATTAAATATTTTGACATTTTGATGCAGCCGGGGAAAAGAATTATTATTTTATTCATCATCATTGTTCTTTTTAATTCAACATTTACATACGCTCAAAGATTTCACGACGATAAAATGCTTCACTTCCTCGGCGGCTTTGCTGTTTCAATCGGCGTGGTTGGGCTGTCCTATACGTTGACCCCAGACTGGCCGGAATGGACGGAAACGGGAACTTTGAGCGGCTTCGGAATCGGAGTGGGCGTGCTCACAGGCGGGATCAAAGAGGTCTATGACTGCACGAATCCGGCCGAACATTCCGCAGAGTTCTTGGATTTCTTGCATACCCTTCTTGGCGCCCTGGTAGGAGGCATTATTGTAGAAGGATTGATAACATCAGGAAAAACCGTGTCTCTTCCTTCCCGGCTAATCGGCTTTACTCTCCTGGCGACGGGAGCAACCCTGGGTTTTATTGTTTTAAGTGTCCCTTAGTCCCGCCGCAGTTTGAGCAACAGGGTTAAAACTACGGAGAAAAGATTGATTTATGCGTCGGAGTGGCCCACTGCTGGGAGCTATTGCCTTCCTGGCCGATATGTTCCGCTTCTCATCTCCCCCGGGGCAGTTCTCTCAATCATCGTGCCCCTGCTGGTTCCCCTCTTTTACCCGCTGGGATGCAGTGCTGATGCGCGAGTTGTAAGTGTTGTCATGGGAGGAGTACACCTTTTATATTATCCTCAAATAAATGGATCTTGATGATGAACAGTGCCTCTGGCATTGGTTTCCACTTACCACCGCTATTTTGGAATCTGTCTGCCGGGTGTTTCGAACCGTTCTTAAGTCTTTATTCCTCCGCACTGCCGATGCGCTTCACCCGGCTATAACTCTTTTAAAAATTCCAGGAAACGTTCCAGGTCCTGTTTCAACAAGGCTTCCAACTCCAACAACTTCTTCTGCAGGAACTCGAGCTTGTCCCAATCGTATTCCATCTCGAAGTAGTAGCGCCTAAAATGGCGGAACCGGAGCAGCTCTTTTAGTCTTTGATACGAAGGTCCAGAGATTATGGCAACCCTGATATCAGGTATTTCAATCCTCATCTTATCGAGTAGGTCTTGATGCCACCGGTCTTTATCGATCTTGTTTTCAAAGAAATGGGAGATACGCAAAAATGTTGTTTCCAGACAAGTATAGAAGCTGTCGAGCAGATCGGCCAGATAAGATGCTGTAATCGGTTTTCTCCCCAAGCTCTGAAACTCTTCCGCTTGGAACCTCCTGTGCTTCGAATAAAGATCGGAAATGATTGCCAGTGTGTTCCGTATCTCTGATGAAAGAATTTGCGGCTCGCTATTCGTTACCATACACCAGTCTGCCTTTTTCGCGAATGTTTCGGGCATGGAGTGGGTGGATCTTTTCCAGCTCGACGATGTCCAACGAAAAATCGGTCATATCCATTGCTTTACCGAACATTTCAAAAAACACTTCGGCCGATATATGTCCAGAAATAGCTATATCGATATCAGAGATTTCAGAGAACCGATCCCGATCCAGTAGCGACCCCCATTGGTAAATGGCTTTGGGACAGTAGGTTTCCCATATCATTTCAGTAATTCGCTCGAAGTCTCTCCAGGCTTTTTTAAAGCGTTTTTCAAGAAGGGACTGCCGGCGCTCTTCTCTGGCGCGCAAGAAGTTGCGAGCTTTAGCAAAATTGAATCCCTTAAAATTTTTCTTACTCACAACAGATTGTAACATGGGGTTTAGAAATTATCCACAGGCGGGTTTAAGCAGTACGCCACCGAGAGATAACATTCATAGAGAAACGTCTCAGGGGCGGAAATATCTTGTATGTCCAGATCTACCGAGGAGACCAAATAGAGGTACATCTGAATACCGTAGCGGTTAGGCTCATCCTCTTGTTTAAGGTTTAGTGCAGGGGCTTTCGAACCGATGCCGGCATACCCGTAGTTCAGTACGGACAGCTGCAGGTACTGATCCTTTAAAATCAGGTAATGGTGAAGCCATCGCCATATCATCCTTCTCGTCCACTGGGGAATCCACCAATACTTCTTCGTAACCTTTGCTAATTTCTCGTATATTCCTTTGACAGTTAGAACTGCGACATTTTCAACTATGCCTGAAAAATAATCAATACGGCTCTAAAACGGTATAAGGTTGGGCTGAGAGAGGTACTCCCCCATTATGACAGTACGTATTATTCCATACCAGAGAAAAAACGCTCCTGTCCTTGAGTAACTGATTCAATTCCCTTCCAGGCTCTGCAGCGCCTTCCAGGTCAGCGAAACCAGTTTCTCCCCGTACTGGTCAACTCTTCTATTGTCTCCCCAGAGCGCGAAGAGCAGCTCCTTAAGGGTCTCTTCGCTGAGCGATTCCCCCTTTTCCGGCAACTGCAGGCCATCCATTTTGACAACCTCTCTGCGGGAAATCATGGACAGGACCCCTGCTGCCGCTCCCATAGCCAGATTTTCCGGCAGCACTTCATTTTCCAGGGCCAGACACATCGTACCGTAGATCCGGTCCTCAATTCCCAGCTTTCGCGGATGGTCCCGCCCGACCCGCTCCACCAGGTCGTTGAGGTTGGGGTTGACCATCCGCTGGAGCAGATCATCGGCATACTCCCTATACCCTTCCGGGGTAAACAACGGGTCCCCCAAATCCCGGTGGCACCTGATCAGTGCTGCCCCCGACTCGTCGATAAAGGCTTTCCGGGCAATATCCATGATCCCGGGGTTCTTTCCCGCCTCAGCCATGATCCGGCAACCTTGAAGATCGACCAAATAAGCGATTAAGGCATGAATGGCGTTATGGCCGTAGAGCTTGGCCTCTTCAAAGGGCAGCAGATCTGTTTTTTCGATGAAAACTTCGATTCCCCGCCGATAACCCGGCAGGGTAATCTCTGAGATCAGTATCCGATTGAACTCTTCCACCAGGATGGCCCGAGGTGTGTCGGGTGTAACGGTTGCCAGGCGCAAGGACTCGATGGCTTCCCGATCCGTAATAACACCGCTCATCTTACCGATGACCGTGTTCAGGATCTGAACATTTTTAGCGACCTGTTCTGGAATCCTACCTGTGAGATGCTCCCCCAGGATCTCTGCCGCCCGGTTGTTGTTCTCTGCAGTATAGATGATCGTGGGGAACCCCTCCTCACGCTCGCTCAGTCCTTGAGCGAGCAGATTTACGACGCCAGTCGCCCCTCCCCTGGCGTAGAAGCCTACACTGGGCAGGGCCGTACACATCTCATCGGATTCGGCCACAGCCTCAACAATGCGCTTAAAGTCATCAGGGTCCTGAGGATTGTAGATCTCGATCCCTTGCACCGTAAATCGGTCGATCCGGTCAGCCCTGGCGATGTTTACCGTGTAGGCGCCGCGGTTGTTCCGCACCGCCCGAATCAGCTCCTCGTCGATGTCAACCATCACAAAGCGGGAAAAGTTGCTCAGGCGGTAGCCTTCATACACAAACAGCGCGCTTTGAATCGGGCCAAATCCGAATCCGACAAAGGTCTTGTTCATGTTGCTTGCTTCCCCTTCGCCGAATCTATTACTATCATAAAAGGGAACCTTACCCAAGACAAGTTTTATACTGACAGCCGTCTTTGAGTCACTGCGCCTTAGGAGGTAACTGCACCGATGCGTTCACCAGCTATCAACCCGCAAAATCTTAAAATAAAGATACAGCGAATCGTTCCTGAAATCATCGAGCTGCGTCATCAGCTGCACAAGATCCCGGAACCAAAATTGGAGGAGCACAAAACAGCCCGGTTTATCAGAGATCAGATTGCAAATACAAAGCTCAAAATCCTCCCTCCCTATCTGGAAACCGATACGGTGGGGATTCTTGAAGGAAGAGGTCCCGGACGAAATGTCACCCTGAGGACGGACATCGACGCCCTGCCCCTTGAGGAAAAGACCGGAGTCCCCTGGGCTACCGAGCATCCCGGAACGGCCCACAGCTGTGGTCACGACGGTCACACCGCGATCCTGATCGGGGTGCTGAGGGTGCTGAACGGACTTACCGATCGATTCAAAGGCAGCGTGCGCTTTGTGTTTCAGCCCGCTGAGGAGGAGCTGGGGGGCGGGCGCCAGATGATAGAAAAGGGTCTTTTGGACACCGACCCCAAACCGAACGCCGTTTTCGCCCTGCACGGCTGGCCGGAGCTTCCCGTTGGGACGGTGGCTGCCGGTAGCGGGGTAGTGATGGCCGCAGCAGACCGCTTTACCATTACCGTAAAGGGAATCGGAGGTCACGGCGCCCGGCCCCATGTGGCGGTGGACCCGGTACTAACGAGCGCTCAGATTGTGACCGGTCTGCAGAGTATTGTTTCCCGGAACATCGACCCTATAAACCCGGCGGTGGTCTCGGTCTGTACGATTCACGGCGGTCAGACCAACAATGTGATCCCGGATCAGGTGGTGATGGAAGGCACCACTCGCTACTTTGATTCCGCCCTGCAGGAGATAATCCGCACCCGCATGGAGGAGGTCATCCGGGGAATCTGTGACTCTGCCTGCGCCACCTATACGTTCAGCTACCGGCCCGATTATATCCCCCTGGTGAACGACCCTCAAGCAGTCGCCTTTGCCCAGTCCGTGGTCGAGGCTTATCTGGGCAATCAGGCCTGGGCCGGGGAGGTGCCGCTCACCATGGGGGCCGAGGATTTCTCCTTCTATCTCAACAAAATCCCCGGTGCCTTTATCCGGCTGGGTCTCGGAGATTATGCTCCCAATCTACACAGCCCGGAGTTCGATTTCAACGATGAGGCGATCGAAACCGGGATCACTGTTCTCACCGCCCTGGCCCTGGAAACCCTGGCCGAGTAAAATTGACGGCTGCTTCTTCTTGGCAGTTAACCTTTTTTTAAAGAAAATAAAAGACAGATGGTGTATAATTAATAGAGCCACTCCGAAAAAGTATATAGGACTGCGATGTAAAAATGGCTTTTCTCAATAAGGTTCGTGGGATCGTGAGCACCCCGCCAGAGCCCCGTCGGACCGTATGTGCGTCAGCACTGGCTGGGATGAAAGCAGGTTGACAGCTATTCTTCCGAAGGTTGGTCAGTAGATTTTAACTGAATGTGATTGACGGGCTCCATGACATGCAGATCCACCTGAGGAAAAGGAATGACAATCCCGGCCCGTTTAAACTCCCGCCAGATTTCCATATTTACCCAGGTTGTAGCGGCTAGCTTTTCATGCCCATCCTTGATCCATGTCCAGAGTTCCATCAAGATCCCGGAATCCTGAAAAGCCATCACCCGCGCCTCAGGTCCGGGATGCTTAAGGGCGTAGGGAGCCCGTTCCGCCACCTTCAGCAGCACCTCCTTCGCCTGCTCGAGGTCGATGCTGTAGGAAACCTGAACACTATTTATAATAACAATCCGTTTGTCCTCATACGAATAATTATGAATGCTGTTACCTACCAGTTGACTGTTGGGGACCACAATAGTCTCATTGGTCAGAGTATTGATGATGGTGGAACGTAAACGAATGTGAACAACGTCTCCTTCCAGCCCGTTCACCAAGATGCGGTCGCCCTCCTTGATCGGTCTTTCAAAAAAAATCACCAGGCCGGAAATATAGTTGGAAACCACGCTCTGCAGCCCGAAACCGACCCCGATACCCAGGACTCCAAACAGGACGGCCAGGGAAGAGAGATTAATGCCGATCATGGACAGGCCCACTAAAATGGCCAGGATCATGACACCATAACGAACCAGGCTGGAGACGGTGAAGCTGACCGATTCAGCCAGGGTAAGTTTGGGCAGGATGGCGGCATCCACAAATCTCTTGGTGACTCTTGCCAGCCAGGAGGCCAGGTAAAAGATGGGTATAGCCAGAATCAGGGTAACGATCGAGATCCTTGAGGCCCCGGCGGAATAAAAAGGGCTGGACAGGACCTCCCAAATTTTCGTTATATAATTCTGGATTTCCGACTCGAAGAAACCGGTTATCAGAAAAAGCAGCAGCAGGAAAACAACGATTCGCAGCAACAGCCTGGTATAGCGGTAAATTTTATCTTTAATCTCCTCCGCAATCTTTAAGGGCTTCAGAATCAGGCGCCTGATCAGAAAGAGCAGGAGCTTGTAGAAGATGAAAACGGCCAGAAGGGGAAGAAAGAATCTTAAAAGCACCCGGAGGAGAGAAAAGGAGAAGGTGATTCCGCCTATTTTAAACGGAGCAGTCATGAACGAGAGAAAGGCTTTGATCACAGTCATCTTTTCGGCTGTCTCTGAACGGCCCTTAAATCAATTATCCGCCGGAAATCTTATGGTATTACTCAACTGATTTTCTGGTAAAGTTGCTAATCTGGCGGCTCGGCGATAAACCCTCCGCGCATCATCATTTGGGTCAGGTCCCTGGAGCGGCCGATAATGGATTCCGCATGGGAGAAAAGCTCGTCATAGCTCTTCTCAAGCCGAGCGACAGACTGCCTTTGGGCTTCCATGCCCACTGCTGCAGCCTCGTAAGCGAAAACCTTCCAGTCATCCATGGAGGGCAGGATGTGCTCATCATCAAGCTTATCCCCGATCTGTCCGGCCAGGGCATCGGCGGCGGCAAAGCACATCTCATCGGTGATAGTGCGGGCGCGCACATCCAAAGTGCCCCGGAAAATTCCGGGAAAACCCAGGGAGTTGTTCACCTGGTTGGGAAAATCCGACCGCCCGGTTCCAACCACTCTGACCCCGGCTTTCTTAGCTTCCCAGGGCCAGATTTCCGGGATCGGGTTGGCGCAGGCGAAGAGTATTCCATCCTTATTCATCTTTTTGAGCCATTCGGCAAGAATGGTCCCGGGTCCCGGTTTTGAAAGCGATATCACCACGTCAGCTCCTTCTGTGGCCTCGGGAATGCCGCCCTTGCGTCCTCCTGCATTCGTCTTTTCGCAGAGAAGCCATTTTTCTGCAAACTCACCCTTCCTGGCTTCCAGGTCTTCCCGATGCCTGCCCAGAATGCCTCCCCTGTCCACGACCAGGCAGCGCCCGGGCCTGGCCCCCCGGGCAAATATGAGGCGGGTGCAGGCCACATTGGCCGCCCCGCTGCCGATGAAGCTGATATTAACATCTTCAATCTTCTTTCCGACCAGCTTCAGGGCGTTCATTAAACCGGCCAGAATAACGGTGGCTGTGCCCTGCTGGTCGTCGTGCCAGATCGGGATCTCGGCCTTTTCCCGGAGAGTATTCAGGATATGAAAACACTTGGGCTGGGCCAGGTCTTCCAGGTTTATGCCGCCGAAGGTCGGCTGGAGGAGGAGAACGGCCTTTATGATCTCCTCCGGGTCTTTGGTGTCGAGCATAATAGGAACTCCGTCCACCCCGCCCAGATACTTATAGAGAAGGGCCTTGCCCTCCATTACCGGTAGGCCCGCTTTCGGCCCGATATCGCCTAATCCCAGCACCCTGGTGCCGTCGCTGACCACGGCCACGGTGTTCCACTTGTTGGTATACTCGTAGACCAGGTCCTCGTTCTCGGCAATCCTGCGGCACGGAGCCGCCACGCCGGGAGTGTACCAGATGGCAAAATCATTGAAATCATGCACCCCGCATTTTAGGGCTGTCTCAATCTTTCCCCGGTAAAATGAATGCAGCCGGATCGCATCCTCCTGCGGCTTCTTCGCCTTTTCAAGCAGCTCTTCCTTGCTTATCTCCTGGTCATCTTCATGCATTGATTTTTCCTTACTTTTTTTGGTTTCCCTACCTCGAATTTTTATTTAAGCTGACGGCCGGCTATCCTCCGGCTACGATGGGAATGGCATCCACCTTTGCTCTATCCGGGACTTTGAAGGTTTCCCAATCGCTCTTCTTTACGATCTGATCGTCTACCTTGACCAGGACAAATGGAAAATTAAGTTCTAAAGCCTTCAAGACCTCTAGCACGGTCATCCCCTCGTGCCATTCGAGCGGTTTGCCTTTAGCGGTAATCACTTCTCTTCCCCCTCTTGGCTTATGAAAAAATAATCCGAAAACTTGTTATTATCACTTTTGCGGCATATTATATTAGCAATTATTATAAATGAAAGCGGGTTTTTTTACTACCCTGAATCTTTATTGGGAGAAAAGAGATGAAAGGCGTTTTCAACAAGATCCTGAACATAGATTTAAACGCAAGAACCTTTTCCGAAGAGGACATTGAAGACTCTGTCTATGAGAATTATCTCGGCGGAAAAGGCCTCGGCTCCCACCTCCTGCTTAAAAGGAATCCGGCCGGGGTGGACCCGTTGGCGCCGGAAAATAACCTGATCCTGGCTGTCGGTCCCGCCAACGGATTTCCCATCTGGGGAGCCAACAGATTGGCCGGCTTCTCAAAATCGCCGCTGACCGGGATTTATGCAGAATCATACTCGGGGGGAAGGGCTTATCTGCCCATGTCTGAAGTAGGCTATGACGCCTTCATTCTCCGCGGAGCTCTCGATAAATGGTCTTATCTGGAGATCAAAAACAACTCCCTCATCTTCAAAGACGCCTCCTTTTTAATCGGTAAAGACAGCTTTGAAACGGAAAAAGCCTTAAGAGAAATATATCCGAGTTACAGGTCCGGCATTCTTACCATCGGTCCCGCCGGGGAAAACCTGGTCAAATACGCCTATGTGAATAACGATTTCGGCAGGTGCCTGGGCCGGACCGGGCTGGGAGCCGTTTTGGGGAGCAAGAAGATCAAAGCCCTGGTATTTACCGGTGATCGGCAAAAGGAAGCGGCGGACCCGGAGCTGATATACCGGTTTCGAAAAGACCTGCTTCAGGAAAAAATAGAGAGCCCGGTAACGGAAGCCTATATGAGAGCCGGCACCTCCCAGATCGTGGATATAACCACCAGGGTGGAAGCCTTTCCGGCCACCTACTGGCAGGAGGGAACCGTGCCGCATGTTGATAAGATCAACACCAATGCCCTGCTCACCCAGTGCAAAGTCAAATCGATTTCCTGTACCTTCTGCTTCATTGCCTGCAACAGAATGACAACCGTTTTAAGCGGTCCTTACGAAGGCCTGCATCTAGACGGGCCGGAATACGAGACCATTAATGCCTTCGGCGGCTTGAACCTGATAAATGATATCAAGGCCATCGCCTATTTGAATGATATTTGCGATCGTTTGGGTTTCGACACTATTACCGGGGGAAATGTGACTGCCTTTGCAATAGAGGCTTATAAGAGGGGAAAAATCGACTTTGCCGTCGATTACGGCGAAGTTGAGAGAATCGCCGAGCTCCTCCACCTGATCGGCTACCGGCAGGGCATAGGGAATCTTCTGGCGGAAGGAGTAAGGTTCGCCGCCGGGGAGCTCGGGCTCGAGGATATCGCCATTCATGTCAAGGGTCTGGAACCTCCGGGCTATGATCCGCGGTACCTGCAGGGCATGGGTCTCGGTTTTGCAATTTCCGACAGGGGAGCCTGCCATCTCAGAACCACCTTCTATAAGCCCGAGCTGGCCGGCTTAATAGACCCGCTTAAAAATGAGGGCAAGGCCAAAATGCTTTTGGAATACGAAGACCGGCTGGCCATCTACGACACGCTGATCTTATGCCGTTTTTTCCGGGACTTTCTCTACTGGGACGAGCTGAACACGATTGTTAAGGCTACCATGGGACTGGATCTGAAGGAGAAAGATCTCCGGGATATCTCTTCCAGAATAGCCCACACCATCAGGGAGTTTAACCTTCAGGAAGGACTGAAGCCGGAGGATGATTTCCTGCCGGAATTTTTTTTCAAAAACCCGCTGGGCTCCAAGAAAATCGCTCTTGACCGGGCCAGGTTCAAAGAGCTGGTGGACGAATACTACAAGCTGCGCTCTTTCTGAAAAATCAGTTTGACCATACAATTTTACCTTACTTGAAGATATTAAATGATCATCACCTTCGGTTTCATCTTAGGCCCATCGCAGATTACATCCGCAACCTAAATTTTAATGGTAAAATTCAGTATAATAGGTATGGGCGATGGACTTTAATATTTCTTGTTAAAATAACAAGCTTTTAAGCTATCATAGCATATTGGGATTTTCCGGGTTCACCTCGAGTGTCTGATTTTTAGGTTCGATTATCACGTCGAGTTCTTCAATAGAAGCT